>NZ_JBVVOS010000039.1:0-56581 GCF_055807515.1 Bradyrhizobium sp. Kon69 | reverse complement strand
CACTTATTGCTGTCCATAAGCGCTGTTACACAGCACTCACCTTAACCTGACAAGGCGGCCGTCACCGGAGGGAGACGTCTTAATGCTAAGCAGGCTTGCGGTTTCGACGTGATTTGGGTGGAAATCGCCGCGATGAACGGTGTGGGCCTGAAATAGAAGGTCAGCAAATAGAAGCGCGTAAACCCTTCCACCGCGGCACGTTGCCAGGTGGACCGGCGCGCTCTGGTGGCCGCTATTGCCTTCGCCTTCCACAGCATCCCCCGAGACTTTCGCTCGATCATACAGACGATACCGTCGTGCGTAGCTCCGCAAAGCAACACTCTTGCCCGGGATTAAACGAGAATAATCGCCGAGTTGCACCCGGGATGGCGCCCGCATCAGCCTAATAGCCGCCCTCTCATGCAGGACCTCCTCGCAGATCGAGGCACGCGCAACAACATTCCCCGACACGCCTCACTAAGGCAACCAGCCTATGCGTGGTTGCGCCCCATAGGATCGTTTCCTGATACAAATGTGGTTTGGCCGCGCCACATGTATAACGGAGCGACGGATCTAATTTAATTCGTCACCGACCGTGTGCTCGTCGCCCGCTGCGCACATCCCCCTGGACTCTCCAAGATGATCTGCGGGAAACAGCAGAGTACTTTACCGCCGCTCGACTTTACACCGACGCGGCGAGATCCGTTATGACCCGGCACTCACCTGCCCAAACAGAATTGCCGCTTCAGACGGCCCGAGCCCGACGATGCCCACGAAAGCTGCGGAAGGCATCGGAATAACCTGACGTGTCGGCCTCCAGAGATGCAAGCAATAGCGACTATTGTTCACATACTGCGAACGAGGAGGATGCAGCTGCATCACGCATTCCTCCTGATCCCAAAACAGATCTTTGACGAGGCACATTTCGTCCCAATTTGGAGAACGCCGTGGCGTCGACACTGAGACATGCTCCCATCCCGGACGGACGAAGCCGATGATCTTGAGTTGACAGCCACAAGGCCCCTGCACGTAGAAGAGACCGGAAGGACCAGATCCCGGTGCGGTGGCGAATCGGCCATCGCTTACGCGCCCCGCCTCGAGTCTTTCCGCAATTTGTTTCCTCACGCGTTCTCCTTGTTTCGACCGACAGAGTTGACTCCGGCACCACACGTGTCGTCCGACACTTCCATCGTGCGGCTGCTACTCGGCATGGCCCGTCCCAGATACTCCTGATCACCCGCACCAACTTACCTGGATGAAGAACATCGGTTCTGTCCGGAATCGTCCACCGAAGATTTCTGTTGTGGTTGGTCTTTCGACCGTAATTATCATTTGTATTTTCACGTCATGCGTGACTTGCTGCGAACTTGCCTGACTCACACGATCCGCGCAGACAATCTACGCCCGGTTTGGCTACGCAAGCTGCCAGCAGGAGCTTCCGCTCGCCTCTTCGCCTTAGCAAGTAACGTTATGGCGTTGAGCTAACAGTGTTGGTGCAAGATGCCACAATTCGACTGAAACGCTTCATAGCCAAAATGGCGGCGGAAGCCAATTCGCGTGGCATGATCCGGGGATCCGCTAGTTTGTCACCCAAAGACACGTGGCCGGCTTCAGCAGATGATGCAAGGCGAGGCCGATGCTTCGACAGTTCGTCGAGCGAGAGGCTTGCAATTTCGCTCTTGCGACGATCTGACGGTGGGCTTCATCTCATTCCTTCTCATGTCCAGGGTTAGCCGGCTTGTCGCCTGAGACACCGTCAATGCGTCATCTATGTGGCCGACCAACCTTACTCACAATTGATTCACGGCCAGAGGCTCGGACGCGCGGACCGCACTTTTGAACAGCCTCGCTCATCGGCGTTACCGTATGAGGGCGTTTCGCAGTTCAACCCGAGAGCCGTCCCACGGAGAGGCTTCCGCGCCGCGATCGCGACGCATTGACCTTCGATGCAACGATCGCTCCGGCGGCGATCAGAACTGCCCGTCAACCCCATTTCTCTGCTGCCCCTCCGCGAGGCGGGCCAACTTATCATATTCCTCAGCGACCTTGAGGAGCCTGCATCTGGATGTGTCGTCCTCGAGCGACTCCGCTTTTACTCGCGTCGCTTCCGCACGCCCTCGCCAATGTTTGGCGTCGGAGAATGGCTTCTTCTGCTTCATGCAAAAGACGATGCAATATTTAGATCAAGAAAATGCGACACATGACCTACGTAAGATCCCGTAGGCTCGCTTTCGCAAACGCACCTCATTCGCCTTCATCTACCGTCCGCTCTGTCGATGTCTGAGATGCGACCAAGCCACTCGCAATAGGCCCAAGCGAGTCGAGTAATCTTCACTACGGTCTTCTCAGTTGAGAACGCCCACTTGAAAACATCGCGCCAACGCAAAATGATAATGGAGATTGGATTCGCGTCAGGTCCCCGTGCCAAATGGCCGACTCTCAACATAAGGGCTTGAATCGGACGTAGCGTCAGATTGTAAGGTCTTCATGCCGCTGGCGAGCGCGCCTAGCCGTACAACAGCTTCCGGGCGACAAAATTGGGAATGTGTGATTTGGAGCTCAGATTTGAGAACGCCCGCGGCGGCCCCAAACGCCTCAGTTGAGGCGGCCTCGGCGACTCGCTGCAAGATCTCGGGAACCGGCAGAACTGGTTTCTAAGATCGAACAGCATCGCCGCGTGGCGATTGCCCGATTTGAGATATTGCTCACGGCGGAGGTCGCCGTCCGGAGATCAGCGCCTTGCTGCTCAGAGTGGAATGAAAGTTGGAGAACGGCTTTAGCAAGTGGCCGGATGAGCCGGCGCTTCGTGAAGCCGCGGTCAAGATCGCGACTGAGAGCCCTTTGCCGGATGCGCTCGACGATCGTCTCTCAGCGTTCATGTGCCGATGCTCGCCGTGATCCGTCCGACGTCGGTTCCAGAAGCGCACCGAGGCGGCGCGATCGAAGGCATTGTCGCCAGAGATGCGTCAACTGGTCGCTCACGCCGGAACCCCTTCGGGTGCCTGGGCGGCCTCCGGGCTGGTCTCGATCGTGGTTTTCGTTTCGCGGACAGGCGACACGGCCTTCGGAGTATCAATGCTTCTGCAGCAACGGCTACCAAGTAGTCGTTCAAGTGATGACCACGTAGCGCGCGAGCTCTGACCTCAAGGGAACTCTCGATCTATGCTCTGCCCGAAATGTCATACAGAAAGCTGGTGCGAGGTCGCAATGCACGATCCCTGGACTGGCCGACCAGTGATCACCTGCAATGCTTGTGGTGAGCATGCCGAGTACGATTGCCTCCAGCGCAAAACGGCGCACGAGATCATCGCTGCTACGTTGGCCTGTAACGTGAGCGGAGAGGAGCAGCCCGACCCGCGGGCGGCGGCTGATAGGATTTTGGATGCGCTAGAGAATGCCGGCCTAACAATCGCTCGCGCCTCAAGATGAGTGGCGGGAACGCCGATCGGCGCCCCCTACGAAGGCCTTGGCGGCCCATCAGAGAGGATGGCCAACTACGCTGCTCGTTCCATGAGACGTCTGATTGCCTCCAGAACCGTCGTCTTTCGCTTCGGCCGATCTGAAGTTGCAGATCCCAATAGCAACTCTCTGGTACCAACCACGATTGTAGCAAACACGCCAATCTGGACCCAAGCCGCGATACTCAACGGGACCAGGGCTGAGCACCGCTTGGTGGCCTTTCCAAACGTATGACGGCCAGGCAGATCTTCCCACAGGTATCGAACCCTCAATGATCGATGACCTGACGTGCCTTTCGAGGTCGATAGCTCAAACTTGTCGAGAACGGCGAAGTCACTGTTGGTGCCCAGAATTCGGCTCACACGAGAATAGCGCGCTCCCGTTTAATCTTGGTTCCTATTCCGCCCGGCCGCCGCGGCTCCACAAAGTCCCGGGAACAGTGAGAGCGGAAGCTCGGCTGGATAGGCCGAAGCCAATTCGCACACACGCGAGAGAGAGCCTTCTCGCCATGGACGATTGATTCCGGCGGCGAGGCAGCTCCTATCCCATGGACGTTCCAAGAACTTCAGGGACTCGCTGGTCACTCGTCGTCTAGCGATGAGCAGCCTCACAGCTCGGCGTCGCTATGCGCGCACAACTCAGCGGACCTGAGCTGCGCGATTCCGCAGACCACGAATATCGAAAGCCAGCTGATCTGGTAAAGCGCCTGCCTCGCTTCGCGGCTGGCTGCCGGCGAACAAATACGAGTTTGACATATTCACGCGATTAGCCCCAGGGGGATTGAACCGCACGTAGCGTCAGATTGTAGAGTGCGCCGCTAGGTAGCATCAATCTTCGGCCGCTTCAGAATTCCTGTGGGCTAAAGCGGAGCGCGATCGCGTGCGATGAGAGGTCTTCTGCCAAAGCGGCTCGAGGATCGCGCTGAGTGCGAAGGACGCTATTTCTGTTCTGTCAACGAAACTGGCCGAGCCGTATGAAGACACCATCGCTCACATGTAAGAAGGACCAATCCACCATTGGAGGCTTCGAAAGACTTTTGCGGGCACCGAGTGCCCAACGAGCCGCCGGGAGATTGTGCGCTGTCCCGGAGCGGTAATGTGAGAAGACCCGATAAATCCAACAGGGTCTTGCTCGTCGATCACTGTGAGGGCCAATGCCGGGCCATTGTCGGCTTCAAGAATGGCGATCCTGGAACGGCGTATATGTGCGGCGAACCCGTTGTGAGGGGACCGCGCCAAAAGCTGTCATCATGGTGCGCTTATCACCATGCCCGAATGCACGTCATGCCATGGTCGGACGGACGCGGCGTCCTTGAAAGAAAGCAGACTAGATGACCAAGAGGAGCGCGCGCAGCTGCTGGCCTTCGGCAGCGCCTATTGCGGCAGCAAGAGAGCTGCCGGTACTCCGCGAGCTGGATCTGCTCCACATGCAGGCCCGACAATTGCCCCAAGGCCGAGCGCCGCTCTAGGCAATGAGACCTGACGAACGAGTGTTGAGAGCTCATGTGAGCGCCTCGGAAAGGAAATGATGTGCAAGTCTAGACCCGCGAGCGACCGAAGATTTCGGCCTTGATTGAGCGCAACGCGGCGTTCGAACTCAATAAGCGGGCGATCCACTTCGAGGGTGTGCCTCTAAGCTTACGCTGCTTTTGTCGCATTCGAGCAGGCGGCGCGTGGTTAAATGGCCCAGCTCGACGTCCTTCGCGCGCAGCTCATCCCAACTCTTTCTCGGAGGGGCTGCAAATCAAGTGCGATAATTGAGATAGAACGCGATTGATCCGTCACTCCGGGTGGTTTCCCCGAAAGCGGGCTCAAGAACCGGGACCTTGCCGCCGTATCGATAACAGAAGGGGCGCTCGGGATCAGCTAACCGTTTCAATGACACCGGCTGCGCTCAAGCCGGCTTGTTCACGCACATCCGGTCTTCGCCTGTCCATAGTACCGCCGTCGTCCGCGCGCTACACGCACCATTATTGTCCACTCCGAGACGCACTCGCGCGCAATGAACCGCCAGATTGTTTCCGCAACTGTATTCGTCGTAGGGGGGCAGAGCACACGGCTAGTCGCGATAATCTCCCTTGAGGTTTGGTAAAGCAGGTGCACCTGCCTCATTCATGCATTTGCTATGAACTCAAACAGCACAGAGCCAATATGCGCGCCTTCACTTTTGCTTGCCCGATTGCCAACATGATTGTTCAGAAATGGATCGATAATGATAAGGGCTGCGCGACAGAGAGCGAATTTCTAGGCTTTGTTGGCCCGGTTTGCTCGCAGTTGCACTGGATGAACAGCAAGACTGGTAAGCTCTCAGGTAAGGACAAGAAATGAGGGAAACTCCCTGGCTTGACGCGCGAGCTGAGCACCGAGCGACTGTGGGAGCTTCACGGCCAAACGGTCTGCTTACCCCTTAGCTGCGCCGCAATGGTCGCACCTAAACGATAGAGAAGCGCCTGACGAAGGCCAGACGAGATCTGCCGGACTACAAACTTTCGTATAGTCCTTCAAAACCCTTTCGCCGTGGAAGGTTTACCTCAGTACAGTTGAGCAATCGGCGCAATGCCTGTAGAGGGTCCACACTTCGGCAGATCGAGAGCGTGACGCTTCCGCATTGGAAGAGCCAGACGCGATTGACGTCGTCGATCGGGGAACGACATTAACCTGCGCAGAGAGATGACTTGTTAAACCACGAGAGCAAACGGCGGGTCGCTCTGATCACCGGCGTGACCGGCCAGGACGGCGCCTATCTCGCCGAATACCTGCTGTCGCTCGGCTATGTCGTGCACGGCATCAAGCGGCGTTCGTCCTCGTTCAACACCGCGCGGGTCGATCATCTCTACCAGGACCCTCATGTCGGCAACGTGCCGTTCCTGATGCACTACGGCGACATGACGGACTCGAGCAATCTGATCCGCCTGGTGCAGCAGATCCGGCCGACCGAGATCTACAATCTCGCCGCCCAGAGCCACGTCGCCGTCAGCTTCGAGAGCCCGGAATACACGGCCAATGCCGACGGCATCGGCGTACTCCGCCTGCTGGAAGCAATCCGCATCCTCGGCATGGAGAAGGAGACGCGGTTCTACCAGGCTTCGACCTCCGAGCTCTACGGCCTCGTCCAGGAGATCCCGCAGAAGGAGACCACGCCGTTCTATCCGCGCTCGCCCTACGGCGTGGCAAAACTCTACGGCTACTGGATCACGGTGAACTACCGCGAAGCCTATGGCATGTTTGCGAGCAACGGCATCCTGTTCAATCACGAGAGCCCGATCCGCGGTGAGACGTTTGTGACCCGCAAGATCACGCGCGCAGTCGCCCGTATCGAGGTCGGGCTGGAGGAGACGCTCTATCTCGGCAATCTCGAAGCCAAGCGCGACTGGGGCCATGCGCGCGACTATGTCGAGGGCATGCACAAGATCCTGCAGGCCGACAATCCCGACGATTTCGTGCTCGCCACCGGCGAGATGCACTCGGTGCGCGAGATGGTCGAGCTATCGTTCGCCCAGCTCGGCCGCCGCATTGCATGGCGCGGGGCAGGCGTCGAGGAGACCGGCGTGGACGAGACGAGCGGCAAGACGGTGGTGAAGATCGATCCGACCTATTTCCGCCCCACCGAGGTCGATCTCCTCGTCGGCGACGCCAGCAAGGCGCGCGAGGTGCTCGGCTGGACGCCGAAGCGGAGCTTTGCAGAGCTCGTCGCGGAGATGATGGCGAGCGACCTGGCGGACGCCAAACGGGATGGGGCCGGTGGCAAACGCACGGTTTGAGCTGAAGGGCAAAAGCGTCTACGTCGCGGGTCATCGCGGCATGGTCGGCAGTGCGGTTGTGCGCCGGCTCGCACGGGAGGACGTGAATCTCGTGACGGTGGACCGGCGCGAGGTCGATCTCTGCAATCAAGCGGCCGTGTTCGACTGGTTTGCGCGCGTGCGGCCACAGGTGATTTTCCTAGCCGCTGCCAAGGTCGGCGGCATCGTCGCCAACGCCACGCTGCGCGCCGAATTCATCTATGACAACATCGCGATTGCGGCGAACGTGATCCATGCCGCGCATCTGAGTGGCGCCGAGAAGCTGATGTTTCTCGGCTCCTCCTGCATCTATCCGAAGCTGGCTCCGCAGCCCTTGCGCGAGGACTCGGTGATGTCCGGTCCGCTGGAGCCCACCAACGAGCCCTATGCGATCGCCAAGATTGCCGGCATCAAGATGATCGAGGCCTATCGCGCGCAGTATGGATCCGACTTCATCAGCGTGATGCCGACCAATCTCTACGGCCCTGGCGACAATTATCATCCCGAGTATAGCCACGTGGTCGCCGCCCTGATCCGCCGCTTCCACGAGGCCAAGGTTTCTGGCGCGAAGAATGTCGTGGTCTGGGGCACCGGCACGCCGCGGCGCGAGTTCCTTTATGTCGACGACATGGCGGATGCCTGCGTGCACCTGATGAAGACCTATTCGAGTGCCGAGCTGATCAACATCGGCACCGGTGAGGACATCACTATCACCGAATTCGCGCGTGTCGTTGCCGAAATCGTCGGCTACCAGGGCGAAATCAGTTTCGATACCTCGCGTCCCGACGGCACACCGCGCAAGCTGCTCGATGTCGGCCGTCTCGACAAACTCGGCTGGCGCGCGAGAACATGGCTTGCAGATGGAATGCGGCAGACCTACGAGACCTTCTTGTCGCTATCGGCTACATCGGGACAAACGGAGTAATCATGCGCTGCTAGCCGCTGACGGGGCTCATTGTCCGTCCAGAAAGTTGCTTTAGGATACTCCCGGAGAATTCGACAGGGCTCCACGCTTTGCTTGGAGCTCGCGCGCCTGCTGGTGACGCAGGCCCGATGGAGGGCAGGCACGGCTAGCTTGGCCGATACTAGCGAGTGAATTGGTCAGGCGCGCCTTCCGGCCCGCTCTGTGTTGAACTTGAGGTAAACTGATTAGCATGTGCGGAATTGTTGGCATCTTGGGGCGCGGTCCGGTCGCGGATCGACTCATCGATTCACTAAAACGGCTGGAGTATCGCGGCTACGACTCAGCAGGCATCGGAACGCTCAAAGGAAATCATATCGAACTTCGACGCGCCGAGGGGAAGCTGCGGAACCTTGAGACGCGCGTTCGCTGCCATCCACCCTCAGGCCATGTCGGGATCGGGCACACGCGCTGGGCTACTCACGGCAAGCCGACCGAGCACAATGCTCATCCGCATGCAACGGACAATGTTGCGGTCGTCCATAACGGCATAATCGAGAATTTCCGCGAGCTGCGCGCGGAGCTGAAACAGCATGGCGCTTGTTTCGCCTCTGAAACAGACACGGAGGTGGTGGCACATCTCATCGACTCTTATCTGAAGAATGGCTGCTCGCCGCAGGAGGCAGTAAAAGCGTCGCTGCCACGGCTAGTGGGCCCGTTTGCGCTTGCAATCCTGTTCAAGGGTCGACACGACCTCATGATCGGTGCGCGCAAGGGCTCACCACTCGCGATCGGGCATGGCGAAGGCGAAATGTATCTCGGATCGGATGCTATCGCGCTCGCGCCCCTTACCGACTCGATCACCTACCTTGAGGATGGCGATTGGGCTGTGCTCAACCGCAACTTCAGCGTGGTCTACGACGCACAAGGCACAGTCGTCCGCCGGGATGTGGTGAACTCTGGCGCGTCGTCGGCTCTCGTCGATAAAGCGAACTACCGGCACTTCATGGCGAAGGAAATCCACGAACAGCCAGAGGTGATCGGGCATACGCTTGCCCATTACGTCGATAGTGCCACCGAGAGCGTGGTACTGCCGCAGGAGCTTCCGTTCGATTTCAATGAGATCGGACATATCTCGGTCACGGCTTGCGGTACGGCCGGCTACGCCGGCCACATCGCCAAATACTGGTTCGAGCGGCTGGCTCGTATTCCGGTCGAGCTCGATGTCGCCTCCGAATTTCGCTATCGTGAGGCGCCGATGCGCAAGGGAGATCTTGCTATCTTCATCTCGCAGTCCGGCGAGACGGCCGATACGCTGGCTGCGCTCCGCTATGCCAAATCGCAAGGTCTGCATACCCTCTCGATCGTGAACGTACTGAGTTCGACCATTGCGCGCGAAAGCGGGACAGTATTGCAGATACTCGCGGGGCCCGAAATTGGCGTTGCCTCGACCAAGGCGTTCACATGCCAGCTGGTCGTCCTGGCGGCGCTTGCGGTCGCTGCGGGTGAGGCGCGCGGTGAATTGTCGGAGAGCGCCAGCATCGATCTTGTACGCGAGCTGATCGAACTTCCTCGGCTAATTAGCGCGGCGCTTGCCAGCGAGCCACAGATCGAGAAGCTCGCACGCGACATCAGCAAATCGCGTGACGTGCTATATCTTGGTCGCGGCACGTCGTTTCCACTGGCCCTGGAAGGGGCACTCAAGCTTAAGGAGATTTCCTATATTCACGCCGAGGGCTATGCGGCCGGAGAGCTCAAGCACGGCCCGATCGCCTTGGTCGACGAGAGTGTTCCCGTAATCGTCATCGCTCCTTCCGACCGGGTGTTCGAAAAGACCCTCTCGAACATGCAGGAGGTCGCCGCACGCGGTGGCAAGATTATCTTGATAACGGACGTCAGGGGAGCCGCAGAGGTGTCCATGGATTCGCTCGCGACCATTGTGCTGCCGGAGATGGGTGCGACATTTACCTCGATAGTCTATGCGATTCCGGTGCAGCTCCTGGCCTACCACACGGCCATCCTCATGGGCACGGACGTCGACCAACCCCGAAACCTCGCGAAATCGGTAACCGTCGAATAAGGCAAGGTGATGCGACCTGGTCCCATCTCGTCCTTCCCCCCTTTTACTGCATATCGGTGCGCTCGATGAGAACTTCGGCTAGGCCACAGACAACAAGCCTGTCACCGAAACCGCTCCGAGGCTTCAGTAGCTTGAGAGTCACTCCTGCTGCACGAGCGGAATAACGAGCGAAATTGTGAGAGTTTGGCGGCAATTGCCGAAAATATGCCGGAAACGTCAGGCGCTTACGGCTTGGTCGATAGTGCCCTGATGGCCGATTCGCGGCCATGAAACTGCACGCGGCTGCCGTGAGATTTTCTCCGGAAGCGGCCATTTCAAAATCGAGAGGAAACTCGCATGTCACCAGCGCCCATTGCGCACGCCTCAAATGCCAAATCGCGCATTGGCGCCATATTACGTGCCACGAGCGGCAACTTCCTCGAGCAGTTCGACTTCTTCTTGTTCGGGTTCTACGCCAGTGCGATCGGAAACGCGTTCTTTCCATCAGGAAGCGAAACCGCTTCACTGCTTAACACCTTCGGTGTGTTCTGGTTGGGTGCCTTGATGCGACCTGTTGGTGCGATCGTGCTTGGAGCCTATATTGATCAGATTGGCCGTCGGCAAGGCCTGATCATCACGCTTTCGATCATGGCCATTGGCACCATCATCATCGCCTTTTGTCCGGGCTATGCGACGATCGGCATTGCCGCACCTGCGATCGTGCTGTTCGGACGGCTGTTGCAGGGCTTTTCTGCCGGCGTTGAGGTTGGTGGTGTTTCCGTTTACCTCTCCGAGATTGCCACTCCGGGCAACCGCGGCTTTTACACATCTTTCCAGTCCTCGAGCCAGCAGGTTGCGATCTTTGTCGCGGCTCTTATCGGATATTTTTTGAGCGAAGCACTTCCGGCCGAAATGGTTGCCGCTTGGGGCTGGCGGATCCCCTTCTTCCTTGGCTGCTTGATCGTACCGCTTATCTTCTTCCTGCGCCGGACGCTTGAGGAAACTCCGGAGTTTCTGGTCATGAAGAACCACCCAACGGCCCGCGAGGTCTTTGCCTCCACAGTTGCGAACTGGCGCATCGTCATTCTCGGCATGATGATCGCGATGCTGACGACCACGACATTCTATTTCGTGACGGTGTACACGCCTACGTTCGGCAGGCACGTATTGCAGTTGTCCTCGCAGAACACGCTCTTGGTGACGCTTTTGGTCGCGGTGACGAACTTCATCTGGAACCCAATTGGCGGCGCGATTTCCGACAGAATCGGCCGGAAACCGGTCCTGCTGACCATTGCCGGCGTTGCCTTGGTGACTGCATATCCAGCGTTGTCTTGGCTTGTAACGGACCCAAGCTTTGGCAAGATGCTGATCGTTGAGATGATGTTCTCGTTCTACTTTGGCACCTATAGCGGCGCCATGTTGGGCGCTCTGGTCGAAATCGTGCCGAAGCACATTCGCACAACTTGCTTTTCTTTGGCGTTCGCACTCGCCGCGGCTCTGTTTGGCACGTTTACGCCGCTTGCATCGACCTGGCTGATCGACCGGACAGATGACAAGGCGTCGCCCGGTTTCTGGTTGATGTTTGCGGCTTTGCTCGGCATTATCGCCGCGCTCACGATTTATCCAGGAAACACCAAGAGAGTTGCGAAAGCCGTTGCGACCCGAGCGGCCTAACCCGGCGGCAAGCGCGCAATTTACCACGCGTTAGCACGCGCGCCCGCGGGACGTTGGGGGCCCAAGGCTGAACTGAAGTTGGTGCGCGACTATCCCTGCGGTGATTTTCACGATGGTGCGCGGCCGTTCTGCCGATCACCGTTCTTCCTATGTGATCTGGGGCAGTATAGGGACGAGCTGGCGGTGATGTTGACCGGGAAAGGCTGAGCTTATCAGCCAACCTCGGTTCCGTCCTGTGGTCGGACGGTGCGCTGCCCGCACTTGCAGTCGCGTGAAACACGGCGGATTTCGCGCGAGGACTGGGATCCCTCGCGCGAGCTCCACGCTCTGATATTCTGTGCGGCCGCCACAAAACTCGAACGCGCACATCGTCGGGCTGCGTGAATTCCCCAGCGGACTGGTCGTCTCGCAGGTACGCGACAAACGTTAGCGTAGCGGGCCGTCTTGTGTCCTGGTCCGATACCGACCTCTCGGCGCTCGGATACGCAGGTTGAAGGCTCACCTTCTTGTCGCATCTGGCGGGGAGTGGTCGAGAAGTTTGGTCGTGCCTGTACAACGAGCGATGGGCCAATGCGTAACCAGACCCAGGCTGTTGCTCGCTGCGCTCGATCAGCCGTGACTTCACGCACCGCGTGCTTGCGCAGATGAGGCGAGCTGTGCGAGCTCCGTTTCGAGCATAGGGTTGCGCTTGAACATAGCGTCGATCAATGCTTGCGCCGGCTGCTCGGCCGCCTCCACCCACGTCGCTTTCTCCGCTCGCGCGGAGGGCGCGAAAACACGTTTGACGACGGTCGGCGAACCCCTCAGACCGCAATTGGTCATGTCATCCACGCCGGCGCTTTGGGCGCTCCATTTCACGATTGCGGTACGGGCGGCACGCAAAGCATCTGTCATTGCGCCGCGACGAATTTGATTTGTTGCCTCTAACATGCTGACGAGACACGGCAGCTTCGAACGCAACACCTGGACGCCTCCTTCGCAGCGTCGTTCGGCCTCGATGGTGCGTAGCTTGAAGTCTAACGCTTTGATTGTGGAAACATAAGTAAGCTGCTGGACTCCGAGCCGCCTTGCAATGCCAGGTCCCACCTGCGCCGTATCGCCGTCGATCGTCTGCTTGCCAGTGAATATGACGTCCGGTGGGCCATATTCTCTCTCGATGTTGCGAATCGCGCAGGCCAACGCGTAACTCGTCGCCAGCGTATCGGAGCCCGCGAAGCTACGGTCGGTGAGCAAGACAGCGCGATCGGCACCAAATGTTAGTGCCTTTCGGAGAGATTCTTCGGCCGACGGTGGCCCCATTGTCAGGACGGTGATTTCGCCGCCGAATTTATCTCTTAGCTCGAGCGCAGCTTCCAGTGCAAAGAGATCATATGGGTTGATGATTGTAGGCACACCCTGGCGCATAATCGTATTCGTAACAGGGTGCACGCGGATTTGCGCGGAGTCGGGGACCTGTTTGATGCAGACGATGCTGTGCATGTACTTCTCCTAAATGCCGAGCCGACTGCCGATGCAGCAAATGTCATACCACCCCGGGCATTCCGGCAACTAGAACGCAATGCGATGAATGACGCCTGACGTCGAGCTGGTTGTCGCAACTGCGACAGTTTGCGCACGGGCGTCATCTCAAGCTGATCTGAGTCACGGGCAGCAACGGAACCGCAGTGATCACGCGCCGGTTCGACGCCAATCCATTTTCAGGACGAGCACGCCGCGAACAGAAGATGACGAGGCTGGCCGATGCGAAGACGCCCTACGCTTCGCCGGCGAGGGAATCCCAACCGAAGGCATGAGGCTAGTATCCTCGTCATGCATCCGAGCTGGCGACCGCCCTTTCCACGCTTTCCTATCTCAGTCGGCCGAGCGAGAGAGAGGAGCGAGCCCGACGCTTTGTTCAGAAGCGTTTGATCTCGATGCCGTGTCTTCGCAAGGCATAGCCAATCTGGCGCGGGGTCAGTCCAAGCAGGCGCGCCGCCTTCGCCTGTACCCACCCGGATCTTTCCATGGCTGCGATCACGCGCTCGCGATCGGTGACTTTCGCGGCCCCCACGACGGGGCGCCCAGGCGGCCCTAGCGGTGTCAGCTCGCTGCTCACCGGCTGAACGGGTGTCGCGGCTTCCGTTGCCGGCGTGCTCAGCCTCGCGCGCGGTGCGATTGTCGGGCGCGGCTGTCGCGCCATTTCCGCCGGTCCACACTTCCATAGCAAGGCCGACAGGCATTGCCCGTGGCAGCACGCAAAGTCATCTCTTACGATCGACGATCCTAGCGCTAGCGTCGCGGTCCGCTGCACGCAGTTTTCGAGCTCACGGACGTTGCCGGGAAATCCGCAATTCATGAGGACCTCAATCGCACTTGAATCGAATACCAGGGCACGGCCGTTCTCATTGTTGAAGTTCTTCAAAAAACGAGCGGCGAGAAGCGGAATATCAGTGCGTCTTTCGCGCAGCGGCGGCAATAGCAGAGGAACCACGCTGATGCGGTAATAGAGATCGGCACGAAACTCGTTCCTGGCCACCGCCTCTTCAAGATTCTTGTTCGTGGCCGCAATCACGCGGACGTCGACTTTGATCGTCTGATTGCCGCCCACCCGCTCGAATTCCTGCTCCTGAAGCACGCGCAGGAGCTTCGCCTGGAACGAGCCCGAGATCTCTCCAATCTCATCCAGAAACAACGTTCCCTTGTCGGCGATCTCGAAGCGCCCCTTGCGCGCGTTGAATGCGCCCGTAAACGCCCCCTTCTCGTGTCCGAACAATTCGGATTCCAGCACCGTCTCTGTGAGGGCTGCGCAATTCAGCTTGATAAAGGGGCGTTTGGCGCGCGCTGAACACTCGTGAATAGCCTTCGCGACCAGCTCTTTGCCGGTACCCGATTCGCCACGCAACAAAACCGTGCTATTCGATTTTGAGATCACCTCGATCTTGTCAAGTAGCGCGCGCAGCGCCGGGCTGTCGCCGATAATTCCCTCGACTTGGACCTTCTTACGGTCCCGCCCTTGAGGCTTGAGCTCGGAGAGTTGCTTCTGCAGCCGGAACTCCTCGTCCATAAGGCGCCCGCGATCGCGCACAAACGAGCAATGCAGCTTGGTCGTCTGGCCCAGCAGGCTGGCGACCATCGTCAGAAGGCCGAGGTCGTCCTCGAGCTGCGCACGCGTCCCATTGTCCGCGATGCGGTCGATGCTCAGCGTACCCACAACTTTGCCGTCAACGTCTATGGGAACGCCGATGAACGCAACACGCGTCTGACCGCCGGCATTTAGTATATCGACCTCCAAAGAACTGAAGGCCGAATGCAGCGCTACATTCTCCACGATGAGCGGCTGCCCCGACGCGACGATTTGATCGATTGCTCCTTGCGGCAAGCGCACCCGGCAGCGCGCATCGCGGTCTTCGCTCCTGCCGTCCTCTACGATGATCTCCGGCCCGCCGTCATGCTCGAACAGACATACGATGCCGCGCCGCATCCGCACGAGCGATCCTAGGCGCTCGATGACGGTCGCCAGCTTAGCCTCGAGCCGACATAGGCCAGTGAGCGTGTGCGCTATTTCAACAATCGTGCTTAGCGATTTCTCTTGCGACCGCACAATACAAGCGGAAGCGTCCGCGTCGGAGGTTGAGTTTGGCTTGTCGCGCAGGGAAATGCTGTCTAGCATGACGACTTCTCCGTTCCTTTCTCTATCCTCCCCATCGGACTTGTTGGATTCGTGTTGCATGCCGATCTGACATCTAGTTCTCAGGGCGGGACGAGAGATTACCCCTCTTCATGGCACGTCGGCAGCACTTAGAGTGACTAGGTTTGCCGCTTTTTTCTTTCCAACTCGCTGCGCGGATTCACCCCAACCAACATGACTTCCAGCGATGAAGCTCAGAACAGCCGGGGCTCCTTAGGGGCGGATTGTACTATAAGTGTTGCCCGCCATTGATCGGCACTTCGGCGCCGGTGACATAACTTGCCGCATCGGAACATAGGAAGAAAATGACCTTGGCGACCTCTTCGGGTGTACCCACTCGGCGGAGTGGGATCTTTGGCACAAGATGCGCTTCCGTGTCAGGCGACAAAATGTCCGTCTTGATTTCGCCGGGCGCGATCGCATTGACGCGAATGCCATGTGCGGCGTAATCGTGCGCCATTTCGCGCGTGAGACAAGCGAGCGCAGCTTTCGAAGTCGCATATGCCGAGCCTGCAAATGGATGCACCCGCGAGCCGGCGATCGAGGTCACGTTGACGATCGAGCCTGACGCCCTTTTTAATTCGTCGAACAGGCCTTGAGCGAGTAGGATCGGTGCCACCAGATTGAGGTGGAACACGCTCATCCAGGTGTCGACTGAGGTCGCCAGCGATGTCAGCCTGGTACCGTTTGCAGCTTTTGGTGAGTTTCCGGCATTGTTTACCAGTCCGTGCAACGGTGCGCCAGCTAGGCGCTCCTTGATCTCGGCAATCACGCGCGGCAGCATCCGATGATCGCCCAGGTCGACTTCGATAAAGCTGTCGCCCTCTGAGTCTGATGGACGACGCGCCGCGTCCAATGGTTGGCGCGCGCAAGAAATGATGCGCCAACCGGCTTTCGAAAACAATTTTCCGGTGGCGCGACCGATACCGCGCGATGCCCCGGTCAATACCAGCGTCTTTCGCTCACGCAGCGGGCGGCCCGCTCGATCGGCGTGAATTGGACCGCTAGGGTCCGTTTCCGACGATTGAGGTACGACCGCTTTGTCATCTGGTAGATCTAGATTCACACGCGGCTCCCTTCCGCTCCCATCGGCTGTGCACCTGGTGCAGGATCCGGGCCAAAGCGACGCAGGTCATAAGGGGCGCACTTTTGCGACAAATGGCAGGTTCTGAACATCTGGCCTGTTTGCTTTTCGACAACAGCAACGCCGCGTCAAGCGCCCGGGCGCGTTGACCGCGTCGCACTCCAGGCGTGGTCTGTGGCTCATTCGAGCTGGCGGAGATAGTTTAGCTGCCTTGTGCGGAGATCAGGATCGATGGCCAGTTCGTTCAAATTCCTCGGTTGGACGCGCCGCCGCAGATGCGGCTCTGGTTCGATATCTATGGGCTGGGGCTCGTGCCGTTGATCAGCTGCGGTCGAAAGTATTTCGCAACCAGCGCATGAACAAGGCCGTCGTCCAGAAGACGAGCTGACCGCGAAAGGATTAACGCAGAAACGGCGATACGTCTACGCTGACGCGCGTCCTTGCTGCTGGGACATTCTGACGTGACCGTCTGCTACGTCAGATTTCCTCAGCGGCCCGGACCACCATCGCCATCCGATTCACCGCCTGGCCAGCGATGGCGGTTAGGGCCCGGTGATGACAGGACGATCATCTTTTCCGCGCCAGTCGACTTACACGTGGCTGGCCGACGCACTGCGGGACAAGGCCCCGAGGCTCGCCGGCATTGGCCGACGCTTCGCCAGACGTTCGCCGTACCAGCCGCATTGCATCCCGGATAGTGCGCGGGTCAGCGCGCTCGCCTGCGGACAGAACTCGCCATCAACCGCTTCTGCGACACGTTGCGAAACCCGATGCTGTGGAAGCCAGCAGTATCAGGCCGACGATCTAGGCGACGATTGCTCAGGTTCAGATTCGCGGCACCTCATGAAGCCGCGAAATGCTCGTATGGATTATCGACCAGGGTCAACTGCTCCGGATTGCTCAGATCGAATTCAATAATGCGTGGCACGAGCAGACGGGCATAGCGCGTAAAGGCGCTGGTGGGGGGAAAGCGGATCACGGTGGCGCATCGCGCAAGAAGATACATGTCGATGAGCGCGGAAGCTCCACCTTCAATTCCCATTTCCGCACTATGCAACGGCCCTGCCAGATCGGCCTGGAACCGTTTTGGTACGGCGAAGATATCGGGAAACAGACCCGATATGTGATCGAGCACCTGTGCGCTATCCGTGCACAGGAAGATCTTAACAGGCTTTGGATATGGCAAAGCCATGGCTTTACGGATTGCCATGCAGACCTGACGAAGAGCGAGCTCCGAATCGGCCCAGTACGGAGCATGCCCCATGATATCTTCGCCATTGCCGTGCCGAACATGAACGCCGATGATACTATGGCCGCTAAAGTGTTGCTCATACAAGTCCTCGATCCGCGCTCGAATCTCAGACCTGAGTTTGATGTTTCGGAAGATCAGTCGTTCGGCTTCCTCACCACAACGCCACATCAGGCAAGCGTCACAGACAATGGTGTTGGCCTCGTTATCGTCTCCTGCTTGGAACAGCTCAGTCAGTTCGTCACGTTCTCGGAAGATCTGCTCGTCCGGACGATTGATACAGTCGATCGATGGCCTATTCCACCACGGCGGGAAGAACGGGCCGGGAAACGAGAGCTGGTTGAGCCTGTCATCGCAAATCACCGGCACGCCAGCGATCTCCTCAACCGGCTCGAAGAACACCGGAAAGGCGTTGCTGAACGGTTGGCCGACATAACAGGAACCGCGCCAGTCAATAACGAGCGTTCGCCCGGTCCGCTGCGCATACGACCAGGCTGATGCCAACGACCAGAGGCAATCACCAAAGCCGGTGCGCCTCCGAGAAACAACAAAGCGTTCCTTCGTCACGTTATCAAACCCTTCTCGTTGCGCGAGTGTGGCGCACCAACTCATCTGCGATGCCGATCCACGCCGGGCGCTGGTCACCTGGACGCAAGTCACCCAACCCGCAAACTCATTCTGCACGGCACTGCGATTGGCAGGTCATGCTAGAGGTGTCACATTACGCACCTTTTACGACGGCCCAGTCTGTGACGGATGCAGCCGAATACGACGCTGATCCCACAGCCCGCGCAGTTCGTTCAGGAGAGCTTCGCGCCTGGTCCTGTCAGAGGTGACCCTGGCGAGAAGATCGGCCAGAACAGCTTCCTTCTCGATTTGCATCAGCATGTCGAATAGGTCATGCGAGACGCGTACGCTGTCATGGCTGGAGTGACCCATGCGGATCTCGCAGATTGTCTCCTGGCGGTCTCGGCCCGCATGAGCGCGAACCCGGTAAAGAGATACATGGGGCGGCAGTGATACAGCGAGCGCGGTCCAATTTTCGAGCGTTGTTGCCCGCTTTTTGATGAGGAATGACCCGACCACAAGGCCATCCAGCTCGGTCGACAAAAACGCCGTAATCGCATCGGCAACGGAATCTACGATCGGTTCGGCATTATTGTTGAACGACGTATTAAGCAGAATCGGGACACCCGTTCGAGCTTTGAACGCATTGATAAGTTCCCAATAGTCGGCATTGCTCGTGCGGGACACCGTTTGCAGCCGAGCCGTACCATCGATATGCGTGATCGCGCCCAGCAATGCACGCATGGATTCGCGCACGCGCACGACGAAATTCATGAAGGGATATTCTGCGCGACCATCTGGCAACTCAAAGAACGCGTCCGCATCCTCCTCGAGAACCGATGGCGCAAACGGTCGATAACTCTCGCGCTTCTTGACCATCGCATTGATCCGGTCCTTGTTTGCCGCGGGCCTCGGGTCCGCAAGAATGCTGCGGTTGCCGAGCGCACGAGGTCCGAACTCGGACCGGCCCTGTACCCACCCGATCACGGCGCCATCAGCGATCCACTCGGCTGCTCTGGCTGCGACATCAGCGGTCCGTTCAATCTCGAGGTGTCCGGCCCATCCCTTCAGTTCCTGTTCAATGCTGTCGTCGCTGCCGACATCGGGCCCCCAATAAACCGCCTGTAGTCGCTCGCGGGGCGGAGCCTGCCCGGCCTCGTTCGATACCATCAGCGCCGCACCCAATGCGCATCCGGCATCATGCGAGGCCGGCTGGACAAAAATGTCTTCGAACAGGCCTGAGTACAGCAGTTTTCCGTTTAGCGTGCAGTTGTGGGCCACCCCGCCAGCCAGGCACAACCGTTTCATTCCGGTCTGCTCACGATAATGCCGAAGAATGTGAAAGACGATCCGCTCCAGCGCCTCCTGCAACGAAGCGCTCACATCTCGGTGCTGTTGCGTGAACGGCATTCCCTTTCGCCGGACCTCGATATTGCGCAGCAATGCCGGGCCGATACGGTCAAGGTGAACGCGGTAGGCACCGTTGGGGGAGAGCTCATAAAATTGGGAGAAAAGCTCGCGATAGCGAGCGGGATCTCCATAAGGAGCCAATCCCATGACCTTATATTCGTCGAACAGGCCGTAGCCGAGGTATCGGATCGTTTCCAGATAGAACAGTCCGAGAGAGTTGGTCTCTGGAAACGTCATGAGCTCGGTCATTTCGGTGCCCGACCCCACCGCCAACAGACCCGAGAGGAAGTCGCCACAGCCGTCGATCGCGAGAACCAGACTCTCTTCAAAGCCGGACATTGCCAAAGCGCTTACGGCATGGGCCTGATGATGGCCTACGAATGACACCCGCGAAGGGTCAACTTGGGTACCGAACTCTGCCGCGAGAAGGTGCCGCAACAGGAGATTCGCATCCAGCGGAATTGAGATCTCAGGCTGTGAGATAAACAACCGTTCGAGCATCGAATTGCAGTAGGCTTCAGTCGCGTAGAACGCAATACGATCGACGTCGCGAAGCTCCACGCCTGCGGCTGCTAGACAGTATTCTATCGCACTACTCGGAAGCTTGTTTGAATGTTTGATTCGGTTGAGACGCTCCTCTTCGACGGCAGCGATCACGCGACCATCCTTGACGAGCACCGCGGCGCCGTCGTGCAGAAACGTGTTCGGTAGTTGCAGGGGGTTTTCATAGACCCTGTCAAGCCCGCCACTCAATCCTAGACACAGCATGTTGTTCTCCGTTCATTCTGAGAGGTCTGTTGACCTATTTCGTATCGCTCGCTTGGCGAGTAGGCCGCACGTCGCCGCGGGGCCGCAGTCATCGCCAACGAAACGAGGCTCATATAAGCGTCGGCCGCGACTCGAACATTCGTTACGTCCGGTATCTGATCTCGCACGCGCGACGCTTCGCTTTAGGTCTTATTCCTCTTACCGCATCAGGCGTTGCCGAAGCAGCGCGGCCGAGACGATGAAGGGCAACGCTGCGCAGATGCAAAGTGCGCCCACATGCAAACCGACGCTGTCGACCGGCCGACCGAGCATTGCTGGACGAATGAGATCGACCGAATGTGTCAGGGGCAACAAGGCCGCTATGCGTTGAAATGAACCCGGTAACTGGCTGATTGGGAAGATCGCGCCACTCAGATACATCATGGGGGTGAGGATAAGTGATTGGTAGAAGATGAAATAGTCGTGGCTCGGTGCAAGAGCTGAAACGACCATTGCGAGGCTCGCGAAAGCAACGCCAGTGAGGGCGATGGCTGGTAACGCATAGGGAATGGACGACCACTCTGCATACCCCAGCGCGACGGCAACAATCGTGATCGCCGTCCCGGCGAGCAAGGCCTTGCTCGCTGCCCACGCCACTTCACCTAGAACAATGTCGCCGAGCGTAAGAGGCGTACAGAGCACCGCCTCCCACGTGCAACCTGTCTGCATGCGAGCGTAAGCCCCATAGATGGTTTCAAAGGTTGAGGAGACCATTGCGCTTGTGGCGACCATCCCAGCTGCCAGAAACGAGATGTATGAAGTCCCCTCAACGCCACCTACGATCATTCCAAGGCCAAAACCAAGACCGAACAGAGAGCTCATCGGCTCGGCCAGATTCCCAAGAATCGATGCCAGAGCGACTTTCCGCCAGACCAGAAAGTTGCGGCGCCATACCGCAATCCAGTTCCATGGATTAGCAGGAAGCGCGGGCGCAAAACGTTGCCACATCGTTCAGTCCTTCATCTCTCGCCCGGTTAGCCGCAAGAAGACATCCTCCAGATTTGGAGGACGCTGCAGAAGGCGGAGATCCGTACGGCTGGCAAGTCGGCGACGCACCTGCTCGGGATCCGTGACATAGCAGAACAGTGTCTCCCCGCTCACCTCGGCGTGCTGCACTGTGGTTCTGACCAGCGGCAGCAGCTCATGGGGATTACCACCGTAGATCTCGATCACCTGGCAGCCGATCTGCTGCTCGATCAGGACATGAGGCTGCCCTTCCGCGATTTTGCGGCCGTGCTCAAGCACGCACAGGCGATCGCACAATCGCTCCGCCTCTTCCATGAAATGGGTGGTCAGAAGGATCGTTTTGCCGCGCGCTAATAGCCAGCGCAAGCGTTCCCAGATGAGATGCCGGCCGTGCGGATCGAGGCCAGTCGTCGGCTCGTCAAGCACCAAGAGCTGCGGGTCGTTAATGAGGGCACGTGCCAGCGTCAGTCGCCGCTTCATGCCGCCGGACAGTTCCGCGACGCGCGCGTCCGCCTTGTTCTCCAGGCGGGCGAATTCGAGCAGTGACGGAGTCACCGTTTTGACCTCTGTCGCGCTCATGCCGAAGTAGCGACCGAAAACGAGCAAGTTTTCGCGCACGGTGAGCTGAAGATCGAGGTTATCGAACTGTGGGACAACCCCGATGCCCCGACGCGCCAAGGGCGCACGTGCCGGCACCGGCTCGCCAAGCACGTGGATCTTACCTGCGTCGGGCGATGCAACACCCAGGATCAATCGCGCAAGCGTGCTTTTACCCGCGCCGTTTGGTCCCAGCAGACCGAAGCACTCTCCGGGCGAGACCGTAAACGAAAGAGCGTCCACGACGGTCCGGTCCTTGTAGGACTTGCTCACCTCAAAAAGGTCGATTGCCGGGGTTGACATTTGCTTACGCGATCGCGACGGACGTTGTTCGCACCGCGTCCTTTGTTGCGTGCTTTTTCGTCCAAAGC
The DNA here is from genome assembly GCF_055807515.1 of Bradyrhizobium sp. Kon69. NCBI lineage: Bacteria > Pseudomonadati > Pseudomonadota > Alphaproteobacteria > Hyphomicrobiales > Nitrobacteraceae > Bradyrhizobium > Bradyrhizobium sp. Kon69. The sequence goes on along the minus strand of NZ_JBVVOS010000039.1, from coordinate 34,013 downwards.
AGGCCGTCACACCACACGTGATCGACGCGTCCCCACTGGCAGGCGGCGGCAGCATCCGGGAAAAAGCCGCGTCCATGCAAATTGGCGCTGGTATTGCAAAGCAGCGGAATGGCTGTGAGCTTCTCGTACGCGATGAGAAGCTCGACCACTTTATGCTGAGATGTTCTGGAAACGGTCTGTAGGCGAGCAGATCCATCGAGATGCACGACGGCGGGAATTTTGTCCCGCCATTCCGGTCGCGTCTGGTGATCGAACAGCATGTACGGATCGGGTACTCCAGGGCTAAAAATCTCTGCCGCACGATCCTCCAGGCATATCGGCGCTACCGGCCTGAAATGCTCTCGAAGCTTGACGTCGTTGAGATGGTCTTTCATTCCCTCCCAGCTCGCAGCCGCGAGAATGCTTCTGCCACCCAACGCACGTGGTCCGAGCTCGGCACGCCCGGCAAGGAAGATCACGGGCTGGTCACTCGCGAGGATTGCCGCAAGTTCGCCCATAGTGCAGGGCGCGCCGTCCCATCCGGGCGGGACTTCGCTGGGACGAACGGCCGGTCCACTGTAGACCGTCCATTCCAGAGCTCTAAAGCCTTGCTGTGCCGCCAGTGCAGAGCAAGCAGCACCGATCGCTGAGCCGCTGTCGTTCGGAAAGGGCGGCACCCACACGTCGTCGAACAGACCGGTCGCACGAAATGCACTATTCCACTTGATATTCAGGCCACAGCCGCCGGTTATGCAGAGGTTACGCACCCCCGCAAGATCCGAATGTCGCTGCACAACATCAGCAATTGTGCGAACCAGCAGACGCTCTAGAAAGACGTGAAATGACGCCAGGACGTCTTCGGCCTGCTTGGCCTTCAACCGCAGTGCGCACGCATCGAAGAAGTCGTGCAGAGCTTCAAGTGGCGATTTTGGGCTGTTGATCTGTGCAAGCTTATGGCAGGTGCCATCAGCATCCGTGGCAAAGTGCGCCTGATAAAGCTCCTGAAACGTCGCAATAATCTCCTCGTCGGGAGCTCCGAGAGCGATATAGGCCATCAGCTTGCCGGCGATGCCGAGATCCCAGCTGGTCCGGTCTGCCCGCCTGTAAGGTCCAAAGTGATGTCCTGCCGTCGCATAGGCGTGGCCTATCATCGGAAACAGGCACTCGATGAACCGGATGCCGTGCGGCTCGACATAGTAGAGGCGCGGAAACATGCAGCCGTCCCACACCAAGCAGAAAGCAGATTGTGCGGATTTGGCAAACGAGCTGGTGCAGTATGCGGATGCTACGTGCCCGGTGACATGCGGATAGCTTTGATAGGGATATAGTTTCCCATCAAGCATAAGGCCGATGCGATCGCGGGACGCGAGGGGGCTATCGCCTTGGCGTTCGACATACGGCGCGCCTTTGAGCTTAACGGTCGTCGTCCCACTAAGGACTTCAAACTGGGATTCGAACTCTCCATCCCAGCCATCAATGACGAACTGATCGACATCGCTCGGATCTAGCCCGTGCTCCGCCAAGGCGCTAACAACGGAATCCAGGTTGTCGATGGTTTGATAACGCGGATTATTGTTCAGCTTCTCCTGCTCGACGCAGAACACCACTTGCCCGTCCTCAATCAGAGCGACGGCCCCGTCATGCGTCAACTTGATACCGCAGATACGCATAGTGGCTCCTCTCAGCCTCGGCCGTTGGGTGGGATCGAAGATGGCTCCGGATTCCGAAAGCGGACCAAAAGGCAGTCTTCGTCAGCCGACTGCCCCTGGCACTGCACGCGTTCGACCTCAATGAGCGCTTCAGTCAAAATCGTGATGACCGTCTCGGCGCCAGCGACATGCCCCCATCGCTTGCAGGTCGCATCACGTGCAGATCCGAAGACCAGATGACCACCCGGAGCAAGCATCTTGACCATGTTGTCGACTGCAGTACGCATTTGTGTCATGTCTTCGAGATAATAGAGAACTTCGGCGACCACGATCAGATCGAACCGCTCTGCGGCCGAGAACTGCAGAATGTCAGTCGCCGCCCAGCTGATATGCGACCACCTCTTGGTCCGCTGGACCGCTCGACCGATCGCTCGCGGCATAACATCGATGACCGTGAGCCGTTTGCAGTGAGGAGCAAGCTTCTCTGTAAACGCACCGGCCGCGCACCCGATTTCGAGGCCATTTGAGACGGCGCTGTTCGACAGCGACAGCCGCAGCAATTGGGTGTGACGCTCACGTTCGAACGGATTGTCGTCGAGCCGCCACGGATCCTCATTAGACAGCTCCCGTTCCAACGATTGATATGTCTGATGCACGTTCACGACCTAATCTCCTACAAAGCTGCTCACTCAGTCTCGGCCGCAATGCCATCCGGCGCGATCAGCTGCGATGGAGCGCGCGAAAGACCTGCCCTGCGAATTGCGCCAGGCATTTCCGATCCGGGGTTAAGGCTTGGTCCAGTTGTCGCGTCTTCGGTCGAGCCCTTCGATTCATCAACGTCTGGTGATTTCGCTACTTTGCGAGAGAGCCAATCGCTGTTGCTCAAGGTACAGAGCGCATAGGCTTTCATCGGGAGCAGTAGGAAGATGTTGATGGGGGTGTGCAGCGAGAAGCCGAGAAATCGAAGCTCACCGGCACGAACGGCTGCCACGCTGCATCTTATCATCGTCATCGCAATGATGGTCAGACCGGTCCACCAGGGCACGGTGCCAGTGAGCGCAAGCTGAGCGAGCGCGGCAATCGATGAGATTGCGAGCAGCAGCGGCCCTAGGTTCTGTCCAACCACGTCCAGCGTGAGGTACCGGTCGAGGCCGGGCAGCAGGTGCAAACCGAGCAGGGTGTCGCGGTAGGTGCTGCGTGCCCAACGGAGCTGCTGGCGCAGATACGGCAAGAGCGTGTCCGGGACCACCGTGGCGGCGATGGCGTCCGGAACGTACTCGGTTCGGAACCCTGCCTTGAGCATGAGGATGGTCAAATGACGGTCCTCACCGAAGTCGCTAGGTTTTCCCCGGAAGAACTGCGTCTCGTATTGCTCGAGCAGCAGCAGCAGCGCGGAGCGGCGGTACATGGCGCACGGCCCGCAGCAGCACATGACGGCGCCAAAGCGCGTCTGTGCCGCACGCTCCTCGTTGCAAGCCAACCAGTACTCCATGTCGATCAATCGGGTCAGCCAGCTGTCGTTTCGGTTGCTGGCCTTCAATTGGCCCATGGCCGCGCCGACGGCAGGATTCTGCATCTTGCGCACGAGCTTGCTGACCACGTCGCTGTCGATTTCCGTGTCGGAGTCGACGTTGAGCACGAGATCGCCGAATGAGCGGCGAATCGCTGCGATCTGCGCCTTGCGTTTTCCAACATTGCTTGGCAGCAGAATGATGGTGAATCTCGGGTCATACGCGTAGCTCGCGTGGACCGCGGCCACTGCGCCGACATTTGCAGAGCCGTCGTCGACCACGTAGACCTGCAATCGCCCTGGGTAATCCTGACTTGCGATAGACTTCAGGCAGGCCGCCAGCGTGCGCGGGTCCTCGTTGAAGCAGGGCACGATGACATCGACGCTGGGCAGAGCATCGGCGTCGACCGGGTCGCACGGTGGCAGTGGAGCGTCGCTTCGCAGCGCATAAAGCGCCTGCGCGCTCTTGTGGACGCTGGAGAGCAACGCGTAGGAGGCAACAGCAGCGGTGCTGATGGTGGCAAGCAGGCTCATGGGAATCGATCTATTCAGTGAGGTTGAGGAAGCGACCGGATTGCAAATCCACGGTCATGCAGTGCTGGAATGAGTTGGGCGAGCGCCGTCACAGTCTGGTCGCGCTGACCAGAATGAGGGCAGCGTCCCAACTCGTCGGGAGGGCAGCCGTCGTGCAGGAGCACGATTGCGCCTGGCCTGACCGAGGCCAACACTGCGGCAACAATCGCCTCGACGCCGGGACGAGCCCAATCTTGCGGATCGACTGACCAGTGCAGGGCTGCCAGTTCGGCCTTCACCGACGCGGCGAAGGCTTCCTTGCTCCAGATCCCGTACGGCGCACGCATGTGCCGCACAGAGGCTCCGGGGCAGGCCATTCCGATGACCTTATTCGTCGTGAGGATCTCGTATTCCACCTCATCCGCTATGCAATTGGCCAAGTCCGGGTGCGTCATTGTGTGGTTTGCGACCTCGTGCCCTTCTGCAATGATGCGCTGGATCAGCTGCGGCTGGGCCGCCGCGTATGCACCGATCACGCAGAAGGTGGCGGGCGTCCGATGCTGCGCCAGCACATCCAGGATAGCCGGCGTGCAAAGCGGGTTGGGACCATCATCAAAGCTCAGATAGACGCAGGGCTCTCCGCCGGCCTCGGTGTAGTCGCTCCGCGCTTCAGTCAAGTCGTTTGAGGAGCTCACAGTTCTGGCCCGTTCCGTTCGATCGTGTCACCCGCCGGCCATTCGCTCATGGGCCTCGCAATCGGCAGAACGAGGCCGACCACGTCCTCCACGCGCGTCGGAGGCACAGTGAGGTAGATGTCCGGACGAGCGGACCGGACGCGGAGCCCTGGCAGAACAGTCGCCAATCCCTGTCGCCCGAGCAGCCTGGTAATATGTTTCTGCAGGGCAGCACGGACCGTGCCAAAGCCGAACGGCACGCCAAGATCTCGCAATACGGGATACATCACTCGGATGGAGTGGGTTATTCCAAGCCCCTCCAGATCCGGGCGAACCCCGTACAATCCGAGTTCAGCCACGAGCAGATCGCTCTGACCAACTTTTATGAAGCGGCGTAGTGCCGCGATGTGAATCGCAACGCCACGATCATCGTAGCCGATAGCCCGAATCTCAGGCCGTGCGCCGGCCCAGCTTCGATGACCTTCAAAGGGCTTTGCATTGAATTCCCCGGTCGGACCATAGGTCTTCCGGAAGAAGTCGGATAATTCGATATGGTCAGCAAGTTCAAGGTCATTCTCCCAGCACAACCTCCAACGGACTGGAGGGCGCGCCGAAACACCTCGTGTGGATTCGGGCGCGATAATGTTCATAGGGCGTCATTCCTGTTCGTTATCTGGCTCCTGACGCAGGCCAGCAGTTCGCTACCTTCGAAAGGCTTGCTCGAGAACTCGAGTCCAGGGCCTCGCCTCACATCATGTTCGGAGTGGCCTGTGAGCAGAACGGTGGGGATCGCGCCTCCGGATGCAACCAGATGATCGAAGAGCGCGAGGCCACTCATCGGGCTCAACTGCATGTCCGCGATCAAGCGCGGCGTGATCGAACGGCGGCCTGATTTCAAGAACCCCTCTGCGCTCTCGAATGGTTCAGGCACGTAACCTGCGGAAAACACCATATCCGTCAGAGCTTCACGCACTGACTGATCTGCATTCACAATCGCGACCACGTCGAGCGTGCGCGCAACTTTCATCAGATTCGCCAAGGACGCCTTCGCTTGCATGTTCCGCACGATTTCACCGTCGCAAGGACGCAATCCAATTGGATGCGACCAAGGCACATTTGGCACCCGCAACCGGAGGGGTGCGACCGGACGGCAATCTACGGCCAGGTTGAGGGTTCGCTCAATTCTACGGCGGTACACGGTGGATATAGAATGGGTTGGCGAAGCCATACGATGGTTTGCTCGTCGTATACGCCCACTCAACTTTGCGGATTCCGATCGTGCTAGCTCACGGCGATATGGCTTGCGCAACACGCGCGAAACTGCGACCCCACGATCGAGACGTCTTGATTGATACCTAGCGCGGGGCTGAGACGCGCAACGATTTCTAACCATTCTGATGGATCTGACATCTCGCTAAACTATCGTTTGCTATCCTCATTCGGTACAAATGGTAAAATCGATTATATCGATAGAACACATTCACAGCGTGGATCGCTCAGGATTATGCGTTTCAAGGGCCTTGATCTGAATCTCCTCGTCGCGTTCGACGCCCTGGTGACGCAAGGCAATCTCACTACGGCGGCAAGAAGCATCAACCTCAGTCAACCTGCCATGAGTGCCGCCGTCGCGCGGCTTCGCACTTACTTTCGCGATGAGCTATTCACCATGAAAGGACGGAAGCTTGTCCCAACGCCGCGGGCTGAAGCGCTCGCAGCCCCGGTTCGCGAGGCTCTCGCTCACATTCAGCTCTCCATTATTTCTCCAGACGGCTTCGATCCGTCTCAATCGAATAGGCGATTCAGGATCATCCTGTCCGACTTCATGACTGTCGTGTTTCTTCGAGGGGTCGTGGACCGCGTCGCGCGGGAAGCACCAACAATCAGCTTCGAGTTGCTGCCGCCCGCAGAGGAACCTGATGAGCTTCTCCGGCGCGGTGAAGTCGATTTTCTCATGTATCCGCAGATGTTCATGTCGAGCGCGCATCCGAAGGCGGCTCTGTTCGAGGACACTTTCGTCTGCGTGGGCTGCCCCATGAACAAGCAGCTCACTTCGCGTCTCACGTTCGAGAAATACATCTCGATCGGGCACGTGGAAGCCCAGTTCGGGCGCTCCCTGAGGCCCTCCTTCCACGAATGGCTCTTGCTCGAGCATGGCTTCAAGATACGCACCGAGGTCGCGGTGCAGGGTTTTGGCATGATTCCGCCTATGTTATTGGGCACCAACCGTATAGCGAGCATGCCCTCAAGATTGGTCAGCCATTTCGCACAGACGATGCCGCTGCGGGTTGTCGAACCTCCCCTGCGACTTCTCACATTCACAGAGGCCGTCCAATGGCCCGCCATTCATAATACTGATCCTGCAAGCATGTGGTTGCGCAACATATTCTTGCAGCAGGCATCCACGATGGTCTCTCCGTCCGAGATCAGCCAATGTCACGGCCCGTCCTAGGACTGTTCGGGCCGGTTGCGGCCAGCTCTCGCTAACCGGACCTACGCCAGGCTCGAAGCCCCGGTCCTCTGAGGGACGTTTGGCATAGTGCACAAAAGCGCGCTTAAGCGTAGTTTGGTCGGGTCGCAGCCGATTGACTCGCGGTGCCGTGACGATCCTGCGCATCACACAGCTCGCTTGGCGGCTAAGGACTTTCCGCTGATTCGGACGGGACCGCATCACAGGTGCATGCGCCAGCTTCAGAGTACGCAACAATTATGTGGCCTGTACGGCGAACAATGTTCGGCCTCAGCACCAAACTCGCTTGAATCGCACGCCGCGTCAGGTTCAAGGCCAGCACCTGCGATCGAAGTTGCAGGCTTCACCTGGTAGCGAACCCGCATCGCTGTTTGCCTGAATTGGTGGATCTCATTGCCTTCAACAGCGATGGAGTTAGTCCCGAAGCGCGCCACTAGATACAAATGGCTGATGACCGGCAGAGGCGCTTCCTGCTCGTGTGGGTCGAATCAACATAAAAGCTGAACGCAAACGCCGCCCACGATCGCGCACCCCAAAGCCAGCCGCCAGCTCGCGCAAACCCGGATGGGCGGGGAAGACTGCGTGTCTTTGCACAATGTCACAATTGAAATTCGGAACACTTCCTCTCTCGACGGCGCTTATCTTCCTCTCGACGCGCGCGATGCGGCGTGATCGAGTGCAACTGCAAGCTTGCAGACCGCAGGATCAACCCGGATCAAGTGGCATCAGCTGGCGGCACTTTTTCCAGCTGCGCGCGTGTTGCGGTGAGGAGTGTTCATGATGAGAGGACCGCAACTGAGCCAAGGTGCGGCCGCGTAAGCGCTCGCCGCTCCCACTCGCCAAGCCTGCTCCTCCTCCAGCTTTCGATCATTTCGGCCGACATCCCCAGCCAAATCGGATGCTCGGTGCCGGGTCCTTCTTTCCGATGTCGCGACAATCGCGTTTTTCGAAAGATCGCGGCGTGACTCACACCGCGCCACCGCCGTCCATCTCGAGCTGCTGCCTCGCACCGCTGACCCCGAAGGGCTCCTTTGCTGCGGCAAGATAATTTGCCTATCTTACCCGAAGCATCTATGTCCAGCGCGCATGCCAAAGCGATACTGTTAGAGGCTGGAATTGAGGTGTGAGCGGTCGCACGAGCAAGCCAATACCGTGACAGATCGCGCTCGAGCCTTGTGTTCGATGGGATATTTGCTGCGACTCCGCCAGACAGTGGCCCCCCAGATTTTGGAGTAGCTTCGACTTGAGCATGGCCTTAAGACGTGCATCAAACTCTCAACCACACTGTAGCATCGTCTCTTGCTATTGCGGACCCGTATAGCGAGGCGGCCAGCGGTTCGCCAAGTGATTGTACAGAGGCAAAGCCGCTACGGATCTTTGCACTTCGAGTGCATTGCATCTCCCGACGCTGTCCGATGTACGCGCTCAGCGACACTGATCCGGCGCACGCCTAAATATGCAAGTTATTGCTGCACGAGTTATGTCAGGTGTTTGCGCGAGCGCGTGGCGCCTGGGGCGCCCTAGACGCGTTTGAGTGCCGCCACATGCAACGGATATGGCAGGATCGTTCGAGACCCGGTCCTTAATTGCGAGCAACGTTTTGCCAGACGCTTGAGGTGCACCTGCGTTGAGATGATGCCTTCAGGAATGGCTTGACCTCGCCTTCCGTCATACTCCCGACGTTCACGGCGGCGGACCTGCGCCGTTGAAGAGCAGCCGTCATTCTTCCGGCACTCAAAACCTGGGCAGCGATCACGCGAGCAACGCCTTTGAGCCCACAGTGCCACAACAGGACTAGCGGACGATCGAAAAAGCTGTTAGGCGCCAAGCCCGCCACCGCGCCACGACTGGTGGTGCGACTGATCCGCGATGATCAACCCAATCAACCGCACCGCGCGCCGAGGTGATAGACGTCACGGCAAGGATTGCGACTGAAAGAGAGCCATCCGATGAGATCAGTGCTGTGTCTGGGTTCGCCGTTTCGGGAGGCAGTGTCTCAGCGGGCTGTCACGCACATGCTTTCGCTTTCCTGATGATCAGGCCGCAGAATAGCCACCGCTGCTGCAGGATCAGGAGACATTGCACACTTTGGGTTAGCGCACTGTCGGGCAGAGGAAGCAAACGCCATGTTGCACAACGGCATCACGTGGACGCACCTGTCACATTCTTTCACGCACGTCGCCGCTCCGTCTCCTTTTTGCCCCACCACAGCCAAACGGCTTCGTCACGTGCGGCGCGAGTGCAATCACCAAAGGAGGTTTCTGTTGGAAACGCCGAGCGGAGTCTACGATCCGGATGATCTCGCGAGCTTGGGAAGGCTGTTCGATCAAGCGATCGCGTCTTTACCGTCATGCATGCGAACCAGCGAGAATCGCGTGGCGATCGCCAGACTGGTGATGCAACGCGCGGCGAGGGACGAATTGGCGTCGCTCGCGCACTTGATGCTTGCACTTGTCTCGGCCGCTTGAGCACCGGCATGCACTCTAACCTTCTGGGGCCTGCAGCAAGAGACGCGTCATCTAGATCATTGAAATAACTTGATTCTCACGTGACGTCAGGTTGTAGGCTTGCAAATTGAGGATCATGACAAACGCCATACCACGACGGCGCCGATGGCGCATTGGAGAACTTGCAGAGGCGACCGGTGTAACCGTACGCACTCTGCATCATTACGAACATACCGGGTTATTGACGGTGTCGGAACGTACCTGTGGCGGTCACCGCATGTACGATCGGGAAAGCCTACAACGCGTCTCCCAGATTCGCGCTCTACGTGAGCTCGGCTTCTCGCTTCCTGAGATCCGCAAGGCGATCGAGGGGCGGACATCTCTCACGGACCTGTTGCGAAACCATCTGGAGCGGATTGAGCTTCAAGTCGCGCGCGCGACATTATTGCGGGATCGATTGCGCACTATGACGACGCAAGGTGAGACAGAAGTCAGTGTCGACGAGCTGCCGGCGACGCTAGATGCCATGTCGCGGATTGAGGAGCGTACCCCCTCTGCCATCTGCACGTGCGCCTCTAACGCTAGCCGCGAAGATCGGTGGCGAAAGATCCGGGACGAGCTGCGAAGCTGCATGGACCAGCGTGAGCCTCCGTGCTGCGAGCGGGCAAATGCAATCGCGCGTCAGGCCCGTTCGCTGCTGACTGAGATCGCAGGAGTTGATTCGACTGTCTCGATGATACTTAAGGTGCTAACGCGATTGACCGAACCACACAATCTCGCCGGCTGGGATGCGAGCCTCATGCGATACCTCGATCTCGCCCTCGCCGCGCTGGAGGACCAGCTGGGAAAGAGTTGAGCGCACCCGTTGCGACGCCCTATTACTGAAATGTCTCTAAACCGGATGAGGTGATGGTGATCCTGTCTGACCGCGGATGGTTTGTCCCTAGCAGTCGCCTCGGACTCTGCGTTGTCGGTTGGGTCTTTCACTCTGTCGATCTTGGCAATCAACCCCAACGAGCACGCTTCGAAGTACTTGATTCGTACGTAGCGTCACATTGTACCTTCTAAAGCATCGACGCAGCGACGGGGCGACAGACAGAGCGCCGGTTAAACGAGGGAGACTCCAATGATCGGCATTAGTTTCGGAAGTTCTCGGTGAGAGTTCTCGACGAGAACAAGTCGATGGATGGTCGTACGCGCCTTCCAAGCGCCTCCTCGGCACACGCCTGTCGAGCACGGGAGACTGGCGAATCTACCGGGTATCAGCAGAATGTTCGATATTGGTCCTGTCAGCCCCTAGACGACCGCTTCTCCTGACCAGTGTCGGAACGTCTGCTCGTCCGTGCCCGCCCGAAGCTTATGGCCTAACCTGACAACAACCTGAGCCTATTCGTACGCAACCTGAGTTCGATCCAAACATCATTGCGCCAGATTGTTGGCCGCCGCGTCATACCAGAATGGCGAAGCAGACCAAGTCGTCTCGCGAGACAACGGGAGTCATATATGACGATCCTTCGCATTCACAGGCTTGCAGCTGCCGCGCTCCTTTCCGTGGCCCTGAGCTCGAGCGCCAGGGCAAAAGATGTTTACATTGCCATAGCGGGTCCGATGACGGGAAGCACTGCGGCGCTCGGCGCGCAGATACGCGATGGAGCGGCCGCAGCTGTGGATTCGATAAATGCTTCGGGTCTGCTGCCTGACACAAGGCTCATATTGAGAATCGCCGACGACGCATGCGATCCCAAGCAGGCTGTCGCTGTTGCCAATCGCCTGACAACTGACGGAATCAAGCTCGTCGTTGGTCACTTCTGTTCATCTTCGTCGATTCCGGCTTCAGACATATACGCCGAAGCCGAGGTAATTCAGATTTCACCTGGGTCCACCAATCCCCGTCTGACAGAGCGTGGCCTAACGACCCTGTTTCGGATTTGCGGCCGCGATGACCAGCAAGGCAGAGTTGCCGCCGAATACATCGCGCGGCATCACCAAGGTGCAAAGCTCGCAGTCCTCGACGACAAGAGCACAGCAGGCAGGGGTATCGCCGATATCGTTGAATCGCGCCTTCGTGCAGCCGGCGAGCATCCTGTTCGACAAAGCTACGTTGCAGGCGAGAAGGATTATACCGCTCTCGTTTCGCGACTGAAGCGAGAGGGAATCCAGCTCGTCTATATCGGCGGCTATTACAACGAGATCGGCCTGATCGTGCGTCAAGCCGCGGAGGCGGGCGCACGTCTGACCGTGATCGCCAACGATCCGCTGATGACAACCGACTTTTGGGCCATTGCCGGCGAGGCCGCGAACGGCACGCTCTTTACCTTTATGCCGGACCCGACGAAGAATGCTGCAGGCGCAGCTGCTGTCGCCAAGCTCAAGGGTTCGAGCCTAACCGCCGCAGGTTACACGCTCTACGCTTATGCCGCGGTTCAAGCATGGGCCGACTCCGTCAAACGGGCCGGCACCTTCGATGCTATGCGGGTCGCTGCGGCCCTCCGCTCCGAGTCAATCGACACGGCTATTGGCACTGTTAGATTCGACTCCAAGGGAGACAATGCCGCTCCTGGCTTCATCGTTTACCGCTGGCGCGACAATACCGTCGAAGCGGTCGAGCAGAACTGACCGCCCGTGCCAACACCGTACGAAGCGTTCGAATGATGAACCATCCTCGATATATCGATTACGCGCTCCTCACGTGCCTCGCAATCGCCGCAGTCGCAGCATTTCTCACCCTCGCAGCAATGCTATCACAGCTATCGTGCGCGCTCGCAGGGCCGCCCGAAGAGTACGTTCCCATTCGTCTAGTGCCACTGCAGTGAGCATCACATCCACATTCGTAAGGCCGACGAAGACCGGTGTCTTCTTCCAGCCAGTGAAATTGATGCCCGCCTCGCTCTCGGGAGTGAGCTGTCAGGACCTCTTTAGAACGAACGTACGTCGTGAAACGATGTCAGTCACGCGCAGTCCGTCTGCGGATTGCGCGAGTTCGAGCCAATCGTTAGCTGCGCTGTTCGGTCGAGGGACGTGGCCTTCCATCCCTTTCCTGGAAGCAGGTATTGGCTCGGAAAACGCCGTGCGACGCCTGATCCGTGCTGATCGCTTTCGGACCTTGAGACGGAGTCTGATCCGGTACGGCCCTTAGAGCCAAGTCCGCCTCCCAACACTCACATTCACGCGAGCCTCGCGCTTCTCGGGTCCGAACAAAGCGCCCGCACCCACGTAGGCTCGCCGAACGCCCTCAACTACTCTCGTGGACAAAAAGGGGAGACACCACTTTGGATGCAAAGTTGCAGACTATGCTTTCCGCGCTCTCACCGGTGGCTCGGGAATTGAATGCTCTACCGTCCGGGCGGCCCACCACCGACAACAATTGCGTGAAACTAAACACGAACGAGAACCCCTTTCCTTTGCCAGGCGTCGTGATGCGAAGCGCAATTGCAGCTCTCGAGCTGCAATACCGCTATCCAGAAGACGACAATGTCAGCTTGAGGCAAGCGGCCGCAGCTGCCTATGGCATTGCAACTGATCGCGTGATGGCTGGCAATGGATCGTCTGAACTGCTCAGCCTCATTTACAGAGCCTTTCTTGCTCCGGGCGACGAGGTCGCAATGATGTCGCCGGGTTTTTCCTTCAATCGCAAGCTTGCCATGTTGCAAGGGGCCCGTTTCATTGAAATTCCCTGGTCTGAACCGGACTGCTTGCCGATGGACGAGCTGCTTTTCGGTTCGGCTAAACATGCCAAGTTCATTCTGCTGGCCAATCCGAACAATCCGACCGGGACCTTTGTTCCGCTCGCCGAGATCGAACGCCTCGTTACACGATCTGACCGATTGATCGTACTGGACGAAGCTTACGTCGATTTCGCACCTGAGGACGGCCTACGCCTCGTTGAGCAACATTCGAATCTTGTGGTCCTGCGCACATTTTCCAAGAGTTATTCCGCCGCTGGCATCCGCGTCGGATTCGGTTTCGGCCATCCCGAGCTGATCGGGAGGCTTCGCAACATCCAGAATGTCTTCAATATGAATGTGGTCGCTCACGCCGTGGGGATGAGCGTCCTTGCGCATCGCGACGCATATGAGGAGAACCATCGCCACGTCAGGCTCGAGCGCCAGCGCGTAACCGCCGCCCTCACTGAATTTGGGTTCTCTGTAACGCCTTCGCACGCGAACTTCCTCCTCGCCCGTGTGCCGGTAGGCCAGGGTGGCAGATGGTGGCAGGCGGCGTTGCAAGACCAGAGAGTCCTTGTTGCCTTCTTTCCGGATGCCGGCCTGGAAGAGTGCATTCGGGTTAGCATCGGTACAAAGCGTCAGATGGATGCGTTTCTTGCGGCCGTCGGCAGCATTCTTAGGAAAGTGGGATGTCGTGGCTAGTGGTCCCTTCCACTCATCTCACAGATCTCCGTCGTAATCGATCCGGACCCACACATGATGCAGCTTCGCGACGCAGCCCTGAGTCAGTTTTTCTCCAGTCGCCGCATTACGCCCTTTGTGAACGGCTTCGCAATAATACAGCGCATTGCCAGCGAGCGCCTCTTGCACTCCCGACCCGGCGGACTCCGGTCGTGTCTAAATAGGAGATAACTGAGTGAGAAACGTTGTTCCCTCAAACCTGACCTGCGGCATCTTTGATCATCTTGACGAAGACGGCCGCGATATCACCCGGCAGTACGCTGACCGCCTTACCCTAGCGGAGGCCTACGACCGGCTCGGTTTCTATGCCTATCATCTGGCGGAGCATCATTGCACTCCGCATGGACTGGGTCCGTCGCCGAATTTATTTCTGTCAAGCGTAATACAACGCACACGGCGACTTCGCGTCGGTCCTTTGGTCATGCTGCTCAACCTCTATCACCCGCTGCGTGCATTCGAGGAGATCTGCATGTTGGATCACCTGAGCGGCGGCAGGGTTGAGGTCGGCCTTGGTCGCGGCTCTCTGCCGATCGAACTGAGCTATTTTGGCATTGGAGCCGATGTCGCCTCGAGCCGTTACGAGGAAGCTTCTCAAATCTTCGTTGGCGCGATGAATGGCGGCCCGCTCACATACGAAGGGCAGCATTTTGCGCTGAGCGACGTCCCTTTGACGCTATCACCACACCAGCATCCTTGCCCCCCGACGTGGATTGCGACAAATCGGCCAGATTCAGCCCGCTGGGCTGCGACAATTGGCGCCAATCTCGCGTGCATGGGCCCCTCTTCTGCCGTTCGCAAGATAACCGATGTCTATCGCGCTAATCGAGAGGCGAAGGGTGTTGCCAGCGGCGCAGCATCATTTCTCGCATTGCTCCGCATGGTCGTAGTTTCCGGCTCTGAAGCAGTCGCCCGCTCCCTCGCGGCGCCAGCCTACGAAACATGGCTCAAGAGCTTTAAGTTCCTGTACGACCTCAATGACATCCCGCCTCCGTCCAACCTGCCCCTGACATTGGATGCCGCAATTGAGAGTGAACTGTGCGTTGTCGGCACGCGCGCTTCGGTGCGCCAAACTCTTCTCGATCATGTGGAAGAAGCAGGCGCCAACTATCTCCTTTGTCAGGTCGCCTTCGGATCTCTGTCACTGGATGCCTGCCTCAACACAGCAACTGCAATTCACTCCGAGCTCATAGCGGCCGAGCACTGATGGTGACCCCAACTACGATTCCATAGGTTCGCTCTTGACCTAGCAACAAATGGCAACACCAAGGCCGATGAGTCCCGCAGCTGGATGCATCGTTCAGGCCACTCTTACGGTTCAAGTGTCTTTGACGCGCATGAGATCCTTTCAACTACATCACCAGACAGGGACGCTTAACGGCAGTAAACGGCCTGACTCTCATGTTCGTACGTTGGCATTGCCCCAACAGCGGCTCGCTTGGACAGGTGAGTTAGCTCACGCCGATCCCGCTTTAGCGCGCCAGTTCGCTGATCGCGTTCGACACGAATCCAAGGTGTGGCTTATCGCCAGAGCGAGCCGCTCGTGACGCGGTCCCGGCAGCGCTCCGACCAGACGGAGGAGATCGCGCGTAAACTTGAGCTCGTGCTCGCGGAGTTGGCTTCGCTGCGCATTCTGCTGGCTGCGCACGGCATTAGCACCCCTCCACTTCTGCATACGGACTACCTCTCTGTTCAACGGTTCGCAGCGATGAACCACATAAGCCCCGAAGCTGTGCTCTCTCGGATTCGCCGCGGCAAGTTGCGCGCGGAGAAGCGCGGTGGCCGCTGGTGGGTGAAATGCACGATTTGCACAGCATAGCCGTGCAGTGATGAGAAGAGTAAGAGAGACGGAATCCGAGATACGGATCCGGCACAAGGAAACGGCATGTGCGTTTAAGCAGCCGATGGAGAGGCAACAATCGATCGAGCTCAAGGTAGCGCGCGACCGACACACCATCGCGCCAGATCGGGAGGCTCGATCTCGATGCACTCATGCAATCACAAGCGCGCGGGCGCGCCGAGCGGCGGGAGATCGAATGACCACCTTTGCGTGACCGGGTTCAGTCACTCAATTTCGCCTGGTTAACAGAGCGATCCCAGTGAACAAGCGGAGCAGCATAGAGCCTGGCGGGAGACGTCCAACTCCGATGCGCGCTGGCCGCATTGTGGTAATCAGAACCAGCCTCGATGTCGGTCTTGGAGGTGAGCCCGCGCATGCGCCCCAATGCGGCCCGGGGAGCAGGGGAAAATAAATGCCCTTGCTCGCAAATCGCACGGTTTGCGGGCACCCCTGAGCAGGCGGCGTCACACGCCCGCGAGGCGTAGCAGGACAATTGTATCCCAGTCATCGCGTTTCAGCGGGCGGCTGGCGCGACGGTGCCAAGCGGAGGCACATCTCATTTCGCTGGGATGGTCGCGAGAATATGGGCGGAGAAGGAGATGGTCCATGATGTCGCCAAGACTGATGACAGTCCTCGGGTCGTTGGTAGCAGCCGAGCGCATGTTTTGGAAACTGCGAGAATTGATCGATGGCGACAGCTTGATCTTACCTGATGTTCGAGAGACGCTTCATGTAATGCTAGACGCGAAGCTTGTTTTTGCAAAGCATAAGATTATGAGCGACGCGCGCGCCGCGATCGACGCGACTCCTGATTTGTCGCAGGCGGTCCGCGACCGAGCATACAGGTCGCTCGATTTTGCAACGAAAATGTTCATGACCAGCGAACCGCGCCGCACTCAGGATCCTCTTGGCGGAGATCTCAGAGGATGAATGCGGTATCCCTTGCACTGCGATGCGCGACCGCCTGCGGCTGCCCGACGCAAATAGTCCAGGCGTCGTAACAGCACGCCGACTGCGCAGTGAGATCTCTAGTCTCGTCCACGTTTACAGTTCCGACGGAAGGTCTTCTCCGTTGCGGCCCGGGGCGATGGGGCAATGCCGCCGGCAGAATCGAAGATCTCTGACAACCACAGTATCAGCACTAACGAACGGCGCTTCCTGCAACGATTACGGCGTGGGCTGTTCCGCGCATCGACAGGATGTGCCGGGCTCGCCCACACTGCTGCTGCAGGCCACCTCGAGTGAGAATGCATTTTGGTTGGAGTGGGACTTGAATCGGACGTTGCGTCACGTTGTAGGAACGAGGGAGAAGCCGCCTAGCGGCGGCCAACTAGTCGACCACCGATGGCGGCGGTGTGACGTACCACAGTAAAGCATCCTCTGGTTTACACATCGATATGACAACAGCACTCCTTTTCTCACTATCATCTTCTTCGGCGGCTTTGGATTGGGCTACGCTGCGCGCAGCTGGCGTTCTCGCAAACGGCGTGAACGCGCCCGGTTCTATGGTGCTCACTTTCATTCCGGAACTTCTGCTCCGCCGCCGCTCCGAGTTCCCGCACGCCGCGGTTTCCAACGCTGCATTCGGCCCTGCTCAAACAAGGAAACTGCCGATCCGCCAGGCGAGTGCGAACGCCCCTCCATCGCCAGTTTTTCAGTGCAGACTCGCACGGCAGAGCAAAGGCACGCGCGCTCACGTGGAAACAGTCTCAAGAGCACGTGGAACGTGAGATTGATAGCCGATTTGACTCGCGACTTCTGCGCAGAAGATCGCGCGTCGGCCATTCCCCGATCATCGGGATCGGCGGCGGAGAATTCGCAACCGGTCCCGGCGTGACAACGCACATCTGTGTGTTCTTCGCATATGCGGAAGCTACTGCCCAACCGGATCCAATCAGCGCCGGCGCGAACCGCGGAGAAGATATGTTTGGCGCTCGCTTAAACTGAATGCCGCGACGAGCACGATTGCGGCAGCGCCGACAAGGAGTCCCGTTCACTCTCCTTCGGCATCTACAGCGCCTCGATGCTTGCCCTCCGCACTGGACGAGAAGAGGGCCCCCAGAACCCTTGCAATGACTTCGACTTTCATCTCGCGTGCAACGCTGCGATGGCCGTGACGGATGCCTTTTGGCCGGGCTCGCTTCACTGAACTCGCCTACCTAACCTGAGAGGTTTCGAAGGTGAGGCTTCCTTTGTAAAACTCGATCCGCGATAGACAGTACAGCGGATGCATCATGAAGCGTGACGAACGCCTCGTCGAAGTCCTTGAGAATAGAGCGTGTTTTGATGATGAGGCATGGGAGGTTTGGGCACAGTGCCTTTCACCCACTGAGCGGCTGTCGTATATTCGCAAGCATCGCTCTTACTTTCGGTTTGCAGATTACGAAGAAGTAATAGCTGTTGTACGCGGTCGGCGCTTCACCGGTTGCTCATCGCAACTCCTTCGATGGCGTCACAAGATACGAGCGACGATGTTGCAAAGCGCTTTGCTCTTCTGCATTGCAGTCTGGCTGGGCATCATCTGGCTTGCGCTGTCCTTTATCCGCTGACATCAGCAGCCCACTTTTCGTCCGCATGAAGGCTAGCTGTGCCCGCATGCGACCAAGCATTGGGGCGCAGTGGAGATGACCTGAAACGTCCGACACTTTGCGCAGCGTTCGGTTCGAACATTGCTTTACGCGCAACTGGTTCGAAGCTGGTACAGCAATTCACGCGGACGTTGTTTAGATGCACGAGGGGCGGGGCACTCCAGGCGTGAGGACAGAAATGAACAAATTGTTGCTCGCGTGAGTATTGTAGCGCTTGACGCGGTGGCTCCCGCATTCGGCGCTGATCTGCCTGCGCAGGCCGTCCAGCGTCTATAGACCAAGCCTCCGCAGGCCGTCACGGCTGCGATCTACGAATAGAGCAGCTACTATATCGGAATGGACGCTGGCTTCGACTCAAGCTCGAACTGCCGGGATGACCTTGGCGGGCCGGTTAGAACCTGATCCGCAAAGATCCTCACAGGTCCATAGACCCTGTCGCAAATCAAAGCATCATCGCCGGCCTTGCTGGAAAGCGCGGGCCCGACTGCTGAGCGACATCATTCCCGACAGCGCTTCTGAAGTCAGTCATCGGATTTCACGCATTTTCTGGTGAGCCAGCGCTGGTCCCTGACTGGAGCAAGGGCTGGGCCAGATTCGCAGGCTGCGGATTTAACCCACAATCATCGATTGTGTGAGCAGGCGCAGACTTGTCCGGCAACAGAAGGCCCACTTCCGCAAATCGCGGCGGAGGATTAACTTCCGGCCGATCTTGATGGCAGACTGACAAGCCCCGTTATTAGGAGCTTCGCGGGATGGCTCTTCGTTTCCAGATTCCTATGAACGCTCTCAATCGGCTGCAATCTCAAACTTTTCAGTTGGACGGCGGTCATGGCTTTCCGCAGTTTAGCGGCGATTACGGCAGTGACGCCGGAGTTATGCAGCTTCTCTGGCGCAACGGACATATGCAAGCACGCTAGGCCGTGTGCTCCCTAGTTACAAAACCGAGCACCTGATTTAATCGAGGGCTGGTCTCCTGACAGAGTGTCCCGCGTGATCCCGATCGGTGATCCCCCTCAAGACCCCTTAAACGGACTTGAATCACACCTAGCGTCAGGTTGTACCAACTATCAGTTCGATTCGCCGCAGAGTCATTGCCTGCCTGCACCATGATTCCTACACAGCACATTTGCGCTCTGTGAGCCGCGCCGGAGGTGGATATTTCCCGATGATGGCATTCGTGGTTTTCGCTCTGATCCTTGTCGCCGGCTCTTGCGCCGGCTACGCCGTCCACAGCTGGCGTCGTCGAAGGCGCCGAGAGTGTGCGCGGCTTTACATCGCGTCTGCCAACTCCGTTGCTCTTGCGAGACTGCCATTCAAAGTCCCCGGATTGCCGAGCATTCATATACCCAAACCGATAACTTCAGCCGTGATGCCGATTGGTGACGCTCGCTCGAGCAACCCGCGTGCTGGCAACCAGTATCGGATGTTGCAGACTCAAGGTCTCGAGAATAGCGCGTGAGAGCTGAATGATTAAGGGCCCGCGGTCCCCTCCTACCTGCGGGATTGGTGACCTCATGGCCTCGGGAAGGTGCAGCTGACGCGCGATTGGTAACGGTTACTTTGCGTCGTAGTGGCAGCGTCTCGCGCGTCCAGAATTGCTGGGGGCTCCCCCAAACCCTTTCTTCACCGCGCTGTCACTGGAAGAGGAAAACGGAGTGCCATGTCGACAGCGGGACGCCTTTCCGACACGAACTCCAGATAGATGAAAGAAGCAGGTGAGTCAGATGATGCCGCGAAGCAGGACGTCCGCGATCCAAGACCGTATAGTGGGCAGAGCCAGTCGTATCCGTCCAATTGCCGCTATGCTTACAGAGCTGATGCGGGGCGCGCGGCTTGTTGGCCGATCGTTACGTTGGGGAATCGTCGAGCCGCTTTCGGAAGCTCTAACATTTGGGGTCGTCGGCCTGATACTGTCATTTATCGTGGCGATCCCGGCTTTTCGTGAAACCGCGAGTCGGGATCGGGGCGACGGCTTTGATCGCACAGTCTTTCCGGCAGAATGCCGGACGAGTCCGACCAGCGCTTGCGCGACACATAACACGATTGCACTGAAAGAGCTTCCGGAGGTCTTAATCAAGGCGACGCTTGCAACCCAGGATCATCGCTTCTACAGCCATTTCGGTATCGGTCTTGCCGCTATCGCCCGTTCGCTCCATGCCAGGCCAGAGACAGAGGGCGTACACCCGCCGATTAGCCAGCAGGTTGCGAGAATGCTATTCCCGTCAAATGGACGAACTTTCGAGGACAGGATTCACGAGAGACTTATCGCTATTTGGCTCGAATTTCGACTCACGAAGGATCAAATTCTACAGATCTATTTAAACCGTGTGCGGATTGGAGCCGGCATATTCGGCGTCAGCGATGCGGCACGGCTCTATTTCCAAAAACGGGTTCAGGATATCGACCTTAGCGAAGCGGCCATGCTTGCTGGCCTGGTAAATGTGCCGCCCGATCAAGTTTCGCACATTGCTGTTTGGACTGCGCGTCAGCGTGCAACGCTGGTTCTCGAAAAGCTCGTCGAGACCGGATTCATGACTGATGACCAGGTGTTTGGCGCAAAGCACTATCCGGCACGCCTGATATACAACCCCGAGGAGGCCCCACTGAAGAGTCCAAAGTGAGGTTATTTAGCTGGGCGCGTTCAAAGCGCACGTCGGCCGTTGTGGCTTCAACAAACGTATAAACCTTCGCCGCATCACTAGCCCGGTCAGGAGTTAAAGGACGGTTGGATCGCGTTTGCATCTCTCAACACACCCGAGCTCCCACACGAAAGGTTTGCTGCGCTGTATACCAGGATAATCTGGCGCATTTTTTGATCAGGGATCAGATCCCACCCGGGGCGATGCCGCGGACGATATCCGCCAGTTATGCCCCTGGGCCGATGCGGCTCATCTTTGGCGGTCACGTTCAGCGCTGTACGGCCGCCACACGCTGTTGGCCGCGATCGGAGTCGCAGAGCATCGGGCTTTTCGCCCAACAGCAATTCCTCGCAAGGGCATGTTTGCCACGAACGTCCCCAACGGGTTCGTGCCGAAGGCCCATTCGTTGATGTCTGCGACCATCGCGGGCTGCGTTCGCGGGCAGCTTCACCGCCTTCGAGCCCGCGGCTGAATCTAATCGCAGGCATCCAAGTGGAGGGCCGCGATGAAGTGGAGCAATCTCGTCCCAGGAGCGCCGCTTCGGTCGCGCAAGTCGCTATTTCGTAGCGGGATCGGAATGTAACGGAGTCGTTCTAGGACCTGACGCTGGGCGTCGCTTTGATCGAAGCAGCGCCCGGCCACAGTTCAAATAAGCTCGAGGCGGCGCGCCTTTATAACACACTGGATTCGGCTGGTCACTTCCAGCTTTCTCATCGCATTCTTAAGATGAAAATTGACCGTATTCTCACTAACTTTCAATATCATCCCGATTTCCCAGGATGATTTTCCCTCCTCTACCCACCGCAAGCACTCTTTTTCTCGCGCGGACAGCACCACGTCTTGCACATCGACCATGTGTTCCTCCTGAGCCGAGAACGACTTGGGAAGGAGATCAGCAAATGCCGTACCACGCGACGCGCTCGCACATTTTTCCTACCAACACGGGATTTTAGAAAGTACCGATCAGCCTGGGAAGGTGCCGATTGCGGTAAGCGTTGTGGACGCGACATACGTCGTAAATGCTACAGCAATGGTTACGACATCGGCAAGACTTTGATATTGGCGTCAGCAGGTCCGCGACCCAAGAGTTTTGTCGTCATGGCCCCTTGAAATGGACCCCGATTTTGGGACCAGAGGCTAAGTTGGAAAAGGGCCGCTCCGTTTGATAGACGGACGGCGTGATGACGAAGAAAGACACGGCGGAAGGACGGTGGCAGACTTGGCGCAGCGCTACGAGGTGCATCCGAACCAGATCTATGCGTGGGTGGGCCAGCCGAGGGGTGCCAGACCCAGTTTGAGCTGGTTCGATCATCTCGTAGCGCTTGGCCTATCGGCTGTGAGTGACCTACCTCCCTCAATAGCCGCGTCCGAGATCCACAAGATTCCTCAGCGCCTGTCCCTTCAGGAATCGTTCGATATTATCTGCGATAATCGGGAAAACCCGCTCCGTATAGTTCGTCGGAACTCCCGACACGTGGGGCGTGATAATGACGTTTGGCATATCCCAAAGCGGACTGTCTTGCGGCAGCGGTTCTCGCTCGAACACATCGAGCATCGCACCAGCGATTGCACCAGCGCGGAGAGCCCTAATCAGGTCAGTCTCGACGACGACATTTCCGCGGGCGATATTTATCAAGAAGGCCTCGCGACGCATGCGCGAGATCTCGGCTGCGCCGATGATGCCAACCGTCTCCGGCGTCGCCGGCACGGCCAGGACGACGAAATCGCAGAGCGGCAGCAAGTCCCGAAGCTCATCAGAACCGAACAATTGGTCTACACCTTCGGTCGGGAGGGAAATATTTCTTCGCGAACCGACTACGGTCATTCCCGCGCTCTTTGCGCGCCGGGCAATTGTTGCCCCGATCGAGCCCAGCCCGACAACGCCGAGCGTTTTGTCGGCTAGTGGCGCTACAATCGAGGGTTTCCATTTGCGCTCCGCCTGCTCACGTAGAAGCCTACGTACATCCCAATGCAGCATCGCCACGCCGAACATCACGTAATCCGCAATTATGTCGCCCTGAATACCGCGCGCATTCGTTACGCTGATATGAGCGACCCTGTGGCGGATGGGAAGTATCGAATCGATACCGGTCCAAGTGCATTGGAACCAACGCAGTTTCTTAGCCTGGTCCAGGACCTCAACGGGGAAACGAGAGGCAAGCAGCGCGTCCGCCTCCCCTATGTGTCGCTCTAACAGATCGAGGTCCGGCGCCACGATCGCGCGGACCTGCGGAAAGCGCTCTCCTATAAGTTGGACAAACGAATCGGCGGCAGAGTCGTTGACGACTATGGTAAGCGCTGGGCCTTCGGCCATGTTTTCTCTCCTAGATCAAGAGTTTGAACGAACGTGAAGCCCTTCGCCGCAGGTGCGCGGCGTGTTACTTATCTTCATGGACGCCAGTGTACAAAAACGCATAACTCGGCACCCTACGGGTCGTACGGACGAGTCGGAACGGCAGTGCCGAGTTGATTTCAGTCGAAACATTGAGCAGCTTCGACCTGGTTGAACTTTCTTCATTCTGAGCGGAGCTTAAAAGGCCCTCTGACGAGGATCGACCCTCCGAATTCTTTTGAGGCTGGAGCCGAGGAAGCGATCGCATATGAAACCGGGAGCGTTCAGCAACCGTCATTTAGTACCTTTCCCTCTTGTCGCTGCGAGAGGGGAACTAAACACCTAGCCGGCGCTGCGAGCTCGACTCTCTCAAAGCTCCTCTGCGTGGCCGTCAGCGGATCTTTCCAGCGCTAGGATGGTCGCGGGAGATAGACCATTGAGGCCCAATTACGCACCGGTGCCAAGCGCATCTTCGCCACGCATTAGGCCTTTCATAGTCAAGACGATTTTCCAGCTTGGGACGATGGGCGAGGCTATCATCTTCCATCTCATGTGGCCATTCATGCTCGATTGAAGACCCTGATGTTGAGAAGTAAACAAAAATGAGCCGCGATCCAATGGGCGCAGCAAGTGACTGTTTTTCTCGTCAAGAAAGGCGCGCATCAGATACTGACAGCGTGGCACGCCGATTGCTTCCATGAGACGGCGTCGCCGAGCGGTGGGGATCGTTTCAGAACTCGTCGATGAATCTTGTCAGATTGACTCGTATTGGCAGTTTGCGGTTGGTAGCGCAGAGCGGCGAAGTTAAGTCGTGATTGCTACAAACTTCAGGAGTCCGGAAAAGATGGTTGCGCGGTTCCGGCTCCCCTCACGTCGGCGATCGGCTCGTTGGCGCAACTGCACGATGACCTTGAACCTCATGAACGACTCAAGCCACCGGGCCGTTGCAACGTTGGTGAAAGATGTGGTCCTATGCTGGCGATTGTGATCCGCATCACCTTGCCCATTGAATCCACATTCTATGAACAGCTATTTAGCGCGATAAGGCAGCAGGCATTTTGAGGCGTAGCATTCTTGAGAAGCTACAGTTTGGATCGGGAGGGTGCCGGCTGAGGAACATACGGTTTGAAGATCATCGAAGGACAATGGACATGGAGCTCGTCGAACTTCCTTCATGCAGCCCCGAAGGAACGGTCGTCTTTGTTGGTAGGAACCGCCGTGGCAACTGGGTTGCCCGCGAACAGAGCGGGATTTTTGGTGGTCTGTTTGTGAGTCGCGCTCAAGCGCTCAGATACGCGCTGCTCGAGAATGGTCATTGTTCACAGACCATCTTCGAGGTGTCGCGCGAGATCGAACTCGATATTCCCGCCAATACGCAGCTTGCCTGCCCCAACGCGCGACGTGATCCGTCTGCGCAATTCCTACAGTGGAGTGGTCGTGCTTTTGCACAGTCCCAAGGCTCTGTGATCATCACGGCAGCGAGGCGCTGAGGTCGATCTTCCCCGCTAAGAGAATGTAGATTTGGTCGAGGCTACACGCGCTTCACACGCGAGGCGTGGACTACCAAAACAGAAGAAGTGACCATTCACGAACCGGCCTCTAGACTTCGCGCCTGAGTATCAGAGATCGGATAGGCGTCGACCGCTGGTCACTTGTGGCCCTTGGGAGAAACTCGCGGGTGCGGTTGAGGGTTTGGGTTCAGCTGGACAAGTCTGACGCGCGCTGGCGGCAAGCAATTTGCATTGCGTGCTGCATCGGCCAAAACTGTCTCCGAGAGTGGCCTTAATTGAGGAGGTCTCTACTAGTGCGATCGGCGAGCCAGAGCTTGCCCGGTGGGGATGTTTTTCAGTCATGGCGATCGTCTCATTCATCTGTACGGCGCTACTGCAAGCCGTCGGCGCCTCGCAGGAGGAGGCGCAAGCTGTGATTACCGGCTGTGTGAATGCCAACCTGACCAGCCACGACTGTCATGCCGTCACCGCAATTTCGGCCTATATCGAGTCGCTCAAGATGCCGGGCGTGCATTGGACCACCGCAAAGGAATCCTCGACCACCGCTGTCGCGGCCTACACCGTATTCTGGAAGCCATGTGGGACGGCCCGCCGCGTATCCCTTGATAGCCGCAAGCGCGGGCACGATCGGCCTCGCGGCTGCCGATGCCGCTCACCTTATTATGTTGCGCCGTTCGGCGGACGGGAGGCGCGGCTCGGCACAAACCTGGTCTCGATTGAGTATCCTTTCAAATCTCGAGGCTCCGTTTTTTGCTCGATATGGCGACCTCGGCCTGGCGATGGGGCGCGGAGAGAAATTCCCAAAGCCGGATCATCGATGGCGAGGGAAGGCCCACCACGGACCCGCGCGACTACCGCAACCTGTTGCTGCCGCTCGGCAGAAGTTAAGGGTACAACGCACGGGGCTCGCCGCGATTATCGAAATGCTCTGCAGGTGTTCACCAGCCCTGGCTTCGGACGCGAGCCGCCGAGCAGCCATTACATAGTAGTTGCTTCATGGCCGTCTTAGATGTGGCAGGGTTCCTGCCCACTTGATCAATTTCGAAAATGTCATCGAATTCGCGATGTGACGGCTCCTCTGGTACATTCTAACCTGGTGACAGCATTGAAATGCGACAAGGGGAGACTGCGCGTTTGTGCGCGATTACGGAGTTGCCAGTGAACTCAATTCGGCTCGACACGGCGGTTCGTCCGACGTCACTCGACGCAGATCCCCGAAGCTGCAGGCTCATGGCGGCGTACACATCGGACGATGGATCGATGACGACGAACCAGATTACCCATATGCTTAAGGCGCCTAGATCGTCCGGTGGCACGAGTTGCCGCCCGGGTCGTGGTCGCACATCATGAATACGACATCAGCTGCGCGAAGATGGATGGCCTGTTGTCATTCTGGCCAAAGTGCTCGATGTGGGAATATCTCCTGTGCGTAGGCGCCCCTTCTACTACCTGTTCATGCGCTTGGCTGGCGCTTACCAAGGCATTACGGATGTGTTGAACATCTGTGCGATGAAAGGACAGGCGGCGCGAAAGGCTTGCAGGATGGCGACGTTCGATTACGGAGAGAAATATCGGAACATTCGCAGCGAGCGGCGGTCGCGTATCATCGTACCAAGTTCAACGTCAGCGAGATTGCTCCACTCGAACGCTGGAGGCTGCTGCGGGCGGTTCGCATGGCGCCCTTGGAATCCGACGACCGCATAGATCTCTCTACTTTTAGCTCCGTGAAGGAATCTCACCATGCGTTACGCTTCCCGAATCCACCAGATGATCGGCAAGGCGTCGGCTGCCTGGGACGTGCATTTTATGGCTGCGGAAAAGCGCGCCCGCGGGGAACGGGTCATTCTGTTGACGGTTGGCGACACCGATTTTCCTAGTCCTGAGCCGGCTATTACCGCTGTGCATGATAGCCTCGCATCCGGAAGGACCCATTACGGCCCCTGTGCGGGCGGCCGGGCCGTCCGCGAGGCGATTGCGCGGCATCATGCCAAGAAGACCGGGCAAACGATCGATGCAGATCAGGTGGTTGTCACCATAGGTGCGCAGAACGCCCTGCTCAGTGCCGCCCTGTGTCTTCTGGAGCCGCGCGACCAGGTGTTGGTGCCCGAACCGATGTATCTGACTTACCCCGGCACCATTGCGGCTACTGGCGCCGAGATCGTCAGCATCCGCTCGCCGGCGAGCAACCAGTTCCATCCACTGATCACCGATATGGAAGTGGCTATGGGACCGCGCACTCGCGCGATCTTTCTGGCAACGCCCAATAACCCCACCGGCGCGGTGTATACGAAAGAGGAACTGTCGGCCATAGCGGCTCTGTGCCGCAATCACGATCTCTGGCTGGTTTCGGACGAGGTCTATAGCGACTTCGTCTACGACGGAGAATATGTCTCACCTTCTGTTCTTCCCGGCATGGCGGAGCGCACGATCACAATCCGCAGCCTTTCCAAATCCCATGCGATGGCCGGTTGGCGGCTCGGCTGGTTGATCGGCCCGCAGGAATTAGCAAATCATGCTGGTCAAGTGGCCATCTGCTCGACCTACGGCGTTCCCACGTTTTTGCAGGACGCGGCAATCGTGGTGCTGGAGCAGCTTCCGCACGGCATGCCCGAGGTGCAGGCTGCCTATCGCCGCCGCCGTGATCGGCTTTGCCGCTGGATGGAATCCGTTCCCCTCCTGTGCTGCCACCCGCCGGAAGGCGGCATGTTCGTGATGTTGGATGTACGTCCTACCGGTCTGTCGGCACATGAGTTCGCCAAGGGACTGCTCCTCGAGGAGGGTGTGGCGATCTTACCCGCTGATGGCTTTGGAGAGAGCGCCACTGGCCATTTACGAATCAATCTGGGCGCGACCGACGCGGAAATCGACGAAGCGGCGCTGCGCCTGTCCCGCTACGCCGAGCGTGTCGTCCGGCGTCGGGCCATCACCTGAACGACGGCGTCTACCAAATGCGCGGACTGGAGCATCGGCGCGAGAGTCCGTCGCCGGTCTTTGCAGCACTGCCGACAGTATGGCAGCGTGCAGGTTGTGATCGAAATTCCTCTGGCTATGACCGATCAAGTTCGATTTTCCGTCACGACCCAAGTTCGAGCTGCGTCGCGCGGCTCCGCATGGACCTACTTACCCAACTGATCTCTTCTGCGATGGCCTCATCCCAGCTGGGTTTGAAGGGACGGAGACCGCAGTTGCAATAGCCCTCCGAGAACAGAGCGAATTTCGCACGGCAAAATCCCAGAGAGTGCGTCGAAATCGTTGATGCATCCTCAGCTGAACCCTGCCGCTCCGGCGTCACGAGGAATTGCCCCCTCCCTGGATAGCGGAGGAGAGTGCGAATGAACGATGAACAAATCATGGAAAGCTCGTTGTGGACTAATCCACGGCGGCAGCCGATGAAGACGCCGGATGACGTGCGTGGCGGAGATGTTGCGCCTGCGTGCGGGTTGGGTCTGAAGCGGATTGCGCGACAGTCGAGCCCCAGTCATCACATGGTGAAGGGCTACATGGCGATGGGCAGGGTGAAACCTTCAAGTCACCTGAACGCTCGAAGCGGCTCGATGGCCTTGAAGGCTGACAGCGCGATAGTTCATTGGCACCGCGGCAATGGGGATGTGGTGCGCCACGAGCTGTTGACCGACGGCGTGGCTGTCAGCCGGCGAGCGCTGCAACGCGCCGTGCAGCCCTATCGCCAGGCGCTGAGGGCCAAACCGTGGGCGACGACGCGGTTCGCCATGCCCGGCGGCTACAGATCGACTTCGGGAACGTCTGGTCGAGCTCGGCGGCGTGAACATCAAAGTATTCGTATTCGTTGCGACGCTCCGATATGCGCGGGGCTGCATGTCCGCGCGCTCCGGGCCGAGAAGCGAGAGCACTGGTGCCAAGACTGGAGAGTGCATTCACGACCTTCGGAGGTGTGCCGGAGAAAGTGCTGATGGACAATCCACACGCTCGAGGCGCGCCCCGACGCGGTGAGCCGGTCGGTTCAGTTTAACGAGAACCTCATCGCGTTCGCGAAGCACTGTGGCTTCGTCCTCGCGCCTGCAGACCGTATCAGGTGCGCACGAAGGGCAATACGGAGAATGGCCCCGGCTACGTGAAGATGAACGCGGTCGCCGAGTATTTCTTTTGCGAGCTGGGAGGCATTCGAGCCGCATCTCGCCGAATGTGAGCGAGAGTGGCGAACGAGCGTATCCACGGCACAACCGGCGAGGCGCCATCGTCGCTTTGCGCGTGACGAGGCACATCAGTTGAAGCGGCTCGGCAGGCAGCCGCCGTTCGAATCCTTGCGCGAACTGCCCGCGTTATCGGCAACCATTGCGCCGTCGAGATCGGCACGAACAGCTACTCGGTGCATGACTGCTGATCGGCGAGCGCGTGGCGGTGACGGTTGTGGCCGGCGAGGTGCACCGCCATGGCATGCAGGTTGCGATCCACAAGCTATCTGAAGGTCGCCGGGCTGCGGATCGTCGATTTCCGCCCACCTCGATGCGTTTGCCGGTTGCAGTGGCGTGGTCTGCCGACCGGAAATCGCGACGACAGTGTTGGTGCCTTCTCAACTGTCCGAGTTGTTGCGCCTCTTGTCGAATACGAAACAGTGATCGTAGGGAGCTTGTGAGAGCGCGCGCAAAGAAGGTAACCGAAGCACCGACGGTCGGCGCGAGGCCCTGCAGGCGCGATTGCAGCTGTCGGGCATCCGTCCCTGGTCGACGAGATGGCGCACGCGAACCTATTGACGCGGGAGACGCTGATCCTGCTGTGCCAGCGCGAGATCGCGCCCAAGGATCATCGCTGCATCGAGATGGCGCTGAAGCTCGCACACGTCCCGGCCGTGAAGGAGCTCGCGGGCTTCGACTTCGAGGCGCAGCCCTCGATCGATCCGAAGCAGATCCGCGAGCGGCTGCAATCGTCCGATGACCTCCGCGCTGATTGCGCAATCCAGGCGCAGGCCGCCGAATGAGATGCATGGGTCTTCGCCCTAGTTAATTTGGCTACCCGAGCAATGATAGCGCCGACCGGGGTTGCGTGCCGCTATAAGCAGGTGAAGTTTACGACCGCGGTGCCCGCAACGAAGGAGCCCTGCAAGAGGGGCCTCGCGGACCGTACCACGAATCATGAAGTTCTTTCCATTGGCGTTATCGGTAATCAAGCGCTGATTACTCTCGAACTCCGCCCACGTAATGTAGCCCTCATCTTGCGGCCGGCCTCGATCGTAACCCGACTGCCCGAGCGCCCAAAGACGTAGGCGCCAGCAAAGGTGGGATTGGTCAGGATGTGGTAGATCGTACTGAGACCGGAAACGCGCGAGGTGGCGGCCCTCTTGGCCATGGCTGACCGCGGGCAAAGTGATGTCCTCCTCGTCCATGTCGCGTGTCTCGGCCGCGCTGCGGTGTGCACTTCGGCCAGAAGCTCCTTGAAGAGCTACAGCATCTCCTGGTGGACTTCGATTGGAAGGCTGCTGTGTAGGAGGGCTCTCGAAAAGATCCTCCTGCCGACGTGATGCGTCCGCCATGACAGCCTCCTCGCGAACGGAACGCTTCCCTGGAAGAGGAAGAGCGCACCGGCAAGAACGCGTATCTCCAACCGACAACCCACCGGAAGCCGCGGGTCAGCCATCATTCGAAAGGACGCGGCGGCGCAAGCCGCCATCCATGCCGGCAGAAGCGCTAACGAGGCATCAGGTTGTCTGACAACAAAATGCATCTCGCCCCGAGCCGCTTGCGGGCGACACAACGACTGACGCTCCGCATTGCGGATGGAATGGATAGAGGATCTCACCTTGATCTCAGAGACCCGGGCGTTATGACGCTGGTCCGGCGGGCGTCGGTCACCGCAGCGACGACGCTGGTCGCCGGCCTCGCCAAAGCGACGACCTCGGCTACCCGCCGCCGGAGCCCGAGGCGGCCCATCTGTTCTTCCGGCTGATCAGCCGCCGCTACGAACCCGGCGCCATGCTATGACGTCGAACCGCAGCATTGCCGAATGGAGCACCGCGATCCTCGACCGGCTCTTGCCCGACAGCCACGTGCTAACCATCCACGACGACATCGTCCGGCTCCGCGCCATGCGAAGGAGCGGCCTCATCAAGCCGTCCGTGGAAGTCCTCTTGCACCGTCTTGCGCCGGAACCGAACCAGTATGAGCGCGTATCTCACCGGATGCGTTCCGTCGGGCGGCTTGATGGTTAACAACCTTCCATCTTGCCCGCCAGCAGCCGGCGACACCGTGAAATATTTGGCTGCTCCATGAATTTCCTCCGCTGAACAAAACATCACCTCAGAGGGTAAGGCTTTCCGGTCTTTTCGGTTACCTCTTTCAAGATGCACTCGCACAGCCGCTCTATGTCGCGGAGTTCATGCTGCGCCGTAATGCACACACGAATCCCGGTCTTTCCTTGAGATAGGGTTGGCAGCAACGTCATCGAGGTACAGAATCCGTCATCGAGAAGCCCTCTGGCGATCGCAACCGCACTGGCCGCCGATCCGACCGCAATCACTCTGATCGGAAGTGAATTTCCGTGCTGCGCGGTAGCAAGACGGCGGTCAAACAGATCGACGCGTTGCGCCAAACGCCTCTGCAGTTGGCCGAGTTCTTCCGAACGATGAATTCTGCAGGACCCAAGGGTGGCCCCAATCGCCGCCAGATTGGGAGCCGCCGAAAACGCATGGGGAATCGAGTTCCGTCGAAACAGCGAC
The DNA here is from genome assembly GCF_055807515.1 of Bradyrhizobium sp. Kon69. Lineage (NCBI taxonomy): Bacteria > Pseudomonadati > Pseudomonadota > Alphaproteobacteria > Hyphomicrobiales > Nitrobacteraceae > Bradyrhizobium > Bradyrhizobium sp. Kon69. The sequence goes on along the minus strand of NZ_JBVVOS010000039.1, from coordinate 2,773 downwards.
TCCTGCTCGGCCGTTCCAAGCATCAAAATTCCGCCCGATGCGCCGAATCCCTTGGCCAGCGAGGCTGCTATCACCGTTCGCTCGCTGAGTGCTTGCGGAAACCGAGAGCGAGCAAATCCTTCGCCGTGGACTCCCAAGGTTGATATGCCATGAGAATCGTCAATATAGAGAAAGAGCCCGTAACGTTCTTGGAGCTGACATAGTTCCTTGATCGGCGCACTTCCCCCCGATGGGTAAACACCGTTACACACATAAGCGACTACCGGATGTTCGCGGCATAAACGTTCGAGAGCGTCCATGTCGTTGTGCATGATCGTTTCCACGCGCGTTTCATCAGCTATTACCGGCTTATGATACGCGAGCGACATGTGTGCAGAGCGATCGAATACGACGACGGGCTTCCTGCCGGACGTCAATCCGCCTGAAGCAAGGATCGGCATCGCGCCCAGATTAGCGAGCATGCCGCTGGAAAACGCGAGCACGCGCGCGCAGAAGATCTCCGATAAGGTCTCTTCAAGCTCTCCCAGAAAATTGAATTCGACCCGCGTTCGGTCGCAGGACCAATCCAATGATCGCTGCGCCTGCATCAGCTCAATCGCGCCAGCGACAACCAAGGGGTGATTATGGAGGCCCAAGTAGGAGCATCGCACAAAATCTACTGCCTGCCTACGACCGCCAAGCAGACCGTCGGCCCGAGCACTGGTGGGGGCGGTCATTGAAAATGCATGGGCGAGCATAAGGCCGTCCATGTGCGCGGAATGAAGATGTGGTAGGCTCTCGTGAATCTCGTACGCGGCGTTCCGAAGGTTCTCAGTCGCGCAACCATAATCTGATGTAGAGATCCGCGGTTGCATTTCATTCTCCGCTGCTTGCTAAGGACTTGCGACCGATCGCTCAGCTCTGCGCGCGCGAAAGACAGGCTAAGCGACATCGACCGAACTGGATATCCTGCACACATTTGCAGCAGCTCGATTCGACCCATAGTTTACGTACCAAACTACTGACTAGGTGGTTTGGGTAGCTACCTATTCAAATAGGGGTCTCACAGACTGATTTGCGGTCGACCGTTCGAAAACGGCTTGAACTCGCGTGCGAGGCGGCCGCTGCGCGCGGTAACAGCAGTCTTGCCGTCAATGCGGGCACGGCTGATACGCGCAGTGAGACGCACGACCGCCCGCGCGCGCGTTAGCGATAACGACAGCACTGGACACTCAACAGTTCCGGTTGCGGCGAATACCACGTGTGCAGCAGCGACTATCTCTTAGAAGGCAGTCGGACGTCACACTACATGTGACATAGCGGATGTACACTTGCGGCGCAGCCGGCTTGCCAAATAGGACGCCTGAATTGCGCCGAATGGTCAAGAACAGAGAAGGGTCGGAGAGATGCAATACGCGAACTTGGCTCAGCCAATCAGTCGCGCGGCGGCCCAGGTAGCATGCTGAGCCATTATCGTGAGTGCGGTAAGCCGAATGATTGATAGGGTGATCGGCTGTCTACATCTAGTGTGATCTTCGATGATCAGTTCTCCTCCGAAACGTTCGACTTCGACATGGACATTTTTTAGGGCCTGAGTGCGCATGCCAGATCCGCCGGACGCGTGCTGTAGGAGGTTCTTGCCGCCCCGGCTATACTGCGCACACCAATGGATCACGTTTGACGGTCTCGCCTCCGGAATCATGTGTACAGTCCGCTTGATGGCCGGAGCCGCTCGACGGCCGCTTTACACGGTTCAACAGCTCGTCCAGGGCGTTGGCAACAAAGCGATGGGGCCAAGCGGCGGGCGGTCAGCAGGCCCTTGTCTACCGCCATAGCAATCGCCTGCGCCCTCAGCACATCACTCGCCACCAGTGCGATCCGTACTATCCAAACCACCTTCTACGGCGTGTTTCGGCCCCGGACCAGCCGCTTCCAACCCTCACGCTCGGCCGCACCGACCGCATCTGCTCGACTTCTCATCTTTTCATCGGTGCAGCTCGCACCTTCACGCCGATCTGTGAATCTTCTGTCGGTGGCGAAACACAAGGAACGTTCCATCACCTTGAAGGTTTCAGACTGTTTTGAGCCGACCTCGGCCTCGCAGTGATAAGCAAACAGCCCCGGGCTGACCGTCGTCATGCATCATGGTGTAGTTCAAGGATGCGTTTGAACTTTTCCGCATTGAGCAGCTTGAGAGGCACTTGTGAGTGGCGGCCGAGGTACACTCGCGGGCAAACGGCCTACTGCTAGCGCTCCGTTCGGGACGCCCCCGAGTTCAACTCGATCGCAGGAGGGCAGCCAGAAGCGGCAGAAAACCTGCGGCTTCAAGGCCGCCGATTGCTGCGAGAATCTGTTCCTGCCACCGCGGATGAATGTTCTGCTTAGCGATGTTCCTGAATTTCTCCACGACTTGTTCGACGGATAACGGATTTGCGACATCTCCGAGGGGATGGCGCACGATCGCTTCTTCCGGTCCTTTGCCCTGATCGAGTACAACGCGCGCCGGCGTTCCGGCTGGAAATGCCGAAGCAAAATCAGACGATGGCTCTAGCTCAATGCGCGCGGCCAAGGCAAGCACGCGTGTGTCAGTCAGGCTCTCCAGCCGAACAGGCTGAAGAGCCTCTCGCCCGTACAACGCGGCCAGTGCGCAACCGAAATAGAAGCTGTACTGCGCCCCCTCCAAGCTGCTCGGGGCGCGTTCATTTGCAAGGCGCATCGCTTGGTCGAACGTCTCGATGCGTAGCTTCCGGATCTCGTCCCCTTGCCGACGCATGGAAAGGATCGCGTCGATAGC
>NZ_JBVVOS010000038.1:0-58830 GCF_055807515.1 Bradyrhizobium sp. Kon69 | reverse complement strand
CCAACGTCGTGCTCTCAGCAGTCGGACACAACTTCCGCCGTATCCTCGCCTGGCTCAGAGAACTCTTGTGCCTCTTCCTGATCCAGCTATCGCATACGCTTGACCGTCCGCTCCCGCTCAATTCGGCTTCTTAACGGACGACGAAGTAAGAAGAATTGAGTCAGCAAGAGCATAGTCGCTCGGCAGTGAGCGCCTGAACCGGCTGAGCGTGACAGAAGGCTTTGTTGCCAGATCTATGAATCCATGGCTATGAACGCTCGTGCTCCGCCGATCTTCACAGTTGATCCAAGTTCTCCAAAGACGCAGGAGCATCGAAAAGGCCCCCGGCGGGCATGCCGGAGGCCTTCTTGGAGGTTAGACGTTCGGCTATAGAGCCGCTTTGTTCACTCCTTCCGTTGATAAACCGAGGCTTAGAAGTTGCGTTGAGCCCGGAGCATCAGCACGAGGCTGTTCTGGTCCTTCAGCTCATATACAGTGCCGGGCTTTGCGACATTTGCCTGCAGGGGCAGGGCCACCGTGCTTCCGCCGGCGTACTTTTGGTCGAGCATCATGTAGGCGAGTTCAGCCGTGAAGGCCAAGTTTTTGACCGGGGTCCAGGACGTCCTCGTACCGATGACCCCATAGTTGAAGTCGGGATTGCAGCCGGCAACACCGGTCGACAAGGCGAGGCTTGCGACGAAGGCACCGCAGATATACCCCTTGGCCGTTCCGTTGTACCTGACAGCTGCCCAAGCTCCGTAAATGGAGGAGCTCCAGTAGGGATCCCAATTGTGGTTGAACGCACCATTGAAGCCGTAGGTTGTGGTCAACTGCTGCCCGCTCCCGTTGACGAACACGGCGTCAGAGACACCAGCAATGCCAACACTCTGGTAAGCCCCCGCCAGCCCCGTGCCGCCATACATGGCAAACGTGGTAGACATATAGTCTTCGAAATTATAGCGGCTCGCACCGTTCGTATATACGCCCGTCAAGTTGATCGAGTCGCCAGCGCCGGTCGGAAGATTCTTGATCGATAGCGCGAGCTGAGCAGCCCAGCCCCACTTGTCGCTCGGATGGCCTGTCGTTTCATCAACACCGTAGTAGGCCGCGTGATTATCGTGAGCAGCGAGCGACGCCTGGAACAGGCCCCAAGCCTGGTCAACGCGAACTCTGGCGATGAGGTCTGGAGCTCGCGTGCCACCGATGTCGTTTGCACCGTACGCGCCGGCGGCCAGACCTACGGCGGACGCGCCACTCACGTTCCGAATGCTGGTCGTATCGTGAACCGTTTGATCTTGAGCCGAGAACGAAGCCGTAACGCCTTGGCCGAACTCCGCTGTATACGAGATCTGATTGACGGGATCCCAGCCGCCGGCGCCGGGCAGCTCAAGGTTGTTGCCCGGGTATTGACCCCAAGGAGTCCTGAATTGCGATTCCGCTTTGCCGAATGTAAACCCAGCAAACTGAAGAAATGCATAATAGATCCCGAGATAACCGCCAGCGGCCGCACCAGCACCATTTGTTCCGGCCGGGGCGGCGTTATAAGCCGTTGAGCCATTCACGGGACTTGTACCGGCACCGTTGTATCCACCGGATTTCCAGCTGAACACAATTTCAGCGAAGGTTCGGACGACGCCGTACTCGGTCGCGGTCCGCGTATCGACTTGGAAACCTTGACGGGCCAAGGTGTTATAGTAGTTGCTGAGGCGGTTTCGCGCCCCCCCCAAATCGTTGGATGCGGCATCAAAGTGGTAATGCGTGTTCAGAACGGTTTCCCCACGGAGATAACCACCCAACTTAAAGCACGTGTCGCTACCGGGGATGTAGTAGAACCCCGCACCATACAGCGAGCAGATCTTCACATATTCGATCGCCTTCGCCTTCACAGGTAGATCGGCAGCATGCGCCCCGGCACCCGCGAGCATTGCCGCAGAACCGAGGATGAGACTCTTCGTCAGTTTCATGGATAGTCCTCCAAATTGAATATCGCTTCCGTCCAAGATCCGCCGCGACGAGCCTCACCCCCCCGGTGGGCGGGTTTTGACGGAACGACTTCGAGGCGCCCCCTCTCCGTCCATCCCCGTATAGTTCATCGTAACAATTGCTTCAATTACTTAATTGGATGCAGTATTATGTTGGGTCGACACCGTTGCACTTCGGCAACAATCCGAAACACGCCAAAAGAAAAGCATGTAGAGGTGAAAAGGAACCCTCGGGGGGGCATCCCGAGGGCTCTATTGGAGAGTTTAACATGACCGTTGGCCGATTGGTCCTTCAGTCTGAGTCCCACGGTAGCCCACATCAATTGCGCACGTCAATTAATTTCTTGCATGACCGGTATACCTCGGCAATTAGTCGCGAGACGATCACTCGCATTGCGGCTAATGATCAGCTGCATGCCTGCGGGCGGGACCAACATGTGGCGGAAGACCAAAATGGGCGAAAAAGATCAGCTGGATAGAGCCGTTAGGGATTTCATCTGGAACATCGTCGAAATCCACTCGCAGCTCGAGGAAATACACAAGGGCTGGGCTGAGATGATGGGCATCAGCGAACCCCAATGGTTGATGCTGATGGCTATCGGCGAGCTCGACCAGGGTCGAGGGGTCTCCGGCATAGCAGTCGCCAATAAGCTCCGAATTCACCCCGCCTTCGTGACGACTCAAACGAAGAAACTTGAAGAGGCAGGTTTTCTGTCTCGCGTGACATCCCCTGATGATGCGAGGTTTCTGCAGATCTCACTGACTCAGAAGGCGCTGGCCGAAATCGCAAACCTGTCAAAGAAGCGAGAAGCTCTGAACTCGACAATGTTCGCCGGGCTAGACGAGGCATCCCTCGACTACCTCAATAAGCGACTGGCCGCGATCGCCACAAACAGCCAACTAGCCTCTCAAAAACTCCGTATTGGCGTACTGTAGTCAGTCCCGCGCTGCCGAGCCTCTCCGCAAGCTCAGTATGTATTCGGTCGTGAGCTGCAATGCCCAGGCAACCATCGCGAGGACAAAGGGCAGCTGAGAACGGACCAACATCGATGACCTTGTCGTGATCTAGTCCTGGGCGATCCGATCGCTAACCGCCGGCAATAAGCTTAGAATCCGAGCCATTTGTGAGCTTTCGATGCAGCCAGGCAAACACGCGATCGTCAGAACTCACGAAATTCTCGGTCCCTTTTAAGGTAGACCGGGGCTCCGCCTCGAAGAAGAATTCTAGATCAATGCATGCTGCTCTACAGTCAGCCTGTAGCTTAATCGCCTCTGACGCGCTGACCGGTCCGTATCCACCAACGACCACGAGACCTGGACATCTCAACTGTCGCACCAATCGCGAGCGACGTACCGACTCCACGCCCTGGTCTACGAGGTCTGCCGTACTGCTGCTCATCCAGCGCACTGCGGCCAAAGTCCGCGCCCAATTCCATAGCCCGCCATCGCAAACGGCCGCAGCAATTCGGCAATCAAATACAGCGAAATCGGTTGCAAGAGTAGCCGACAAGCCTTCCCCAAAGACGCCTATTCGAGCCGGATGAACATCTGCTCGGCCTGACAGGTAATCCAAACAGCAAGACAATGAAACTTCTGATTGGCCCCGCGCGTGATTCGAGAGGTCGTCGTAGGAGACCACGAGAACCGACAAACCTAGAGTAGTCACAAAAGGCCAAATTCTTCCAAGTAGCGCAGTTGCTGTTTCTTGTTCGTTGCTGATGCAAATAATTACGGGAGCGCGTAGTCCCGGCGCGCGGCAAGGCAAGTAATAGACTTGAAAGTCGGCCTGATCTACATGCGCAATCTGTACGAGCTCGACATTCAGCCCCAAATTTGCAAGCCCCTGAAGGTCTGCCTCAACTTTCGTTGAAACGTCATCAAGGCGTCTATCGTCATTAACACGGCTGGAAACTTCAAAGGCGGTTAGTGGATCGAGGCAAGCCTCGGCCGCCCGATCGAGCGCGTCCCTGTCAACGCGAAGATCGGCGACAGTGGAATGCGCATCTCCGATGTTCGTACACGAGTCGGACCAAGGCTGCGGTCCTTCAGGCGTGCAGATGCTCTCGAGACTGCGTCGAAGGCCTGCGGCGTCGCGCTGTGCCGAGGCAGAATTGCCTGTCATGTAAGGCCAAGCAGCGCGCTCGTTCAATTCGCCCCCCTTTGAGTGCAGCTCTACACCCGAGTTTAAGAATTCGCCTCTCTGTCGGAGTTGCTGGTGTGGAGATTGGCGGAGCCGCAGCTACGGTCGATCGACTTTTCTCCATCATTTGTGGGAATATTAGTGATCCTAAAGGGCGAATTTCTCTGATTTCTAGGGAATCTGATCCGTAATACTGCGCGCAGCAAATCAATCCGCAGTTTTTTAACATGCCGGAACTCGATGGTCGGTGCGCCGCAAACCAATCGGTGTCAAAGCTAACCATCGAGTTGGATTGTATCGGTCGAGCTTTTCACAATCGTGCGGATCATGAATTATCCGCGCTCTCTCATGTTGCCGCGAATTCGTGTCAGGTGCATGAAGGCCGGGCAGCAGCGGCCCTGCCGCTCTGAGCGATGCTTATACAATGCGCATGCGGGTTGAGGCCGCTTTTCCGGTTCTCACCGAGCATGCGTCAAATAAGGTATCGAAGCTTAGCCTAGTCAAAGGAGGAGAATGGGTCCGAATTGCGTCGGACCTACTCGGAATACGCCACCGAGCGGCGGCGCTCCTTTTCGCGATACGCTGCGACATTCGCCCGACGAAGGATGGCAAGCGTGCGGACTCAAGTGTTGTGCAGCTGCTTTGCCGAAAAGAACGAGGAAGCGTGAGCCGCCACATCTTGCCAGGTGTAAGTTAGCGATACGCCGCGGATGCCATATTCCGCCTCGATCGAGAGAATACGTACCAAGCCGTATATGCCGGTTTAGCGGCTCCGTAGTTAGGTTGCCGGAAATTCCCAAGCAGCCCCTGGGGACGTCATAATCGTCCCGCCTATTCGTGCGCTGCCCCGATTAGCCGCGAGAGAACGGGCTTGGTTTGCCAGCTCATCTTGATGCAAAAGCACAGTATCAGGCAACGCGGGTAAGGGCATTGGGTGCCATGATCCGGAAGCCGACGGCGACGACGAGTGCGACGCCACCTCCGGTGCAAAAGCCTACGATCGCGGCGATTGTCGGCTGGTCCATCTCGTACCAGGCTCAAGTGAGCCGAGGACCGCTCCTGAACTCCCATCCCGGCGCGGCTAGGTCGGGCGGTTCGCGAGGACCTCCCGCACCGCCTTTTAAGATCGGCGGGCGGCGCGTAAGGACTTGCTGCCGGTCAGAATCACGACTGAGGTTTTTGCGTTGTCATCAAAACTTTCAGCAGCTCTCGTCCGCTCGCGAGTTGCTCGTCGAAAGCGCGTTGATACAATCGCCGCGGTCGAACGCCTTAAAACCGGAACGCGCTCCTCCGGGCCAATCGGTCTTTACGAAACTCGCCAAGATCTGGCCTTGTTTTGACCATCTGGCGTTTTCCCGTATGTCTCGTGAGATGCCGCAGCGCTCATTTCGAACATCGACGTCGGTTACATGTGCCCAACGGGCGACTTCATCCGAGCGATACGATCATCACGCAGTTGGGTCCGCCGTACCTTGCCCGCCTCATCGCGCAGAGGCTCGTCGACGAACTCAATGGTGCGCGGAAGCTTGTATGCCACCAACCGCTTGGTCAGGTGCGCCAGTAGCAACTCGGCGGTCAGGCCCGGGCGCGAGTGGACGATTGCGTGGACGGATGAGCCCAGGTCGTCGTGTGGCAGCCCGATGACGGCGCTCGACTGCACAAGAGGATGTTCATCGATCGCGGCCTCGATCTCAGCCGGATAGACGTTTGCACCACCAACCAAGACCATGTCTGTACGACGGTCAGCGAGGTAGAGATAGCCGTCCGCATCGAAATAACCGATGTCGCCGAGGCTTTCCCATCCGCCGGGCAGGGTGCGGGCCTTCGCGCCGCGATAGGTATATGAGGGAAGCGCGCCTTCAGGGCGGCGCAGGTAGATCTCGCCCATCTCGCCGGGCGGCAACAGGTTTCCGTTTGCGTCGAATACCTTCATTTCGCCCATCGTCACGCGGCCAACCGACCCGCGGTGGTCAAGCCATTCGCTTCCAGTGATCGTCGTCCAAGCTAAGCTCTCGCTACCGCTATACATCTCTATGATAACCTCGGAGCCTACCCAGCCGATGAAGGCCTCCTTAAGCCACGGTGGGCACGGAGCGGCCGTGTGCCAGAGCGTCCTCAGTGAGGATACATCATAGCGATCTCGCACGTTTTCCGGCAGCCGCCACATCCGGCTCATCATGGTCGGCACTAGATAAAGCCAAGTCGCCCTGCTCCGCTCGATCTCGCGCAGTACGCCTTCTGCGTCGAAGCGCGGCATCAGCACCAGGTGGGCGCCCTGGATCAGGGCCTCCATAGCCAACCAGAATGGCCCGCTGTGATAGAGCGGTGCTGGAATGAGGGCAATGTCGCCTGAGCCCAACCGCCAGAAACCTTGGCCATCCGATTCAGCCATGGTCAGACCAGGCGAGCCGGAAAGTATGAGCTTGGGTCGTCCGGTCGACCCGCCAGACGTCGGAGCATACACAATCGGAGCCACGCAGGCTTCAACCGATCGGCCATCGTCACATAATGCGAGTAGGTCCTCGACCGTTGCACGTCGCCGATCGGTCTCTAGCTCCGGCAATGCGATCACCACCGGCGGATCGGCTAGGTTGACTATCGCTTGCAATTCGGCACGCGGTAATCGAAAGGACACCGGTTGCGGCGTGGCGCCCAGCTTCCAAACGCCCCAGCAAGCCTCGATGAAGTCAAGCCCGTTTGGCAAGCCGATAGTGACCAAATCACCCAGCTTGACGCCCAGCCCTTCCAAGGCGCGGGCAATCCGGTTCGCCCGGGCGTCAAGTTGGCTCCAGGTGAGTGTTGTTTCGCCACAACTGACCGCCGGGGCGTGCGGTGTTGCCTTGGCACGGCGGGACAGCTTCTCACCCAAAGGGATCATGTCTTCCGACATCTTTCGTCAAGACCTTCTTCTCGTTCGACCCGCCTTCGTACATAAGCAATACGCCTGCCCCGCGCTCGCGGAGGTTCTAGAAGAAATACCTTATGTCTCGGAAGGAAAACGCCAACTTCTGCTAGAGTGACACATAGATCAGGCGATTCTTGTTGTATTGGCGCAGAACTTCAGCATGGAGTTCAATTGCGTCTGCCATTCGCGCAACATGTTGCCCACTGAGAGCCAGCTAAAAAAGTCAGCGAGACACTGTCGTAATTCAGCTGCCATTGCACTGCGAAGGCATTGAGCGTACCCGCTAGTCTCGTTTCGCAGGTCCGTCGCGATTCTCCTCTTAGTTGCTCGTTGCCTCCCGCTCTGAATGTTGTTCCGCGCTGCTCCGCGTTATCCCACTGCCGACCTCGACCATCACTCCTTGTGGCGGAAACATACGTTTGGATGGCACGTTGACCTGCGTGACGACGGCGGCGCGATCAGCGCCGTCACGACGAAACACAGGATGATCCGGACGCTCCAGGCCACGTGAGAGCCATGACCCGCGGAATCCTCGTTACTTTGTCGACTCTAATTTTATGTCAGCTCGGCTGTTGGAGACGGCAAGGAGAACAGAAGCCATCCTGCCGCTCCTATGTTTGGCCTTACTGCGCGAGCCACCGGGTAAATCGCTGGCGTATTTCATCCATCTTCTCAGCCCAAAATCTCGAGTCTACCGGAATAGCTTCGCTGTTATCAGGGGCATGCGAATATGGCCGGATTGCTGGATCAACGAGCGCAACCGCATCCCTGTTTGCCGGTGGGTTGGCGGAGTCGTTTGCGATGTCTGCCTGGACACGGGTCGAACTAGTGAAGGCCAGAAACTTGTAGGCCTCCTCCAGAGGCCGAGCGCCCCTGGGAATCACCAAATCAACCCCGGTCTCCATCGCACCGTCCCACATGATCGCGAAATGCTGGCCAGAGTTCTTGACCGCATCATAGATTCGGCTGCCCCAAGCTTGGCTCATCACGACCTGACCATCGGCGAGAAGTTGCTGAGGCTGAGCTCCGGCCGTCCACCAGACCACGTCCTTCTTGATCGTGTCCAGCTTATTGAAGGCCCGGTCGACTCCCTCGGGTGTGTTGAGGACCTTGTAGATATCTTTGGCCGGCACCCCGTCGGCCATCAGGGCCCACTCGAGATTGATGTCCGGACTTTTATAGAGTCCCCTTTTGCCGGGGAAGGCCTTCAGATCGAAAAAGTCGGCGATGGTCTTCGGCCCATTCGGCAGCTTGTCCTTATCATAGGCAACGACCTGAGCAGAGAAGCTGGTCGGGACCCCACAGTCCGTGTTGTCGGCCCCCTGAAATTTGGCCCGTTCGAGGCCAAGCTTCTTCCAATCAATCGTCTCGATGAGACCCTCGTCGCACAATCGCTTGGTTTGAGCCTGGGTGACGTAGACCAAACCCCAGATCACCGTATTCGTGTCAACCATGGCGCGGATTTTGGCAGTGTTCCAATCCCACTCGGCTTCAGTGATCTTGATGCCCGTCTTCTTTGTGAAGGGATCGAACGCATCGTTCCGCAGCACCTTCGCGAACGATCCGCCCCCGTGGGTGACCGTGAGCTGATCGGCCGCAAAGGCCGATTTAGTTGGCGCAAGCGTACCCGCTGCCAGGCAGATTGCGGCCAAGGCGAAGGTGATCAATAGTGTCTTTCGCATCATTCTCTCCGCTGTTACAAATTCTCCCGGGATGGAAGACCCTTGCAATTGGCCGCTGCTTGAATTGGAATTTCGTCGTCATGGTGTGTGAGCGCCCTTCCAGCCGATGGTGATCACCGCCGCTTCGGCCCATGACAGTACCCTCGGCTGGCTGATGCCCTCGACATTAATCCCCAGCGCTTGCACGTTTTCCGACGCTCGGCATCTCCACATTGCAAGTGAAAACGCGCTTGCGGTCCGACCTGGTCAACGCTTCCCTTCGATTATGCGTCACATAGGCCATCATCTGCCGCTCCGAGATGCTCATGAAAATGCTTGATCCCGAGCTACGCGTGTTCACGCAATTGCTGTCCAGTGCCCCGAGCGGCACATCCATCAGCAAGAGCTTGGGATCGAAGACGAACGAGCCGGCGAGCGCAACACGCTGCTGCTGGGCACGGAAAGTTGGCCGGGCCAGCGGCCGCCGTAGGCGTTGAGCCCGGCATGCCTATCCGAGGCTTCATACGAGCCTCTCTTCATAGCATCACGCCACGGACGGGAGCTTCGAATCCGGCAAGCCGGAAAATTCTGCAAAACTCTTCGCTAGTGCCTGGCATTGCCCCTCTTCCCTCCTGCGCGCACCCTGGTGCGCCCACTCGGCGCCGGTCAACAACCGGACCGCGATCTTCTCTTGACAGATTGCAGCAGTGGGTGCATGGCCAAGCCTGCAAGAACAGTCCTGCACTAGGCGCCTGCCGTTAGTTGGATTTTTCCCACCGGTTCTTGATTTCTTGACCTCTCCGATAGTCAGAAGGCTTCTGTCTTAGAAAGAGTGTATCGGGTTCATATGATGAATTTCAGCATTCTGGCCGGTCGAAAGGCTGAAATCCTGCGCCGACTCGGGCGAATACGTCTGACATGGCTCGGAGCGTTGTCAGGCAAGTAGGAGCAGAGAACAGCGATGGCTTCGTAGTTTACGGAGGGGCCAACACGCGCTCACGGCCGACTGCGATGATCGCCAGGACTCATGCGCTACCCGAGGTGCGAGCTTACTCGCCCGTTTTGCGTCGTTAGCCTGCCTCGATGATTTCGCCCACGTCAGCCCGACCGAGATCGAAGGCCAGACTGTGCGCGCGCCCAAGAAAAAAACGGATCCGGCGCGTTGGGAATCCAGCCGTGTGTTGATAGGCGATGACGCTCCCGCTCAAGCGGTAATCCCTCCTCGGCCAAATTCGCCTGAGGCCGCAGACGTCTTCGATGTAAGGGTAAGGCACTCCCGTCGACGTCTAAGGTGGTGGACATTCGGCGCCGACGGCAACAATCAAAAGCGCTATTCACCCCCTTCTGCCGAAATGGCGCGGCTTGCACTTGAGGCAAATGCCTTACTCGTACGTGAACCTCGACCTGGACGTCGAGGAGATGTGGTTTTGAGACATAGGCCCCGCCGCGAATGGTTTGGTGAGGTTCGGTGGTTGTCTAGCCATGCGGCATTCTGAGACGCCAGTTCGTGTCGTCAAGTTTTCGCGCTCCGAAGCCGCTGCGCTTTTTGCGAAGTCCGTCCGTTTACGTTGAAATCCGCGAAGGAAAGCCGTGGAGCGCGGTTTTTGGGCGCGATCATGCGCTTTTTTGCGAAAATTTCGAATGGAGGATTGCTAGATTAACGCTCCTGCGGGAAGCAGGTTGAGAAATCTCAGTGTTCCTTACGAACTGGTGAGTGCGGCAAGACCAGTGTGGCAGCGCAATGTGCCCCCTTGATGTTGGTTCGGCCGACTAACCCGGACGAAATCCAACATCTGCTATAGGAACTTAAACCATGTCCGAATGGGACTACATCATTGTCGGTGGCGGCTCGGCCGGCTGCGTACTCGCCAATCGCCTGACCGAGGATGCGCGCGTCAAGGTACTCCTCCTCGAGGCTGGCGGACAAGGCGGCTCGATGTGGATCGATATTCCCGCAGGTTTCACGAAGGTCCGAAAGCAGTTCGGCTGGAACTTCCAGATGGACGCTCAGGACAGCGTGGCCGGCCAGCGCCTCCCATGTGCGAGCGGCCGTGGGCTGGGCGGCTCAAGTTTGATCAACGGCATGCTCTACGTACGTGGCCAGCCGCTCGATTACGACGGCTGGAATAAACTAGGCAATCCCGGCTGGTCCTACGAAGACGTGCTGCCGTATTTTAAGAAGTCGGAGCACTATGAAAGTTGCGGCGACGAGACGCGTGGTAAGGGCGGGCTCCTCAATGTAAGCGATATCAGCGAACGCCATGTGCTTGGCGACGCGCTCATTGAGGCGGCGCAGGCCAGTGGTTTCCTGCGCAGCCAAGACTACAACAACGGGCGGCAGGAAGGCTTCAGCTACTTTCAGACCACGATCAAGAATGGTCGCCGGTGGTCGGCCGCTCGCGCCTTTCTGAATCCAGCGCGCAACAGGCCCAACCTGCACATCGAGACCGGTGCTCTTGTGAGCCGTATCCTGCTCGAGGGTAGGCGCGCAGTCGGTGTCGCTTATACTCTGCGCGGCGAACGTCGGGAAGCGCGCTGCGAAGGTGAAGTGATTGTCTCTTGCGGCACTATCCAGTCGCCCGGCGTGCTGGAGCTGTCGGGCATTGGCCAGCCGAGAACCCTCAAGAAGCTTGGGATCGAGATCCACCATGAGCTGAAAGGGGTCGGCGAGAACTATGGCAACCACTTCTATGTGAACATGGGCTGGCGCATCAATCGACCGATCACGTTCAACGAGCAATCTCGTGGATTTCGGATGTTGCGCGAGATACTGCGATACTATGTTATGGGAACGGGTCTGCTTACCAAAACGCCGGGCCTAGTCGCCGGCTTTGTGCGCACGCGGCCCGGCCTCCAGACGCCCGACGTACAGTTTCACATGGCGCCCGCGAGCTACGATTCGGCGCGGCCCGGGCGTCTTGAGAAAGAACCCGGAATGTCCTTCGGTTTCAACCAGTGTCGACCCGATTCTCGCGGTTCAATTCACATCAAATCGGCGATACCCGGCAGCGAACCAGCGATTCAGCCGAATTTCCTGTCCGTCAATGGCGACTGTGACTGCGCAGTGGCTGGCATGCAAATCGCGCGAAAAATCATGCAGAATCCTGCTATTGCCAACTACACGACTTTTGAAATGTATCCCGGCGAGAAGGTGCAGAGCTTTGAACAAAGCCTTGACTACGCTCGACATGCAGGTCGGGGACTCCACCATTATGTAGGGACTTGCAAGATGGGCAACGATCCTATGGCGGTAGTTGACGAACGCCTGCGTGTGCATGGACTGCTTGGACTGCGCGTCATTGATGCCTCTGTCATGCCGACCGTGCCCTCCGGCAACACCTACGCCGCGACGATAATGGTGGCAGAGAAGGGCGCCGATATGATCAAGGAAGACGCTAAAGATGGCATCACACTCAAGGGCAGACTAGATATATTCCCTACAGTCTAACAGGGCCATTGGATCGGTATGTGCAAAACCAGTCCGTGGCATAATCTTCAACAGCTGCTAACACGATCTTCTCCGGCGCTCTCACATGGAGGCGGGGTCATCGCTGCCTCAAGCCATCTGAGCTTTGACGGGCCATTTGGAGTCGCCCGTGGAAGCAAGATGAACAGCCTGAATTTGCGAACTAATTTGAGGAACGCCGGCGATCAATTAGCCAGGCCGATCTTCTTGTAAAGGCGAATGAGGGATTCCGTCTGCGCTATAGGAACGTCGCTGGCGAAGAACGTGGCTCAGGCCTTGGCACTGAGCTCCTCGTCGCTGCCGGATCTCGCGCTGTGAGAGCGCTTCAGCAGGCGATCGCGGTAACCACCGGCGCGTCGCATAGTCATGCCACCGGCCAGATCGTCCGCTGGTTCGCGATGAAGCCGCACTTCATATCGGTTCCTTATCCGAAGTCGGCCGCCGCCTTGTTCCGCTCAGTATTCACCTTGGGGCTGCTTCCTACGCGCAACCGGGGAAAGCCCACGCCCCGCTCGATTCGGAACTCCTTCACCCACTTTGCAGCACTTTCTTATCAACGTCCAGGTCATGTGCAGCCTGACCAACCGATGCCGATCGCTTCTTCACCAGCCTGACCGCCTCCACCTTCAAATCGCCAACCGAACCTCCGTCGTGTCGTTGCCAACCTCCGCCTCCATGATACACATAATGTTGTGGCCATCAAACCGGCAGCAGCTCAGATCACTAGGCCACTTTAGATCTTTCGATTTCGGCAACAGTTTTTCAAAGTACCACTTCGACCGCGAAGATCGAGGTGGCACAAAGAGCAGAGATTAGGCCTCGAGCTTATTTGCCTCAGCGTCAACCGGAAGGTTTTTTGGCATGCGACGCTCTTCCTTAGTAATGATCTGAAGTAGAGCAGGAATACCCTTCTCGTTTTTCTCTAATGCACGCTTAATCGCTGGGATGATATCTTCAGGCTCAACTACTTCTTCGCCGTACCCTCCGAAGGCCCGGGCCATTGCAGCGTAATCTCCACCAAGTTTCTCGATCTTATATTTTTCAGAGGCGTTCGGGTGATACTTACTATATCCGCCCATTATGCTGTTTTTGAGCACGATTGTCAGCGTTCCCAACCCGCAGCGGACCGCAGTCTCGAAGTCCATGCCCACCATTCCAATGGCAGCATCACCCATGATGTTGACGCACGTCCAGTCAGGCCGTGCGAGCTTTGCGCCTTGCATAAGCCCAAGCCCTAGTCCAAGCTGGGTAGTCTTCCCCCACCCCATATAACCGTGCGGAACGAGCGACTCCCAAAAAGCAGTTATCTGGTCTCGCGGGCTCCCAGCGTCGTGCGTAACTACTGTTTTTGTCCGATCAACCGTGTTCATAAGGTCCCATACAACTCTGTATGGGTTTATCGGCTTTTCGGCGGAAGTGAGAAGAGGCAGCCATTCCTTGAGAAAAGCGGCCTTCTGCGCCGCGATGTAACGGGCAACCTCCGGCCTGCTAACACCTTTACCTCCGGTCTTGTCCTTTATCGCCGAAATCAACGCAGCTATCGACGGCTTGGCATCGCCAATCACACCCAGATCGATAGGGTAGTCCTTCGAGATGTCCCCTTCCCAGTTGGTCAATTGAACAAACTTGCGACCGTTAACCGGATACGGGGTAATATAGTCAGACCTTGTGAAGCTAGTGCCCAACCCAATGTAAACGTCGGCACGTTCCAAGGCTCGGTTTACGGTATCAGGACGCGATCCGCCACCACAACCCAAGGAAAGTGGATGGTCTTCCGGGAAGCAGCTCTTACCGTTCAGTGTAGAGAGAACCGGTGTATGGGTGAGCTCGGCGAGTTCTTGCAGCTCGTGCCACGCTTCAGCGTACAAGATGCCTTGCCCCGCAATTATAACAGGCGAATTCGCACGCAAGAGAATATCGGCAATTTCAGTAATTTGGGCGGTGTCTGCGCAGGGCGCCGATCGACGCTGCGGCTTATAGGCGTCCAGGAGGGTTGGATCAACTTCTTCTCTGAAGACGTCTGCAGGCACTTCGAGTACTACAGGACCCGGCCGACCATTCTTAAGAAGAGCAAACGCGTTTTGCATCATCTGAGGTAGGCGATCGACGGTCATCACCATCTCACACCACTTGGCGATAGACTGCATGTTGCGAGCAGCATTGAAATTTGGATGAATGCCTTGGACGCTGCGAGGGTAGCCACCAGGCATGTGCAAGACCGGAACATTATCCGCATAGCATTGTGCCACAGCCCCGATCGCGTTCTCCGAACCAGGTCCCAGTTGTACTGTGGAGCAGCAAATTTCTCGCCCTCCCGTCATGCGAGCGAATCCGTCGGCTAAATGTAGCGCGTGACGCTCTTGGCGCACAATCAATGGGCGGATCCCCGCTTTCGCGCCGCTATCGATGATGTCGCTGTGCGGAAACGAAGGTATGTATCTGACCCCCTCTTTTTTTAAGATTCCGGCAATAAGATCGGCGCCATTCATTTGACTCTCCACTGCTTCAACATTCCCCGTTGCGCGGCATTGCGTTCGAAGCGCAGATCGCCGCTAGTCGACATGCACCCTTTGGCAAATGCTGCCGCCTGACAGCTATTCACGCCCGTACATTTGTTGTGACATCTTTCAAAGAAGCAAACGCACACACAATTGCGGCATTCCGAACCGCTTGCTCTCCTGGCAACTATGCTCATACCGTTCGGTCAGTAACGGGACGAATAAGTCTCGATCGAACATTCAGAGTTGGACCGCTCACTGCGTTAATCACGAGGCTTCGCCTGCACAGGCTGCGTTAACCGGCTATCGACTAAGATGCAGCATAACCACTCTGCCGGTCTGATTTCCTGCAAACAGCAGACGAAGGCGCATCCAAAGTTTGCATACAGGCCAAATCATGCCGAATTCCTGACCTGAGCGATCAACGGGCGCGGCGCAATTAATCACCCATACTGCGCTACGGCTTGTCCCCCTGTGATAAGGATTAGCTCGGAGTGCCCCTAGCAATCCTCGGAAGTGGAGTGTAGGGCGAACCATCTCATCGGCAGAAGCGGCATGCGGTCTTACGGTTTATGCCGCTACCGTTAGCAATTTTGCAGGCCTGGACGCAGTTACCTTCTAAAATGCCCGAGCGTTGCGACTAGCACTATCCAGATCGCGGCGCACATCGCCGCGATCATTCAGCGGCGGTTGCGATCAAAGCCGGCCTCAGGGCACGCAACCAAGGGCGGCCGAATAGTTTAACAGGTACTCATCAGATTCGTGCTCGCATCGAGTGCCTTATCGGCATAATGGCGAGCCCCCTCAAAATCGCTCGTTGCCCCGGATTCCGCGAGCCTCTGTTCTTGTTGAGAACTTCGTCATCAAAAATGACTTTTCGCGGTCTTTGAGCGTCCAAGCTTCCTATCTCGTTCGTCTGCACGGCGCTGATGAAGGAGCAGCGGAAAGAAACGGCACGGCCCGCGTGTGGGCAGAGACTCGTCGAGCCCACCCGGAGAAGCACGTCAGTATCGGCAACTTCGACTGAGGTCGCCATAGCGACTGCCCAAAGCGCTTAGGTAGCCGCTATTAGCTATGAGAAGAATATACAGCGTCTTGGCGCAAAGAAGATCTGTCCTACATTGTGCGAAATTCTGCTAAGTTTTAGCTGTCTGCGTCCGCCTCACGTGAGGAAACGACCTGCGCTGTCCTCTACTTCGGAATCAGAGTTTCTGAAGCAAGGCGGCATCGCATTATCATTTGCTTTCGGAACTAGGAGTGTCGAAATCCGGCGTGGAAAGGCGTTCTACCGCCGCACGCCTGTGTCAATGTGAGTGTTTTGCGCAAAGCCACCTGGAAGAGTGGGTAACATAGAGGATTAACGATAGCGGATTGGGAAGGATGAAGGGCGTTGTGAACGTCGGCGATCTGCGCAAATTGGCGAAGAAGCGATTGCCAAAGATCTGCTATGACTATATCGAAGGCGGCACTGACGACGAGCTGGGGCTAATTACGAATGAGAAGGCTTTCCGGAAAATCCGTATTGTGCCGCGTTACTTGATCGATGTCAGCGCGCACGACCAGTCGATATCACTGTTCGGCCGTACCTATTCGAGTCCTGGGTTAGCTGACCTATTCCGTCCGACCTGATGCTGGCGCAGGCGGCACGCGAAGCGAACGTGCCCTTCATCATGTCGGGCGAGATCTCGGCAAAATCGCGCCTGACCATGGTTGGTACCAGCTCTATTCCGCTATGGACACATCGATTTCGGAAGATATATAATTAAGCGCGTGAGCAACGCCGGTTTGAAACTTTGGTCTTCACCATTGGAACGGTTGGGGAAAGCTGACGTGGCGGACGAAATTGGAAGCATTGCGTCATCCGCGCTGGATCATGGAGTGCTTACAACATGGCACGCCTTTCTTCGCCAATTGGACGCGCTACGCCGATCCTAACGCCAGTGCCAAAAATGTAGCCGATTTCTTGAACAGTCAATTCGGCGCCCCGATGACATGGAAGCGTGTCGAGCGCTACCGCGAGCTGTGGAAGGCAATTCGTGCTCAAGGGAATCATGCACTCCTGATGATGCCGTCCGCGCACATTCGCTAGGTGTCGACGGCATCATGGTTTCCATCAATGGCACGCGACAGCTTGACAGTGCGCCATCGCCGCTGGACGTGCTGCCCGAGATCTGTGATGCGGTGGGCGACAAAATGATTGTAATGCTGGATGGCGGCGTTCGTCGCGGCCTGCACGCCTTAATCGCCCTCTGCGATGCAATAATCTCGGCAACCGACAGCTGAAAGGTTCGCTAAGCACTGCCAAGGCCGCAGGCAGCGACGAGACGTCGGTCGGCGGGCAGATAGAAGAAGAGCTTGCAGCTCGCGCCGAGGTTCCTGGCTACTGTGACGTCTTCTTCACGACAGAGACCGGCGATTAGAGGCGTTTAGCGGGACCCCGAGGACAATGCTCTTCACACGTTTGAAGCCAGCTCATTTTGCAGAATCGCTGCAATTCTGAGCTGCTTGTCAATCCACCCGCTGCTTTTGGCGGCGAGCTGGACCAACTCGTGCTTCATCTTAATTATCTGATCGAGCTTGATCGAAACAGATTACCTTCCTCGCGCGCTTTTAGCTTGTCCGGTCGCACCGTCCCCTCCCGACGGATTCGCCCCGTGCGCTTTAGGGAATCTCGAGCTGCAAGTTGCAGGCTTCTGAGGGGCAACTCCATCATTGCCTGCGACCGTAAGTCGCCACAGCCGGAATAAGAGGCCCAGATCAGTTGCTTACCTGCGCTCACGTATAGCGTGATACCACCGGCGTACGGTAGCGCGACGTCGGGTGCGCATCCTTGTTAGCCTGCTTGCATGAAACTCCGACGGCGGGGGAATGTCGCAACTTCGCTTGGTTAGAGGCTGCCTTGGGTAAGAAGCTTCAGCTAGCGCCATGGCAGAGCCCAAAGCTCCTTGTTGCAGATCTTCTCGGCAACATCACGACTGATCGCCTCGAGCAGCTTCTCTCCTTTTTCGCGCGAGGCGACACTCGGATAGCCGTAAGCGCCTGTGGAGGCTAGGCTAGCGAGGCTGCGCCAGAGGTAGATGCCGTTGCCGACAAGGTCAGCGACTTCGGGCGTGAGGTTGCCCTCGGCGAGGCGTATGCGGTCCTCGGCTACGAGTTCAGGCCGCAACGCCATACACATCGATGTCTCCGCCTCGCAGGCATGCCAGAGATTGCTCTGCCGCTCGAGCAGCGCGGAAATCGGCTTCTCTGCTGCATACCAATAGGTGAGCTGCACGATCGGCACATCCAGCTTAGGGCCGAGCTCGTCCGCGCAGACCCGCAGCGCATTTTCGTTGCCACCATGCCCGTTGAGCAGGACGATACGTCGGAAACCGTGCCGAACCACGGATTCGCAGACGCAGCGGATCATGTTGAAGAAGGTCGGAAAGTCCAGCGTGATCGTGCCGCCGAACGACATGTGATGCTCGGAGAGACCTGTCCACAACATAGGCAGGACGACCACTTTCTCCATCGCTGCAGCCAAGCGCGCTGTGCGCAACGCAACCGTCTCGCCGAGCAGACTGTCGATCTCGACCGGCAGGTGCGGCCCATGCTGCTCGAGCGCGCCGACGGGGACGATGACGATCGCGTCCTCCTTCGCGCGTTCACGCAACTGATCAGCCCGAAGCCGCCGCCATTCGATTTCCATCTTACCCCTTCCGGTGAGCCTGTATTTGCCCACAATGTACCTGCGCCTCTAAGCCGACAATTTCACATTTCGGCCCCCCGACGCTTAAATGCTGCAAAACTGCATCGGCGCGGCACGATACGACATCATCCCTGAGCTTCTGGCGACACTATAGCCGAGCAGCTTCGCGATCTGACGTATCGCCGCTGCCACTATGAGGAACGCCGCGACTTCGAATAACACGGCAGCGATATGCAAATGAGCGGAGCGCGATCATGTGATGCGACCAGTGAGTAACCCTCCAGCGCCGATTCAATCTGGGCTACCACTATATCAGCGAGACGCGCTTTCATCGATCGAGCGAAATTGGTGATTTGATTGGCGCCCGCCATTTGGGCAAGGCATCGCGGGCGTATCGCTCGATCACAATCTCCTCACTTCGTCACCTGCGGCTTGCCAATTTCGGGTTTGAGCAGGCTCATGTCATGCTCGGCGGCCTGAGCTTCGCGGCCCCGGCGGAAGTCCTGCAGAATGCCTTGTGTCTGGGCGGCGCCCCGGACCGCCATCTGCAAGCCCGATCGCGATGCAAAGCAAGTCTGACGTGGTGATACGAGGAGCTCTCCGCCGGCATGCGGCCCTACCGCGGCGTTGCGCACGAGCCGGGGTCGATCGCGAGCTCGAATGGCACCTCAGGCGGGACGATCGCCGGCGCAACGTTGCTGCGTGGTACCGCCGCACCTCACCAAACTGATCGTTGCGATCGGCGCCGTGCCGAACGTCGTCGCGCAGGCGCCGGATTGGCTATCGACGACGGCATCGCCTGGACGAGATGCTGGCGTCCTCAGATCGCACATCTTCGCGGCCGGCGGGTGGTGTTCGTTTTTCCGCATGGCCTCGAGGTTGAAAGATAGCGAAGAACACCTTGATCCAGAGCCTCGATGATGCGACCAAGCGCGTCGACGTCGACGCCCTGCATGGACTATGACGCGTTGGATGGATTCCTGGATTGTACGGGATGATCGGGATGGTCCCGCATTGGCGCAGGAAGAGCCGAAAGCCGTCACTATCGAGGCAGCATCGGCGGCGCAAAGGCGCGCCGCTGGCAGAGGGGAAGACCGCCGCGTTGTCCCGGTGTTATTTCAATGGCGAGCGGCCGGCCCTGGCCGTCGACAACGGCGTTGACTTTTGATCGTGCGCCCGGTGCGCGAGCGCCCGATCGCCTGTCCCACGCCTCCGCTTTTCGCCGCCAACTGATGAGCCTTTACCGTGGTGCTATCGATCATGTGAACGTCATCGGGGCTTACTGTTGCCAGGCGCGAAACAGCGCGCCGACCATCGATGAAAGCGGTTGTAGATTGTGGTCGGCGGACCGTAGCACGAGGGGCAATCCTCCTATCGACAGCCGCTCTTCAGCACATGCACGATCCCGCTGATCAGCCCTATCATCGACTCGGCGCGCTCGAGACGGCTCTTCGGCAGCAATGGCTCGATCCTCGCCCACTGCGCATCGCCTCAAACTGAGGAACGGCCCTTCGCCTTTAGACACATTCAGAATGGCCCATTTGGCTGATCTTCTGCACTACGGCCTCGTTTGGCTCGACCGCTTCATTCCTTAGGATTAAGCTTCGGTGGCGGATCTTTCAACTCGCCACTAACCCAGAGAGCATCCCAAAGGGCATAATCGCAGTGGTGAACGATTCGAGCCTCGAGCGAGCGCACTACGAAGTTGCCCTCGCTGGAATGGACCGCTGCAATGTGCGCGATCTCTTCTGGGAGTCCGACGGTGAGACAGACATGCCATCCGTGGACCGGATGTCGAGCCGAGGGCCAGCCTGACACGTGAGTCTTGCTTGACCACAGTTCCCGCTTTTGTAGATTATATTCAAGCGGTTTGCCGACATCGTGAATCATGGCGCCAGCGATCAGTACGTCTCGTTTTAGCGGCAGCGACGGATACATGAGAGCAAGTTCGTCGCCATAACGCGTCGATAATCTGGTTACGCCGCGAACGTGGTCGAGCTGCGATCCCGTCTTTAGCACCCAACCGTCTGGACGGGCTGAGCCTTGTAGATCGGTGAGGCTCCGGCAGCCCTCGCGAGTCAGCGCGTAAGTCCAGGCATCAATCACCTTCTCGCGAATGTCCGTACTCTCTAGCTCTGCAAGCTCTACAAGCTCGCCGCGAACTATTGCCCGAACCTCGGGGTCCAGCTCAATGCTTTGTGTTGCTCGAACCGTCATCTTGATATCCTTTTCGTTTTAGTTGAGTTGATTTTTTGAGGCCGCGCACGAGAACTCAGTTGTGCGTTGAAGATATACATGCGATCGACTCCACCGGGGATGGCGGCACCGACTGCAAAGGAACCCATGGGCACTCAGATGGTAAGTACAACCGCCGCTCTGTTCGTGCAGCTCTAGCTTTCCTTCAGGCCGGTTGGCCGGCGATGTATCCAAGGAGACGCCTCCTCAAGCATTTTACCCAGGTGAAGTGCGAGGCCGTCACCACTATCTCAAGACCGATCGGTCGGCCATCCGTGTGCGGAGTGCTTGATCGGAATTGCTCCTGCTTATTTCGCCGCAATCACCATGATCTCAACATTGTATTGTGTTCCAGCAAGCTTTACTCCGACGGTCGCGCGCGCTGGCGTATTGCCTTGCGATACCCAGGCGTCCCAGATCGCGTTCATCTCCGGAAAGCGCTCCATATCGGTAAGATATATCGTGGCCGACAGAAGCTTCGATTTACTGGTCCCGGCCTTGGCGAGGTAGCCATCAATGATTGAAAGGATCTCCTCCGTCTGCTTGATCACGCTCTGACCAGCAGTCTTGTTGGCAACAATACCTGCCATGTAAACGGTGTTGTCGTGCGCGACGACCTGACTCATTCGCGAACTCGTTTCAATGCGCTCGATGGTCACTATTTTCCTCCAAGTTCAAGGTTATCCGAGGCCGGACATCTAGCAGCTTCAACGGTAGTGAATCGCCTTACAGGACCCGATGAGAGAGCTCACAAAGAGACATGGTTGTCACGTCTGCCAAAGCCGAAACCGTTGCTTCGGGCAGTGCACTAGCCAACATTGCATTTCAATCAGGAGGAAAATCCGTCAATTGCGTCGCTCGCCTGCAGAAATCCCGCAATCTTCGGCAAGAATGCACGGAAATTCCACAAGGCTTACTGGACGAGCTGGTGAGCGTCACCCGGTCTTGCGGATCGGCGAAGCCATACGCGATTACTGCGTTGGCCTGATGCTGCCTAGCGAGCACAAGAGCGTAGAGCCGATGGCGGCGATCACGTCGCTGGAGCGCAGCATCAACTGCTGCCTTATTTCGTGAGCACGGCGGATAAGCTCGGGATAGGGCCAATCACCATACGACCTGCCGATCGCCTATCGTTTGTATTTGCCTCAGAGCTGAGCCGAGGAGAAGGACATTGAGAGAAGGCCGGTGTGCCAATGTTTGTCTTCAAGACCATCCTCCAGTACGTTGGTCTCATCCAGGAAGACGGCGAGTCTGGGCGATTTGCGGCGGAACTAGCTGGCAACGACACCACGTCCGGGGAGTACGCGTCGCGGCAACGTCGGGATCGATGGCTTATGGAAGTAATCGCAGCCAAGCAGGCTGCTCACAGGCTGCTCAAACCTTGTTCACAGCCTTGCTGCACCACCTCGACGAGGGAGCCCTGCTTCGGGCGTTTCGACGGCAAAAGCGGCGGGACGCGACGGGGGTCGATGGGTTACGGTGGCGAAGTACAAAAAATGGCTCACGACGACGTCCGCGCCCTCTGCGCACGAAGCCACTCTGTTCGTCCCGCTCTAGCTTTCCTCCAGGCCGCTTGGCCGGCGATGTATCCAAGGAGACGCCTCCTCAAGCATCCTACCTAGGTGAAGCGCGAGGCCGTCATCGCCAAAGGGCGCCACTATCTGGAGACCGATCGGTCGGCCATCCGTGTGCGGAGTGCCCGGAATATTCAAGCCGCAAAATCCGACGGCATTGACCCAGCTGCAAAACATACTCTGGGTTGCTGCGGTACCAGGACGCCCGCCGATTGTGTCGGGACACGCACTTTCGGCGTCCCATGCTGGCGATGCCGCAGTGGGCGTAAGCAACGCATCAAACTCTCCCCATGCGGCACTTACTTCCGCACGAAACTCGGCCAATCGGTCGATCGCACGAAGGAAAGAGGTAGCGTTAATCTCTTGACCCTTTCGAACCAGCTCTTGGATCTGATCGGTCAGTTGGCCCTGGTGTTGTGGATAGGACAGAGCTACTCGGGCTACGCTCACCGGAGCGAGAGTCGCCCAGATTTCATTGATCTCGCTCAGGTTGAATGGAGGCAAACACTCTTCGACTTGGCATCCCTGTGAAACAAGACATCCTCGCGCGTCCCGATGAGCACGCGCGACCTCCGGGTCGACGGTTTCGGAGCCAATGGTTGTGAACCAACCAATCCTGAGAGGCCGGTGCGGAGTCGAGATTGGCGGCAGGTTGACCGACGCTGGATCGCGCCGATCCGGACCACCTATTACCGATAACAGAAGGTCAATATCAGCCAGGCTTCGGCCAACGAGACCAATTGTTTGGAAATCCAGCGCCATGGGCAGGAATCCATATCGGCGAGGGACTCGACCGTTGGAGGGCCTCAGCCCGACAAGCCCGGTGTAGCTGGCCGGCATCCTGGTCGAACCACCAGCGTCCGTGCCCAACGAGAGTGGCACCATTCCAGAAGCGACTGCCGCCACCGAGCCACCGCTCGAGCCGCCCGACGTTAAACGTAAATCCCAGGGATTCCGTGTGCTCGGCTTCAAATCGCTGAACGTCCGGCCGAGCAACGCGAATTCAGGGGTGGTCGTCTTCCCAAACAGAATTGCGCCTCCGGCCCTCAGCCTTTCAACGCAAATATCATCACAAGACGGAACATAGCCTTCAAAAATGCGGCTGCCCCAAGTAGCAGGCATTCCCTTAACAAATAGATTGTCCTTGATCGCGATCGGGATGCCGTCTAGCGGGCCCAACCTAAGTCCGCTGGATTGGCGAACCGTCGCCTCCTCAGCAGCGCGCCTCGCCCCCTCTTTGTCCACGAACATAAACGCATTGATAAGAGGCTCGATACGCTCGTATCTTTTCCAAAACATCTCAAACAATTCGATAGGTGTCACTGCTCGTCGTTCAAGCGCTTCGGAGAGTTTTGACGCATCTGATTGCCACTCGTGAGCAGACGATGAGAAAGAACGAGGAACCCCGGGCATTTCTGGCTACTCAAAAATCGCCACAGCCCGAATAGGACTCGCAGTCCCTCCCCTGATCTTGAGGGGAAATCCTGCGAAGCGGAAGCGGCCACGGCCAACAACCTTGTCAAGGTTGAACAAGCATTCGATGTGGGTGATGCCTCGTTCGGCGCAGATATTGTGGGCTATCAAGTTTAGTTCGCCTGTAGGAGCAGGGCTGATAGCTTCTACTCCAAACATACCAATACCTCTGTCAGCCAACCAGTGAACTGACTCGGGCGCAAGCCCAGGAAAATCGAACAAATAGCCCTTGCTGCCGTAGAGCCGATCATTCGTTGCCATGTAAAGCAGGACCGTGTCCTCCGGCTTGATTTCCTGCCCCGATCGTCTGAGTGCATCTTCCATCTCTGGAATTGTAACGGCATGCTCCAACGGAACATGCGACAAGTCCAAGCAGATCGCCTCTGTGTAGAACTTCTCAAGCGGGACTTGGTCAATCGAAAGCGCGCCGGGTCGAGAATCAAAATGAACCGGGGCATCGACGTGCGTGCCAGCGTGATCGCTGCAAGAGATAGACACGGCCTTCGAGCTGCCGACCGAGCTCCCCTCTATCCACTTGGTATCGTGATCATCCCAGACAGACACTATAAATGGTGGATGTGCGGGGTGTGTTGCCGTTCGATGAAACAGCTCTCGGCTGAGATCAATAATTTCCATACTTATCTCCGAACGCAGATCTTTTTCGTAAAGACTACAATGCACTAAGTTAGAATGAGTCAGCGAGTTTTACCCGCAAAAGGCGCTCGCGATTGCAGAAATACTGCGAAATGGAGATTATTCGTGTGAGTCTAGAGCCAAATGACCAAGTGTTACGCGGCGGCTGCATCATTGAGTTCGCAATGTCTCTGTTAGCGGTGAACCGCGACACCGGCGAATTATCTCAGCTTCGTGCAAGCTAAGCTTCGATGTGGCCGCGCAAGTTCCACATTAAGAACTCTGTTCGGGCTTGGGACCGAGCATACCTTCAGCGGAGATCTGCCTAAGTTTCGTGGGCCGACTCGCCGGACGTGTTACCAAATGCAAGCGACAATCGCGTCCCGACGGTGGTACCGCGATGATCTTGCCGAGCGAACCTCGGAGCGATTGCATGATCTGGTTGACCGACTGTTCCCAGTGCATGTTCGAGCCGGCAGCCTAGCATCACAGTTGCATCTTCCTGAAGGTTCTGAATTTATGGACCTCCATGATTTTGGACCTGATGATTGGTGGCGCGTCGGTTGAAGAGATGCTGACGTTTGGGGTTCGTCTTATCCGCATGCTGTGCGTCGCGAAGGCCATTCCTTCATCCACCGGACGCTCTACCCGCCAAATGAATGGACCGATGACCCCGCTCGCTTGAAACCAGTCGGCATCGCCCCCGCGATCGCGCAGAGCCTTCCCAAGAAGGTCTGGCGCCGCCGGCCGTCAGCGAAGAGACGAAAGGTCCGCGCTGGTGCGACCGGACCAATCTCGAGCTGGCTGATCTTGACGTCTGAATGTCAATCGGCCCTTTAATTGAGGTTTGTTGTCAAGCTTGCATTTCTAACTCGCCCACGGCACGGTGCTAGCGCTCGCGCCGTCGGAGCTGTGTCCGGATTGCGGAGACGGCGCGGGCGCGGCTGATACGTGCTTTGCCGGCAAGGCACTGGATCGCCGGAGCTGGTTGATGTCTTCGCTGGAAACATGGTCCTTTCCGAGGTCGCGCAGCGCCTCACGATGATGTCCGGGTCGGGGCGCCTCAGCGTTTGCAGCGGAATGCGGACGAGCCGCCACCAGTCGATTGACCGAGGTCGCCACAACACCGTCCCAGCGGGACATCGCCAGTCCGGCAGACCGGACCAGGAACTTTACAAGATCGGATCAGGCTTCCTTCGCCTGGCCCAGTCGAACGATGTGCCGTCGACCCAGATACAGTGAAGAACGATGGCGATTTTGCGCGCGATGGCGACCTTTGCCTTTCGCATGCCAATCCGCTTGGCGAGCTTCATGCCCAAGCCTTGAGAGAGGACCATTTCTTCGTTCTATAAAGCAGGACGGTCGCCGCCTCGTACAGGTAAGTTCGAAGAAGACGGTCGCCCCATCGTGATATCTTGCCGTTGATATCAGTTTCGCCAGACTGGTTGCGTCGAGGCGTAAGACCCAGATAGGCGCCGACGCTGGATGCCGATCGGAAGCGCGATGGGTCGTCGATCGTATGGCGGAAAGTCAAGGCGGTCACCACGCCGACACCAGGAACCGTCATCAGGCGGCGCGTTGTCTCATCCGACTTCGCCAACTGGCGGACTTCGTCATCGAACTTGCTTTGCTGCTTGCAGATCTGCTCATGGATCGACAGAAGCGGCGCGATCACACCGAGGAGCTGATGATCTTCGCCCAATAGCTCGCAGACCTGATTGCGGAACTGCAGTCCGATCGCGCGTGGGAAGAGCAAGCCGTATTCTTTGATTAGACTGCGGACCTGGTTCTCGATATCTCGACGAATGGCCACGAGCCGAGATCTCGCGACGAGTATCGCGCGTATCTTCTGACTTTCCTCGCTCTTGACTTTGCCTTCTCGGTACCGGCCGACCCGCACCAGTTCGGCCAAACCTCGAGCATCATTCTGATCGCTCTTGTTCATGCATGCGGACAAAGCCGCGTGGGCATGACGCGCGTCGATGCAGACCACCGGAAGATCAACCCTACGAAGTTCATGCCATAGCCAACTCGCCATCGCCCCGGTCTCAAATCCGATGCGCTCCGCCTGTGGCGCTCGCTTGCGAAGCAGTGCCGTCAGCGCCCCCGGGTCGGACTTGGCCTTTCCCTCGAACAAGACCTGCCCCACTTCGTCGACCACACACCGATGTTTCTTTTTGCGAGACATCCAACCCAACATACTGCTTCATAGCCCCTCCGATTCGCGGGATTGCGGGAAGGCTTGAAGATAGCGGACATTTCGAGCCGCGGGCGCCGACCGCAATTACTTCATCGTTTGCAAATATTGCAGGCCGAATGACAGTCTGAATGCAACGACGACCTTGTCGCGAATGGACGTCTTTTAATGCGCCCCAACATTGCAGACGGCCGTAGGCCTCTTGTCTGAATCGTGCTTCAAGCGCACCTGCATGCAGAAGCTGGCCGATGAAAGCATCGTTGGGTCATCGAGCACGGCTTGAAACAGTCAACAAAGAGCTTAGGGTTGATCACAACGAAACTCGTTCCTGGCATGGCTAGCATCGTCATGTCTCGCTCCTTATGCTGGCTTCCAATGGTCGTCGTCCGTCATCGGGCGCCAGGATGACCTGCGAGAATGTCGGCGCGCGGGATGCGCCGCTGGATAATTTCGAGCCAACTGTTAAAGCGCTGGCGTAGTTCGGCGCCTCTCTCAACCCGGAGGATTGGATTGACTATTATGGAACTGATTACATGGTCAGGTGCAGTCGGAAGGTGGGGCAGGATTGTTGGATCCACGAAAGCCATCGACTCCTTGTTGGCTGGCGATAAGGAAAACTAGCCGGTCAAGCTCGACTGCGCACGTGCCGAAGCTGCGAAGCTGCAAAGGCGATGAACTTGTACGCCTCCTCTCGCCGCGGAGTGCCCTTGGGAATCGCCAGACTCCCGCCCCACGTGTTATCGTCCCACATCACTCTCGAAATGCTTGCCGGGGTTCTTGATGGCGTCGTAGATGCGCCGTTCCACGCCGCGGTCATGACGACCTGCCGATCCGCGAGAAGCTGTGCTGGCTGCGCGCCAGACTGGCAACCAAGTAACTTCTTTCTTGATCACGTCGAGCTTCCTGAAAGCACCGTCCCCCCTTGGGAGTGCTGAGGACTTTGTAGACGTCGTTGATGGGCGCCCCAGAGCTGATTCGAGAGTGCCTTCGGGACGCTCGTAAAGTCCGCGTTTGTCAGGAACGTTTTTTGAACGAATACACCCGTGATGGTTTCGGACCATTCGGCAGCCTCTCCTTGTGATAGGCGATCAGGTCGGGCGAACTTCGGTGCCTCACAGTCAACCTTGTCCGTCCCTATGAACTTGGACCGGTCGAGGCGCAGCTTCTCCCAGTCGATCTTTCGATCGGGGCCCTGATCGCATATCTGAATGGACCAGATCGCCCTCGTGTGTACCACGTCCCAGCTTGCGGACTTGGAATCAACCATTGGATCATCTTCGCGAGCTCGCCATTGTACTCGTCGTCAGTGAGCTTGATGCCGGTCTGCTTCGAGAACGCCTCGAAAGTCGGCACGCAAGAGATCCGCCATTGACCCAGCCGATAGTGCTGCGGCCGTACAGATCCATGACAGCGGCGGAGAGGAGCCAACCCGAATCGGTCTCGATGTAGGCCCAGCTCGCGAAGTGAGCGCCTAGCTGCCGAAGCGTTTGTTCGCCGGTGCCATGCAAAGCCAGAAGTGAGCTGCTTGTGAGCCGGCCGCGTCCTGAAATCAGTGCCGCATTCCTCAATGAGCTTCAACGCAAGTGATGGGTCCGACCCATGGACCTCGCTCAGACCAACTAAGGACGCCGGATATAGCGGTCCTCACATCGAACGGTGGTGTACTGAGTCGCTTAATGTTTAACCTGGGGAGCTTGTCGACCAGCGTGGCCCTTTGTCGTTAGTGCCGCTATCAAGGATTTCAGCTCGCGTTCGCAGTCGAGCATCTTGGCGTGGTAGCCGCCGTAAAGTTCCATAGACTGCCAAAGACAGGTTTCTGGCGATCGTTGCCGGCGAGTGCGGCTCGGATCGTCTCGAAGCAGAAATGGCAATGCACATCGCAGTAGGTCGCCAGCACGTCGGGATCGCGCTCGCCCGCGACAATGGCTTGGATGATCCGCATCCCCGGATGCACCGCGGATGTCCGAGATGACGTGATGGAGCTACAGGTCATCTCCATTCAGGTCCTTCTGCGTGTGCTGGAAGCGACCGCATCTTCCACCAGTCGTTCTCCGTGACGCAGACAGGCTAGGTAGGGTGGTGATCTCGGCATCTAGTCGGAAGCTGCCGCAATCCATAGGAATGAGGCCGGTGCAGCCATGCGGCTGGCTGACATCCGTTTTTGCGTGCAGGCACGTTCTTGGCGTAACGGCCGTAACCAGAATGGGCCCCGAACAACGCTGCTTCGAGTTAGCGTCAACGTCTCCGTCGCAACCACGAGCCACGCTAGCGGCGGCCAGTTCGTCACTCTTGTGAAGCGCTGCCCATCAATACCTGCGGCGGTCATACGCCTAAAACCCGACGCTTAGCGCCAGAGGCTAATTGCTGAATGCCGTGGGGAGCGCTTACGAGTCGAAAGAGAAAATGACAATCAGTCGCTCACGAATGATGCGTCCCCGGAGAGTGGTGATGGTCAAGGCCGGCTTCATGGAACCGATTGTGCAGGCGCCGATATGCGGATTCCAATACTAGGCGCATCTGCTTTCTTCGTACCGAGTCAGCTCGTGTGCCTATTGAATCGATATAGGCCATCGTGCCCTCGATCTGTTCCAGTATCGTCAGTGCGTCGGCTGCCGCAAAGAATTGCGAACCCTCGACATGGATCATCACAGGCGAAGTGTGAGCAGCAATCATTTCCGGCTTGTCGTTATATTTCGCGCGGACAAGCAACGCGATCCAGGCGCTCTTGTTGATCTTGATCGACCAACTCCCTTGATCCTCGTCAGCCTTCACTGTCCGCGTTTCCCTGATCGTTCCGTTGACGATCAAATCGACCCTGGTCATGGGGATGACCACACTGGCAACTCGCCATGTCACATCGACTGACCCGCCCGATGCCGACATGTGGAGCGCTGC
Organism: Bradyrhizobium sp. Kon69; assembly: GCF_055807515.1. Lineage (NCBI taxonomy): Bacteria > Pseudomonadati > Pseudomonadota > Alphaproteobacteria > Hyphomicrobiales > Nitrobacteraceae > Bradyrhizobium > Bradyrhizobium sp. Kon69. The sequence continues at coordinate 29,504 of NZ_JBVVOS010000038.1, read as the reverse complement.
GCCCATTGGTCGGCCATCGACTTCGAACTCCACCAGCGGACCGAAAGTCACGAATGTCCTTGCGGATCTGACTGCTGCTGCCCATGACTGAAAGGTAAATTCGAGATCTGGACCAACGTACGCATAAGTTCGAACTGTTCCCACAGCATCCCGAGCACTCATCTTGTCAGTTCCGCCGACCGCAGCGACAAGGTAGCCGTTGTTCAGGAATCGATACCAATCGAGCAGCGAATAGGGATTGATTCCGCCGTAAAAATCGTCGTTTGAACACATCTCGACCGCGTGCGCTTCCCCAGCGACGATGGTTGCGGCATTCTCGAGGCGGGGATGTGGGAAATGAGGCAGGATCACGAGCCCCCCTTGGGCTCGGCATTGCTTCGCCCATTCTGTGAGAAGAACATCGACCGGATCGCCGATCGCTGACTCGTGAGGTCCGCCAGAGCAGAGTGGCATAATGATGCTGCCTTCGTAGCCCAATAACGAAATATGGCCCAGAATGTGCTGTCGATTCTCCGAGCCGACCCGAACGATATATTCCCCATCACCACCAGCCGCCCTGGAGCCGAATGTGCTCCTGCCATCAAAGTCGCCCACGTTCGTCATCAACTCTCCCCATTGGCTGGCAAGCAGGTTGATTACGTTGACTCCCTCGGCCGCGCCTTCGAGCATCGCGGTCGTCGGCGACAGGAAATGGACGTGTGTGTCAGCCGTGACCCACCCTTTTTCGCGCCAAAGAAGGACCTTGTCCAACTCAATGACAACGTCTTCGGTCGTCCCTGTAATGTTGATGATCGTCCGTACCGGCTTTACCTCAAACCCCTTTGTGACCTCGACGTAAACCTGGCCCAGAGGAAGATCAATGACGGTTTGGCCTGGTATATACGTGCAAGTATGGTCTCCGTGGCACAAACTCGCCGATCCCAGGTCCTCGAACCAGCGAGCGTTCGGGACGCGGTGGCGATCCAACGGTGCCAGGTATTCACCACTGCGTCCGTGGAAGTGCAATTTCGCCGGAATAGCGGTCCTGGTCTGGCTTTCGACGACGCGAAGCTTGACTCTCTGGACCGCGGGATCGACGCTCCGGATGCTCCAGCCAGCGACGGACATCTCATCGGCACTTTGAGGCACCCGGATTTTCGAGCCGTCGCGCAGATGGAAGGACGCTTCCGGATGCGCCGAATATTCGACGAGGACCTCATTTGGAGCTCTCACGGGTTGGAGATTCTGGCGCGAACTCGACCACTCCGTGTCCGGATAGATCAGATGCGGTCGCAGTGAAATCACCTGACCCAAGTCGAGTTGTACTGATTTCTCGATCTCCTCTGAATTATCGACAGGAAGCGTGATAACGGCCTTTTGTCTCGTGTTCCAAATAAGTGGATTCGAAGCCGTATCGGCCGTGGACACTCCCGAGACGAGGATGGCGCCGCCTCTTGGCTCGAATCTGAGCCGCGTAATAGGCTTTTGCGGTTGCGGGTTCTCGAATGCCCAAAGATAGTTGTTCCACGGTCCTCGGTCGCCCGAATAAGCGCGGGTCTGCCGATATCCCCAAGAGTCGCGTAGCGTTCCCTTGTCGCTATCTTGTGGCGCGGGACGGGGCTTTCTTGCAGGCACTGCTTCCGTGCAGCCCTCGCCATAAAAGGGATGGACGGGTCCAATTTGATGCCTGCGACGGATCTCTACGCGCTCTTCCGTGCCATCTTCGAAGCAGAAGACGTAAACCGCTTCAAGCGCGCCGAGCGCCACAGTGTTCTGCAGCGAGACGGTACCGATTTCATCCGGTCGAACGTCGGATGTGTGCAGGAAGATGAACCACCTTGCTGCAGTCGGAGTGATGTCCCACTCGACTGGGCGGTCCCGAATCAAAAGAGGGCCATTGACCTTGAATGGAATGCCCCACGCAACGCAATCGCCTTCGGGGGCATGTTGGAGCGCATTTCCCAGCTGGCCCGAAAGACTTCGATGCCTGAGGTCTTCGAATTTGCAAGTGCCACTCAGAGGAACAGGTGAGAAGAGAGGGGAGAATGGACCATCACGAAGAGCGGGCATAATTATCTAGATCCTCCAGGATGTACGCCGTGACACGCCCTCAACGATTGGATACAGAGCAATGAATGGATGCACCTTCGACGTCGAGCGGATAGAGCCTATTCGGCGGACCACCTGAGCGAGTAACGCGATCGGTCACGGTAGCGCGGGGTCTACGCCGGCCGGTGACTTTTCGAACTAAACTCGATGAAAGTCTCTGAATGCCTGCCATCTTGTCCCAGCAGATGCCGCCTCAAGCCGGCATACCATCCGTGGTCAACGGCGCCAGCAGGTCATCACGATCGAACAGCGCCGGATTCATCAACTCCTTCGAAAGTTGGTAGCCAAAAGTATAAGCGAGAGACGATGCAAATAGCCTGGAAAAACCATCCTTTGCCGCAGAAATCCTGCGAAATAACTCGCGTTTGTGCCTAGTTACAATCCTGTTCAGGGCCAAACCACTGTCGCCATCGGAGCAACAACGAGTGCGAGATACCTTATCTTTGCGCCCTCGCCGCGACCTGTAAGCTCTCTAAGCGATCTTGAGCTTACCTCCTCGGACCGGCCTCGCCGGTGGGCTGCACCGAGAGCGGGACCTTGTCCCGGATATTGACGGTCTTTGTTGCCGCTGTGGGAACGGCGGACCAGAAGTCTGCATGCGCTGTTGCCGCTTCTGTACCTGAGCGGTATATCGACCGGCAATTTCCAGGACGCGCTGATGGCCTCGCGAGGGAAGGATGCGTCGAACTTGTCGCCTGCGGTGGTCCCGGCTGATGGCCTAGTTGGCAAGGCGCGAGTACGAACGCTGGCAGAGGCGCGATTTGTCGACGCGACAACAGTCTACGTGTGGGCCGATGGCATCTTCGCCCGCATGGAAGATCACGGCGAATGCATGCTAGTACTGATCAGCGCGACAACGGAAGGCAAGAAGGAATTGATCGGCTTTAGGGTCGGCGTGCGAAAGAGCGCGCAGAGCTGGCGCGAGCTCCTGATCCTCGTCAGGCAGCGCGGATTGCAGATCGCCCGGAAATTGCCGTCGAGGACGGCGCGCTCGGCTTCTGGAAGGCGCTCGACGAGGTCTTTCCCGGCAGGCGTCGCCGGCGATGTCGCCCTCGGTCGCGAAACTTCGCCCGCGGGACCTCGACCCGACCAACGCCGGTCTGGAATCGTGGCGGACCATACCATGCCGCACGATAGGAGCGCGTCCGGCGGCAAGCTTCAAGTCCTTCCCCGTGGCGAGAGACCTCTCGAATTCGAGCTCGACAGCTCACGCCAGAAGCTACCGCGCACCACCACGCAGGACATTGGTCAGTGGATCGTCAATCTCGTCGGGCTGACGAAGCGGGACAATGCTGGTAGTCCCATTCATGGCGTATCGTTCTCCTTGAGGGCTCCGGCAGGCTTCGACACGTGCCTCGATACGTCCCTATTTTAGTCCGTCATCACCCCACTTTCCCGCATAGCTCTGCACCTCGCTCTTGTCGTCGAACAAAGACGAGTGCATGCTCGGGCGGTCGCATATACAGCGCCACGATTTCTTCGAACTTCTTGACTAATTTTCCATCGCGCGAAACCTTGAAGCGCCGCACGATGTGAAGCTTCAGGCCATTGGCAGGCCAGCAGCCCGCGACGCTAGTGGCACTGACACCAATTCGGTAGCCATGTTGCGCGTGCTCTAGTGCGTGGCAGCTCCGGGTTTGCTCTGCGGCGGCGCGCCAGGTCGACTCGCATCGGGCCCTCCACTCTGCTTCGTTAACGATGACCGTGCAAGAGTATACAAATTTCCTTTCAAGAACGAGGCACCCAGTTGGGTTGCACTTGCCGTCCGGGTACGTTGCCGATGGGCAGGCTGTTTGACTTGCACGGCGCGGCCAACACGGAGATGCATCGCATTCTGACGACGTCGACTCAACCAATTTCGTGCGGGATGGAGCATCGTAACGCCGCGTTCCCGCGGATCAGCGCCGACATTTACAGTTTTCGCGTGGCTGACTCGCCTACAATCCCTCGTTCTTTGCAGCCACAGGACGACGACATGAAAGAATTGACGGCGATCGAGGCAGCTCATCAGATCGCAGCAGGTCAATTGTCTAGCGAGACCTTTGTTCGCTCGTGCCTCGAGCGGGTTGAGCAGCTGGAGGCCGGCGTCCACGCGTGGGAACACCTCGATGCCGACCGAACGATTGCACAAGCCCGACTCGCGGATCGCGCTACAGTCCGCGGTCCACTGCATGGCGTGCCGTTGGCTATCAAGGACGTGATCGACACGGTGGATATGCCCACGACCTACGGCTCGCGCATCTATCGAGGACATCGGCCCGCAAACGATGCGACCTGCGTTGCACTCGCCCGGGCCGCCGGCGCGATCATTCTTGGTAAGACAGTTACGACGGAATTCGCGACCGGCACTCCGGGCAAAACGCGCAACCCACACAACCCGGCACATACGCCCGGAGGATCATCCAGCGGCTCTGCTGCTGCCGTCGGGTGCGGGATGGTGCCCTGGGCGTTCGGAACGCAAACATACGGGTCTACGATCCGGCCTGCCTCGTTCTGTGGTGTGGTGGGCTACAAGCCGACCTACGGCAAGGCTGATGTAACCGGTATCAAGACCCTGGCCGCCGGCCTCGACACACTAGGGCTGTTCGCCCGAAGCGTCCCGGACATTGCGCTGCTGGCTTCGGTTGTCACTGGTGGTCGCGTCGCCGCCGATCTTGCATCGGAGACGCCCCGCATTGGATTCTTGGACACTTCGTCATGGGGGACGCCCGATGCTACGACAGGGCAACTCCTCATCGACACCGTGAGACGCCTGGACGAGGCAGGAGCGCGAGTCCGCGATCTCTCTTCGCCGCCTGGCATGGCTTCATGGCTCGAGATCCAGGATGGGCTTTTCAGCTGGCAAGCGCTCCAGGCGTTCGCGTGGGAACGCCTCTTCCGGCGCGGCGAGCTCCAGCCAAAAACCCGCAGCATGTTCGAGCAGTACGAGCAGGCCGCCACGGCTGAGTCCTACGAAACCGCATTGGAACGAGCGCAGGAAGCGCGGGCGGGATGCGCCAACCTATTCACCGATTGCGATGTCTTGCTTGTGCCCGCTGCGGCTGGCGAGGCGCCCGAGGGCTTAGAATCCACGGGCGATGTGCGCTTCAATGGTGCCTGGTCGATGCTGCAACTGCCTTGCGTGACGGTGCCTATGGGCCGCGGCGCCGCGGGCCTACCAATCGGAGTACAATTGGTCGGCCCACGCGGCGAGGATGCGAAATTGCTGCGCGCCTCTCACTTCGTTGAGGCGTGTCTCGCGAGCACACGATTGACATTCAAAAGCACTCCTCGATAATCTACACTCGCCGAGGCTTGCACGCACGAGACAAGGAAGACGGTGGCAGAGGTGTAATGGCAGTTCGCGTACGATCTGGCAGGCTTTACCGATCCACGATCTCTATTGCCGGACCAACCTGAATCGCACGTCATTGGCCAAAAGCATCCTGCAGGCGCGCGTCACATACACCAAGTTGGCGCTCGAAGATATGTTGCGCTCTCGCTTCACGAGCTCGATCGGGCTTCAAAATCCCAGGAAGTGCGCCTGGAACGCGGAGCAGGAAGGCGGCACCAGAGCGAAGGTAACATCAACTGGCATTGTCTCAGCGATTCAAGCACTAGTGACGCGACATCATCGGCTGCCCAATTCCTGGTGCCGATTGAATTTCTTTGGCCGATAGCCCCTTTGTTTCGACGCTCACGGGTCCATCGATGTTCGTCCTCACGCTTACTCGGGCGCTTCACCCTGCTTCGTGACAACGACGTCAGTGCGAGAGTATTTAAGTTTCCACTATACCAGATTCCTTCGCTTGTCCGGCTGATGCCGCGAGGAGAATTCTCCCCGCGGCTGGGCTTTGGTCTCTTTGCTTCTCGGTCTTACTGCCCGAGCCAGCCGGCAAAGCGCTGGCGTATTTCATCGCCCTTCTCAGTCCAAAACGTTGCGTCAACCGGAATAGCTTCACCGACATCCGCAGGGGCATTCGAAAAGGGGCGGATTGCCGGATCAATGAGCGCGACCGCATCCTTGTTTGCCGGTGAGTAGGCCGTGTCGTCTGCGAGGTCGGCCTGGACCCGCGGCAAACCGGCGAAGGCCAGAAACTTGTAGGCATCCTCGAGATGTCGAGTGCCCTTAGGAATGACCAGAGCATTCCCGTTCACCATCGCGCCGTCCCACATAATCACGAAATGCTGGCCAGAGCTCTTGACAGCATCATAGACTCGGCCGTTCCAGGCTTGACTGATCACGACCTGACCATCGGCGAGAAGTTGCTGAGGCTGAGCTCCGGCGGTCCACCAGACGACGTCCTTCTTGATCGTGTCCAGCTTCTTGAAAGCACGGTCAAGTCCCTCGGGCGTGTTGAGGACCTTGTAGACATCCTTGGGAGGCACCCCGTCGGCCATCAGGGCCCATTCGAGATTGACCGCGGGACTCTTATAAAGTCCCCTCTTGCCAGGGAAGGTCTTCAGATCGAAAAAATCGGCGATGGTCTTCGGGCCATTCGGCAGCTTGACCTTGTCATAAGCGACGACGTTACCAGAGAAGTGGGTCGGGACTCCACAGTCCGCGTGGTCGCCCCCCTGGAAGTTGGTCCGGTCGAGGCCAAGCTTCTTCCAATCGATCATTTCAATGGTCCCCTCGGCGCACAATAACTTGGCTTGAGCCTCGGTGACCACCACCACATCCCAAATCACGGTATTCGTGTCGACCATCGCCCGGATTTTGGCATTGCCGAAATCGTACTCGGCTTCAGTGATCTTGATCCCGCTATTCTTTGTGAAGGGATCGAACGCGTCCTTCCGCAGGGCCTTCGCCCACGATCCGCCCCCGTGGGTGACCGTGAGCTGATCGGCCGCAAAGGCCGATTTCATTGGCGCAAGCGCACCCGCTGCTAGGCCGATTGCGGCCAAAGCGCTGGTGATCATTACTACCTTTCTCATTATCCTTTTCCTCCGTCACCAAGTCTCCCGGGATGGGAGACCCCATTGCATTTGGCCGCTTCCCTAATTTGAAAGTCGTCGTCATGGTTTGTCGAGCGCCCGAGAACTCGGTTTTCCGACCTATGATGATCACCGCGCGAAGCTCGACTTGCACCGCTCAGGCCCGCAATGAAAGCACCGTCGGCTGGCCGATCGCCTCGATTGGTCGCCACCGCCTGCACGTTCTCGGCTCCCGGAATCTCACGCCCATGTCGCATGTGGCGGCATGTTATTGATCAATGCCCTGCCACTAGGACCAAGCCTTGGGTGGGCGGCTCGAAATCGGCGAGCCAAGGCCCTCGATAGCGCCTGGCATGGTCCCGTATCGTCCTCCGTGCATCTGGCACTTCCATCTCTGCGGCGCTCGCCGACGACCAGATCACGATCTTTTTCTTGACCATTGCAACAGTTTGAGTCATGGCGAGGACCCATAGACCTTCATTAGGCACTTGCGGTTGGTTAACTGTTTCCTCACCTGTTCTCTTGAATCCGCGACCTCTTGGATTCGCAGGCGGCTCTATGTTTCTCGAAAAATTGTATCGGGCTCATGATGATGAATTTCACCAATCTGGCTCATTGAAAAGCCGAAATCCTGCGCCGCCTAAAGCGAATATGTTGGTTGCGTCAGTCGCACTTCAGCCGAGGAGATAGTTGACACCAACCCGCAACATGGGAAGCGCTTTTCCGGCGAAAAGGGAGCTGAGCACGGGCAAGCACGCTATCGCAGCCGACTGCGATCGACCGTTTTTGGCCGGTTAGCCGACCCGCCGGATGGCCCCTTCGCCCAACCTCAAGGCGGCTATCAACCGTTTCGATCGCTTCTATCTCCTCGTCCTTGATGATCTTGCCTACGTCATCAGGACCAGGCCCGAGACCACGTGCTGTTCGAGCCACGATATCGGCTATCTTCGACAGCGCGATCGGCCCTTAGCGCTCGGCTCGCGCCCGATGGCACTCTCTTGATTACCGGCTTCGATCGGCCGCCTCACCCGAACTCTCGATTTCGAGGACGCCAAAAAATCATGCGGCGTAGAATTGAACCCGGTCGTAAGAAGCGCTGTCGCTGTGGCCACCCGTCCCCGCCACATATGATACGCCCCTCGTTGTCCCCCAGCGGCTAGGAAAGAGAATCGAATTTGAATGCATCACCTTGCCTGCGGATCCACCCGGCCGTCGGAAAATGCGAATTAATAATCAGCACAGGTCTTTCGGCATATGTCTCCAAAAAGTTGCGCCGCGTGCGCCGCGCAAGCTCGCCGTCGATGCAGAAGCAACTATTGAACTCGGGCTGGGCGTATTGCAGCGCTGTATGGGCGATGTCACCGCCAATCACCGCCTCTGCGCCCGCAGAGCGGACATGCACACAGACATGTCCCGGCGTATGCCCGGGACTTGGCACAAGTGCGACTTGATCGTTGACGACGTGGTCGATGGCGACGAAGTCAACGAGATCGCTATCAATCACAGGTAGTATACTATCCTCAAAGAATGGGTCGGTCGTGTAACGATCGCGTAGCTCGCGAATGCGCCAATGATCCCATTCTTCGCGCACGAAAAGATAACGAGCTTTTGGGAAAGTCGGTACCCAGCAATTATTCACAAGGCGCGTGTTGCAGCCGACATGATCGAGGTGCATGTGGGTGAATAGCACCACATCAATGTCGTCCGGTTGATAGCCTATAGCGGCAAGGTTCTCGATGAAGGGCCAGTTCTTCATATGATACCAAGGCTTTTGCGGCCGTGTTTTGTCATTGCCAGTAGACGTGTCTACCAGCAGGACATGGGAATTCGTCTGGATGAGAAAACTTTGGTGCGACGTTATGAGCATCCCATTTGCCGGATCGAGATGTACCGGTTCAAGCCAGTGCCGGTGCGGATTGACGAGTTCTGGCCGCATACCGGGATAAAGAGATTCCGGTGCTGCGCGCGATTCAAATTCCAAAATGCGACTGATTTTCACCTCGCCAACAGTCCATGACACAATCACGGCAATAACCTTGCAACATATGGATTCATTGACCACTATTTTATCCAATAGCTGCCCTGCTGACTCCCCAGATGAGCCGCGTTTACGATGAAATCCCGCGTCTTTGTTGCCTTCTTCGATGGATTTCACCCTTCCATTATGAACGACATAGCGGCCACGCTGTGCTTTCCATCCGACTTAGCTGCGGACAAAGCGGGGGAGTTCATCACCTTGTAAGTCGGATTTGCTCCGTGCAACCTGATGAGCGGCTCTATCTCAACTTCGAAGTCGTAAAGCCATGACTCCGGCGCCTTCAATGTCAAAGGCCGTTCGATTATCCGACAGTGACGCGCGATCAATTCGTAACCCTACGCGGTAGGCCGCAGCGCGCTGATCTTTCCAGTTAACCGTTAGAGCTCGTCGGACTCCTCGGTTTTCGGCTTCATCGTCGCAGCGAGCACTTGGCGGCGTTTTTCGATGATGCTAGGGTCCTCTTTGTGGATTGCGATCAGCTCTTTGAGGTTCTCGATCCCCTCATCGGTGAACGCCATCACCCCATCTTCACCGACGCCCACGACCCATAGCTGGCCATCCTCGGGGTCCATTTCTTCGGCGACCTCGAACAGCCATTCCTCGTCTTCTCCAAGCATCTCGGCGACATGGCCGAGGGTAAACACGTGGCTGACTTTGTTGACGGGCCCCATCAAGCCGCCTGCGCCGCAAGGCCTTGCTGTTGCGCAATCTTCCAGTTCCAGGGCAGCAGCTCATCGAGCCTGTGGGCGGGGTGGATGGCGATGCGAGCGAGTACATCGGCAAGCCAGACCTGAGGATCGACGTCGTTCATCTTCGCAGAGACGATGAGGCTATACATGGCGGCGGCACGACGCCCTCCGCGGTCGGACCCGCAGAATAACCAAGACTTTCTGCCCAATGCGATGCCGCGCAGCGCTCTTTCGGCGGCGTTGTTCGAGAGACAGACGCGGCCATCGTCGAGGAAGCGTGTGAAGGAGCCCCAGCGCTTGAACATGTAGTTCATGGCCTTGGCCAGATCGTGACCGCGGGAGAGCTTGGCGCACTGCTCACGCATATAGGCTTCCAGATCGGCAACCAACGGAGCGCTCTGCGCCTGGCGGACAGCCTCTCGGTGGTCGGCGCCTTGGCCATTGATCGTGCGCTCGATTGCGAAGAGGGCGTCGATGCGACGCACGATCTCGATCGCAATCGGCGAGAGGGCGATCTCCTTCTTGCCAGCAGCCTTACGTCGCGCGTTTTCCTCAAGATCCGCCATGGCGAAGAACGGGCGCCGGGCATGCACCCAACAGGCCGCCTCCCTGATAGGCCCAGGACTTCGCGGGGGCTCGTAGAGTTTGGTGTATCCGCCGAAGGCGTCGGCCTGCAGGATACCGCTATAGTTGGCCAGATGCGCCTGCGGATGCTCGCCCCTTCGATCGCGCGAGTAATAGAACATTGCCGCCGACGGATCTGAGCCGCCGAAGGGGCGGTCGTCCTTTACATAGACCCAGCATCGAGCGACATCGCACTTGCCCAAGGCCAGCACGGGCACGGTGGTGTCGTCGCCGTGGAGGCGTTCGGATGCCATGACGTGGGCTTCCAACAGACGCAACAGCGGCTCCAATACCGTGCAGCACGCTCCGACGGCGTCGGCTGCGGTCGACAGACTGATCGGCACGCCTTCCAACGCGTAACGCTCGGTTTGCCGGTTCAGAGGCTGATGCTGGCCGAACTTCTCATAGAGCAGCATGGCCAGCAGGCTCGGCCCCGCCCACCCTCGCGGGATCACATGGAATGGCGCCGGTGCCTGGCTGATCTTCTCGCAGTCGCGGCAAGAGAACTTCTCGCGCACCGTCTCGATTACCTTCCACTGACGCGGCACCGATTCCAGCGTTCGGGTCACATCTTCGCCGAGCTTGCGCAAGCGATTGCCGCCGCAGCATTCGCACGCCGTCGGCGGATCGATCACCACCCGCTCGCGCGGAAGGTGGTCTGGGAACGTGTTGCGCTCAGCGCGCTTGCGCGTAAATCCGTCAACCGTAGTCGTTTTGGCGACTGCCTGCTCCGCCGCCAATTCGTCTTCCGTCGCGTTAGCTTCCAATTCTTCGAAGGTAAGCGCCAGCTGGTCGATCAACCGCGCCGAGCGCTCCGATTTCTGGCCGTAAACCTGGCGCTCGAGCTTCGCTATCCGCAAGGTCTGCTGCACAATCAGCGCGGCGTCCTCCGACGCCTTTGCCCGCGCTACCGCCAGCTCCGCTTTCAGCGCGGCGTTTTCTTCGGCAAGAGCGGCGCGATCAGCATCCATGAGACGAAGTGAATCATAGTTTTAGTGATTTGCGGCACCCCAAAATACGCGGGTTTCCACATTTTTCTTCGCTCATCCCGCCCTTGTCGGCCGCCACGTCAGTTGTGGATTGCGCCAATCGATCCCTTCGAGCATGTACGCCATCTGCGCCGCCGAGATCGACACCGCGTCACCTGACGCCGAAGGCCAGATGAACTTTCCGCGATCCAAGCGTTTCGCATAGAGCGACAGCCCGATCCCGTCATGCCAGAGGATCTTTGCCAAATCGCCACGCCGGCCTCGGAAGATATAGAGATCTCCGGCGTGGGGATCCCGCTTCAGGCTCTCCTGAACCTGCAAAGCCAGACCCTGCATGCCGCGACGCATGTCGGTGTGGCCGGTTGCGATCCAGACTCTGACGCCACCCGGTATCGGGATCATCGCCGGCTCAGAACATCAAGGACCCGCCCCAACGCGTCAGCATCGACGTTCTCGTCAACGCTGACACGCTTGCCGCCACCGAGTTCGATCTCGATCAGGCCCCGGCGCCTCCGGGGCGAAATCACCGCTGGGGCTTCAATCGATGGAACGCTTTCGGTCGCACCCGGGGTGAGCTGAACAGGGACAAGCTTCGGTCCCGCCGAAACGACACTCGCCAGGCGCGCCCGCCGCCGCCACGTGAACACCAAACTCGTCGAAATGCCGTGCCGCCGCGCGATCTCCGTCACAACCGCGCCGGGCGCCAGCGTCTCTTCGATGATCCGCATCTTATCGTCGCGAGACCAGCGACGACGACGCTCAACCCCGCCCAGGACCTCTACCCGCATCTACCGACCTTAAGGCTAGCCTTAAAGCTAGATCCTCGTCGGATACCTGCAACTCAACAAGGCGGCCCACCCCGGAGGAATACATCAATTCTGCAACCGCGGCCGGATCACCAACCAGATGAATCCGATCTTCGTCGCGGTATCGCTGACGCTGCTGTCGACCGTGCTAGGCGCATTCGGCCTCAGCGTGACAAACTTTTCCTAGCGAACAGCGGCGATAACCGTTCTGATCTCGCCCATCATCGTGGCGAACTCCGGTCGGGGTGTTTTTTCATGCCAATGTCGGATTGCTCAACAGCTATGGCCTCGAGAAAATGACGTCCGGGCGTTCACCGACTTCGGAATCGAAACCTCAGTGAGCGGATCAGGTTCTAGGCGAGAACCCTGGACTGCTTGAGCGTAACCCTGCGGCCCACGCCGAATGCATAGCGATGACACGCATATCTGAAGATATCGAGTGGCTGGCTGGCCACTTTCAGCCGTAGTCGCCGAACGTTGAGAGGCCGCCGGCTGCTGCGGACGGGCGAGTGCCCGGCGAGCCAAGGCAGCGCCTATGAGTCGGCCGCGTCCATTATCACGCGCACGCTGGGTCCGTTTTGAGCTGGATAGATTACCGATAATCACGAAGTCGCCGTGCCTGAATTTGGATTATGTAGATATGTCCGCTCTCGGAGCAGACAACAGGAAGCCTTCATCGACATAGTAAGGCGCACAAATCCTCCCGGAACCCTGAACACTGGCCGCTGGAGAGATCGTTATGGATGTCGATAATGGTCTACGCGGTAGCCGTTTGGATCGCTTCAAGGAGGTGCTGTGGCAAAGCCGGACCAGACGAAGTCATGGTCCGGAAGGGCAGACGGTTCAGCGAGCTGAACCGACCACCTCACCTCCTCCGGTAACGGAAAGGCTTCTTCCGTCCATTTTGCTCGTGACGGACCCTGTCGATTTGCCGCGAGAGTCAGCAGCTCAAGTCAAATGCCCCGGAAGGTTTCCGAATTGGCGCGGCACGGTCTCGACCTCCGGCAGAGACCGTCAGGTATTTCTGATACCGCGCAGGCGCTCCGAACGTGCGCGGAGCAGTTCGACGGAGAGCAGCACGGCAGTGGTGAGCAGGATCAGCACGGTGGCGGCGGCGACGATCGTCGGGCTAACTTCCTCGCGGATGCCTGAAAACATCACCATTGGCAACGTACGCTGTTCGGGACCAGCGATGAAGAGCGCAATAACTAGCTCGTCGAAGGAGGTCAGGAAGGCGAAGAGCGCGCCTGAGACCAGGCCCGGTAGGATCAGCGGTAGGACGATATTGAAAAATATAGTAATTGGCCGTGCGCCAAGGCCAGCGGCTGCGCGAGTCAGTGAATGATCGAAACCTGTCAGTGTTGCAGTCACGGTGATGACTACGAAGGGCGAAGCCAGGATGGTGTGCGCCAGAATCAGCCCGACATAACTGTGAAGCAACCCAATTTGCGCATAGAAGAAATACAGGGCAACCGACGTGATCACCACCGGTACGATAATGGGTGTGATCAACAAGCCCATCACCGCTGCACGCCAGGGGAAATTGGTTCGACTGAGCCCCAATGCTGCCAGTGTGCCCAATGTGGTCGATAGCAGCGTGACCGCCAGCGCGATAGAAGTCGATGCATGCAGCGCGTGCTGCCAACGCTCGGTGAGAAAGAATTCCTCATACCAGCGTAGCGATAGGCCTGGCATTGGGTAACTGAAGAAAGGAATAGAATTGAATGATAGTGGAATAATCGTGAAAATCGGCGAGATCAATAGCAGCAGGATTGCACCGCAAATCAGCCGGTGCAGGTAGTACCAGCCCCTCTCAACCGGAGTGGCGTAAACCGAAACGGCCATCTTCTTATCCCATCTTCAACTGGTCGGCGCCGACCAACTTGCTATAGACATAGTAGAGTAAAAGGGTTGCCGTCAGCAGAATGGCGCTCAGCGCTGAGGCCATCCCCCAATTAAGCTGTTCGTTTGTGTAGGAGGCTATGAAAGAGCTAACCATTTGGTCAGCCGGCCCTCCGACAAGCGCAGGGGTTATGTAGTAGCCTAGACACAGAATGAACGTCAAAAGGCAGCCCGCGGCTATGCCCGGCAAGGTTTGCGGAAAATAGATCATCCAAAAGGCGTAGAACGGACCAGCGCCGAGCGAGCGAGCTGCGCGCAAATAGCTGGGCGAAATCGTTTTCATGACGCTGAAGATAGGAAGCAGCGTGAAAGGCAGCTGGATATGGGTCATGGCCACGATCGTCCCGACTCGATTGTAGATGAGCTCGGCAGGCTGCGAAATTACATGCAACGCCATCAGTATTTCGTTGACCACTCCGTTCTGCTGCAGGAGGATGACCCACGCGGTGGTACGCACCAACACCGATGTCCACAGCGGCAGCAGGATTAGGATTAGCAGTAGATTTGCGACTTTAGGCGGCAAAGTCGCCATGAGATGAGCGACTGGGAAGCCAAGCAGCAGGGTCGCGATGGTCACACCGATGCTGATGCCGAACGTACGCAGGAAGATATCGCGGAAGATTGCGTTTTCTGGCGGTACGGGAACGATCTGGCTGTTTGAACCGTACTGGTAATCGAGTGAGCGCAGCAGGTAAAAGGCCGTATAGGCTGAGCTTCCGCGCGTCAGCAGGCTCCAGACGTCGAGCCGCCCCCAAAGCGGATTAATCTGGATCATGGCCTCCTTATAGGGGCCGACGGAAAGCGTGCTCGCCTTGCGAGCGCTCGACAAAACCTCGCTGAGGGCGCCTGGCAGCTCATAGTTCATCCGTTGACCAATCCGGGCTATAGTCTTTTGCGCCAACGCCGCCTTGAGGTCTCTGGCGAGAGCGGCGTAGACGGTCTCCTCGGGCAGGTCCTTGCCGTCCCATTCTCTTAGCGCGGTCATCGTCTGTGGCATCAGAGTCACCAGCGTGTCGTCATGAACCGCGCCGAACATCATTCGGCCGATCGGCAGTACCAAACCCACCAGCACTAGAAGCAGGAGCGGCAGAACGAGGATGAAGGCTTTGAACTTCTGCTGGCCCTCGACAGATCGCAATTTGCGACGCAGAGAAATGCTTCCAGAGCCGTCGCCGATTTGAACGCCGGTCATTGACATTGACTAGATTCCTTTGATTGTCCGGCTGATGCTACAAGGAGAAGCCTCCCTGCGGCGAAGTCTTTGCTTCTCGGCCTTACTGCGCGAGCCACCGCGTAAATCGCTCGCGAATTTCATCGCCTTTCGCGGCCCAAAATGCTGCGTCGACCGGAATAGCTTCAGTGACGCTCTCGGGGGCATTTAAGAACGATACGATCGCCGGATCAACCAGCGCGACTGCGTCCTTGTTTGCCGGCGGGTTGGCGGTGTCGTTCGCGATGTCTGCCTGGACCCGGGGCGAACCGGCGAAAGCCAGGAACTTGTAGGCATCCTGCAGATGCCGAGCGCCCCTGGGAATTACCCAAGCATTCCCGTTTACCATGGCCGCATCCCACATAATTACGAAGTGCTGGCCGGCGTTCTGGACCGCGTCAAAGATTCTGTTGCCCCAGGCTTGGCTCATGACGACCTGACCATCGGCGAGAAGCTGCTGTGGCTGAGCTCCGGCCGTCCACCAGACGACGTCCTTCTTGATTGTGTCGAGCTTTCTGAAGGCGCGGTCGAGTCCCTCGGGTGTGTTGAGGATCTTGTAGATATCCTTGGCAGGTACTCCGTCGGCTATCAGGGCCCATTCGAGATTGATGTCGGGACTCTTATAAAGTCCCCTCTTGCCGGGGAAGGTCTTCAGATCGAAAAAATCAGCGATGGTCTTCGGACCGTTGGGCAGCTTGTCCTTGTCAAAAGCGATGACGTTCCCAGAGGCATTGCTCGGGACCGCACAGTCCGCGTAGTCGGCCCCCTGGAACTTGGCCCGGTCGAGGCCAAGCTTCTTCCAATCAATCGTCTCGATGTTACCCTCGGCGCACAATCGCGTGGCTTGAGACGCCGTCACCAAGACCACATCCCAAATCACGGTATTCGTGTCAACCATGGCGCGGATTTTCGCAGTGTTGTAATCATATTCAGCTTCAGTGATCTTGATCCCGCTATTCTTTGTGAAGGGATCGAACGCGTTTTTGCGCAGAACCTTGCCGAACGATCCGCCTCCGTGGGTGATCGTGAGCTGATCGGCCGCGAAGGCCGACTTCGTTGGCACAAGCGTACTCGCGGCTAGGCCGAGTGCGGCCAAAGCGCATGTAATCAACAGTGGCTTTCCCATTATCCCTCCCCTTACGAGGTCTCCCGTGACGAGGACCTCATTGCACTTGCCCGCATTCCTAAATTGGAAGGCCGTCATGGTGTATCGAGCGCTCGACAATCCTCGGTTTTCCAGCCGATGGTGATTACCGCCCCAGGCTCAACCTGCACCGTGCCTTCCGAATTCGGCAATTTGACTACAAAATCATCATGGCCGCAGACCGAAATTCGGGTTCGCACGTGATCACCCAGATAGATCACCTCTCCGACTTGCGCGCTGAAGATGTTGGGAAGCGAGCCTGGCGCCGGGTTCAACTTCACCCGCTCCGGCCGCAATGACAGCACCGTCGGTTGGCCAATCGCTTCGACATTGATGGCCAGAGCCTGCACGTTGCCGGCTCCCGGAATCTCCACGCTGCAAGTCGCACCATTCATCGCCACGATCTTGCCGCGCAGCCGATTGTTCTCGCCGATGAACTGGGCGACGAAAGCGTTCTGCGGACGTTCGTAAAGCTCGGCCGGCGCGGCCAGTTGCTGGACGTTTCCGTCGTTGAACACGGCTATGCGGTCGGACATGGTCAATGCCTCGCTTTGATCATGTGTCACATAGACCACCGTCACGCCGAGATCCTCGTGGATGTGCTTGATCTCGAGCTGCATGTGTTCGCGCAGTTGCTTGTCCAGCGCGCCGAGCGGCTCATCCATCAGCACAAGCTTGGGATCGAAGACGAGCGCACGGGCAAGCGCGACGCGCTGTTGCTGGCCACCGGAAAGCTGTCCGGGCCGGCGGCCGCCATAGCCGCCGAGCCGGACCATGTCGAGCGCACGCTTGATCCTGGCCTCTCTCTCCGACTTGCCGAGCTTACGTACCTTGAGCGGGAAAGCGAGGTTCTCCTCCACAGTCATATGAGGAAACAGCGCGTAATTCTGGAACACCATACCAATGTCGCGCTTGTGCGGGGGCGTGTTATTGATCGAGCGCCCCGCCAGCAGGATTGAGCCACGCGTGGGCGCCTCGAAACCTGCGAGCATCATCAGCGTTGTCGTTTTGCCCGAGCCGGAGGGCCCTAACATCGTCAGAAACTCACCGCGGGGAATGTCCAAATCGAGATTCTTAACGACAAGCGTCTCGCCGTCGTAGGTCTTCTGAACGCCGGAAAATTCCACAAAGGCATCGTTCGTGCCTGGCATCGATATTGTTTCCTTCCCGGTGCAACCCGATCCTTCCGGCGCTGCAGCGTCCAACGAGGACTTCACCAGAATACTTTTGTTTACGGATTGTAGTTCTTTGCGCGCGCGATCCGCCCCGCGCGGACAGACAGCTATGACTCCATTCGATTCTCCTGCCAAACCTGCGCTCCTTCCAAACAGCGTTTCCGTTCCGCGCGCCTGCGGCTCAGACTATTTTTATGTTTGCGAAGTACTATCGGGCTACTTAAGCCGAGTTCCATTAATGTGATCCATCCAGCAGCCGAAATCCTGCGCCAGCTCGGCTGAATGCGAAGTTCTATGGCAAAGGCCCTTTAGCGCGACGCAAAATAGTGAAGATTGGCGCAAGGCCGGACAACTCTTTCATCCAACCGGAGCAGCTGAGGCTCAATCCAGCCCACCTGCCCCAAGCGCGGCTTTTCCTCGCTCATTCGAGTAAAACGCCAAAAACCGTTCTACCGATTTCTATAGAATGCTCAATTGACGATGCTTTGATGGAATTCGCAAACCAGCTTCGAAGCAGCCCAAAATATTGCCGCTCTCCAAATTATCGAGAACATGCAGCCCTTAAAAAATTGGCGGCGGCCCAACTACGGGCCCGCTGACACATCAGCTGCCGTTTCGCAATCGGGCGCGGCAAGCTACATTCTGCTGTCTTATCGCGGCTTGCATCAAGTTCGGGATCGATGTCGGGAAGGGAGAGAATACACGATCACCGGTTTTGCTAAGCGGCCGCTACGCTGGGTTGACATCAGTGGCATATCCCAGGGACTAAATGGACGCCGGGCGGTATCGTTGACGCTTAGCCTTGCAGGACCAACGTCAGTTTCCCTCGCGCGCTCGCCAGAGGGCGAGCTTCGGACTCCATCTTCGATTGTTCGGCGGTGAGGCAGGAATCAAAATGACCGACTCTCCCAAGCTTTCGACGTTCAAGGCCGAAGGGATCACTGCGCCGTTCCGCTATGCCACGTTCCGTCGCATCTGGCTCGCAAGCCTGCTTTCAAATTTGGGCGCACTGGTTCGGGGCGTCGGCGCGGCATGGGCGATGACCCAAATGACGTCATCAGCCGACAAAGTCGCGCTCGTCCAGACCGCATTGTTGCTGCCCGTTATGCTGATCTCTATGCCAGCCGGTGCGATCGCCGACATGTACAATCGGCGCGTGGTGATGCTCGTCTCCTTGGGCATCTCGCTCGCGGGTGCGACCACCCTAACTGCGCTCGCCTGGCTCGGGCTGGTCACACCGGATTTGTTGTTGGTATTATGTTTCGTGATCGGCAGCGGGATCGCCTTGATGGATCCTGCCTGGCAGTCCTCCGTCAGCGAGCAGGTGCCTTCAGAATCACTCCCGGCAGCGGTCGCGCTGAACAGCATCAGCTACAATATCGCACGCAGCGTAGGACCAGCGATCGGCGGCATTGTGGTTGCGACCGCAGGCGCGGTAGCTTCCTTCGCTTTGAACGCTTTTCTATATCTTCCGCTGATTGCGGCGCTATTCTTGTGGCGACGAACTTCAGAACCTTCGCATCTTCCCCCGGAAAAGCTAAATCGGGCCATGGTTTCGGGGGTCCGTTACATCGCGAATTCGCCTTCGATTAAAATCGTTCTGGTCCGCTCCATGATTACCGGCGTGATTGGTGGCGCCATTATAGCACTGATGCCGCTGGTGGCGCGCGATCTCCTCGGCGGCGATGCCCAGACCTACGGGATTACGCTCAGCGCATTCGGTTTGGGGGCAGTGATCGGAGCGCTGAATTTGCCTGAAGTGCGGAAGCGTATGAGCGGAGAGGCAGCGATCCGCGCCTGTGCACTGTCGATGGGTGGCGCGCTTGCCGCAGTAGCTCTCAGCCGCGAGTTGATCTTGACATCGGTCGCGCTTATCCTCGCGGGCGCCGTGTGGATGTTGGCGTGGGCGCTGTTCAATATCGGGGTACAATTATCGGCGCCGCGCTGGGTGGCAGGACGCTCGCTCGCGGCGTACCAGGCGGCTAGCTCAGGTGGAATTGCCGTCGGTAGCTGGGGATGGGGACACCTGACCGATGCCGCCGGCGTCGAATCGGCACTCTTGATATCAGCCGGCCTGATGTTCATTTCTCCGCTGTTTGGGCTATGGCTCCGTATGCCCCGCATCAACGCGCGAAGCGAGGACGCCGAGGCGTTAGCGCATCCTGAGGTTCGGCTCCCTTTGACCGATCGTAGTGGACCGCTTGTCATAGAGATCGAATATCGCGTGTCACAAGAGAACGCGCGCGCTTTTCACAATGTGATGCAGGATGTGCAGCTGTTCCGAAAACGGAACGGCGCCTATGGTTGGTCCATTGCACGCGACATTGCCGATCCTGAACTATGGACCGAGCGCTACCATTGTCCCACATGGCTTGATTATCTGCGTCAACGCAACCGCTCCACCCACTCCGAACGGGCGCTTGATCATCAAGCTGCGTCCTTCCACATCGGTCCGGATCCCGTGCGCGTCCGTCGGATGCTCGAGCGCCCGTTCGGATCGGTGCGGTGGAAGGACGACGTGCCCGACCGCGCCGCCAATGACGTGTTGTTTGGTGATTATAAGCGGAGCCGAACTCCCTAGTAGAAGTAGTCATTCCGTGTAAGCTTTTCTACGCCAAGCCGGCAGGTGTCATCCACGTCTAAGGTCGGCAAGCGAATGACGTTTTCCAGGAATACGAGAAATGCGCCGGGTCGGCTTCAGCTTAATCTGGAGCTGCGTGTGGGCTGCTAGCCACGACCATGGTTAGCTGCCTCACTTCTGCAAAAAAGGCAGTGTCGACGCGAACTCCGCAACAACGCTGGCTTCCGAAGCGCGTCCTTTCTGGCTTCTATCGGAGGTCAGGCTTACTTTCTGAGGCGGCTGAAGCTTCGCACAACCAACTTGGGGAAGGGCGATAAAAAAGGGGGCCACTCCCGAAGGAATGGCCCCCTAAGTCAGGGAGGAAATGCCCCCCAAGGGAGGCCTCTGGGAATCAGGCCGCAGCCTGTTCGATCGGTGAAAAAAGACAGCCGGGGAGGCTCGGCCACGGCCTTACAAATCAGCTGGCCCCCGATAGACATTCAGGCCTGCGCGCCAATGGGGATTTTCAAGCTCGGATGCACGAGTCTTGTCAGCCAGAGCCAAATCGAACGACAGATTGGCGCTATTCAGAGCCTCGCGCGACGTGAGCGATAGAGGCCCAAGGATATATTGCCTACGCAGCAATGGACGACGCCATCCACGTCCTAGGTGGAATTTGCGTCCGTCGGCGCATGGGAAGCATTCGCTTTCGTCGACAGCAACCTCGACGAGGACCGATCTTGGGATTGAACTCATATGCTGATCTCCGGACTGGATGTCCCTTATAATCAAAAAAGCGGGATTAACTTGCCACGTAGGACGATGAATGGCGCAGACTTTCGGCAACTTTTGTGCCTGCGCGCAGAATTCCAGAGGAGACACAAATAGGCGGCAGATCAGCCGAATCGAGAGTGTTTGCCGCCTATGCTTTCGCGGCGTGCCGACCTTTTTCGAGCGCTCGCTTTGGCTGCCAAAGAAGTCCACGAACAAACGCGCGCCGGCTTAAAGACGGCGCATGTACCTGCAGTGTGATATTTGCGGTAAAGCTCTCGATCAATATGATCACCTGCGCGAGCCCGTCGTCATTGAGGCTCCGACGCCTGTGCCTGCTGCGGTGGATCGCGGCTGGCCAAGATCGGTGAGGATGTGAATAGGACGTTGGAGGAGATCCCGCGCCGCTTCAAGCTGATCGAGACGGTGCCCAAGAAGTTCACCTGCGCGATTACGAGAAGATCAGTCAGCCGCCTGCACAAGCCGCGCGGCTTCATCGGCCCACAATTGCTGGCGACGATCCCATTCGACAAGTTCGGCTTGCATATCACGCTCAACCGCCAGAGTGCGCGCTTCAGTGCGAGGGGATCGACCTACCATTGTTCGAAGCTGGCCGACCAGGTCAGCCACTGGACCTTCGCCGTCTCCCGCTCTTCTACTTGATCGAATGCTATGTGCTCGCTGCCGGGCACCTTCATGGCGATCTCAAGACCATCGGTATCCTGGCGAAGGGCAAGTGCACGACTGGGCGGATCTGGACTATGTGCGGGATGACCGGCCCTGCGCCGCCGACGGCGGCCTATTACGCCTCAAGCGACCGACGAGGCGAGCATCCCCAGAAGCATCTGGCTGCCTTCGCCGGAATCCTGCAAGCCGATTTCTGCAACGGCTCCAAGCCGCTGTTCGACC
The DNA here is from genome assembly GCF_055807515.1 of Bradyrhizobium sp. Kon69. NCBI lineage: Bacteria > Pseudomonadati > Pseudomonadota > Alphaproteobacteria > Hyphomicrobiales > Nitrobacteraceae > Bradyrhizobium > Bradyrhizobium sp. Kon69. The sequence continues at coordinate 7,682 of NZ_JBVVOS010000038.1, read as the reverse complement.
CGCAGACCAAGGTGCTGCCGATTACGCCGGCGCTCTGCTTTGCCCATGCGCGGCGGGGCTTCTTCGAGCTGGCTGACATCGAGAAAAATGCTGGGAAGGTAAGAAGTGCATACTGGTCTCTCCGATCGCGCTTGAGGCGGTCGGATGCCTCGATGCCTTGTTCGAGATCGAGCCGTCATCAACGGTCGCGGCGCCGACGAGCGGCGCGCCGTGCGCTAGGATGCGCTAGGAAAAGAGCAAGTCGCTTATGGAGAACATGCACGCCCGGTTCCCGCGTGAGCGCGAAGCCCTCTAGCGCTCCTCCCAGGTCCTCAACCTGATCAACTACATCCTCAGGCGCTGGGACGACTTCGCCGCTTCCTCGAAGATGGCAGGATCCGCTTGACTAGCAATTGTGCTGAGCGCGCGTTGAGGGGCTCGCATTGGGACGGCGCAAGTGGACCTTTCGCCGGTAGCTCGCGTAGCGCCGAGCGTGCCGCCATCATGCTGACGACGATCACGACTTGTCGCATCAACGACGTCGATCCTAAGGGTTGGCTCACCGACATCCTCGCCCGTATCGCCGATCTTCCCGCACCGCGTCCGCGCGAACTGCTGCCTGACAATGGAAGCTGCTCCGCCAAACCGACAAGCCCGCCGATGAGCGGGCGGCCTGACCGTCACGCAGCGCCATCATAGAGGTTGCGGTGTCGTTCGCTTCTGAACCCGGCTTAGAACGCCTTCGACATCGGCACGGAGGCTGCGTGTTGGACAATACCCGTTCAGATAATTAACCAGGCTCGGCTCTCCAGTTCGCACATACTCTGTTGTAACTAGCTGCCCGCACCTCGGACCAGGCTTAATGGCGGCCGAGATTCTGACCGAGACACCGCAACGAAACGCGGCGCTGTTCGCCTTTCTAGTCCCCTTGATCTGCTGTCCCGACTTCAGCTCCGCGTGCGGATCAGCCCTTCCTGCGCCGCCGAGGCGACGAGGCATCCGTCCTGGGTGAAAAACCGGCCGCCGGTGAGGCCGCGCGCGCCACTCGCTGATGGGCTGTTCATGACGAACAGCAACCACTCGTCCATGCGGAACGGACGGTGAAACCAGAGGGCATGATCCAGGCTGGTCGAATACAAGCCGGGCGTGACCGAAGTCAGCGCATGCGGCCGCAGGACGGTCCCTAAGAGGTTCAAATCCGACACATAGGCCAACAGGGCGCGGTGCAGCACCGGACGATCCGGGAGCGTGCCCAGGGCACGATACCAGACGCTTCGCAGCGGCGGTATTGCCTCGGCGTTTAGGATGCCGATTGGGTCTACAGGACGGACCTCGATCGCACCTTCGAACGACAATTGCTCGCGAGCCGCATTGGGGATCCTATCTGACATCCTGTCGATGTGCTTGCGAGCAATCTCGGCCTGAGACAACAGGCCCTCCGGTCCGGGCACCTGCGGCATTGGGTCCTGATGCTCGAACCCGGGCTCTTCACGATGGAAGGACGCTGTCAATGTGAAAATTGTACGGCCATTCTGAATTGCGTCCACTCGACGGGTGGCGAAGCTCTTGCCGTCTCGGACCCGTGCCACCTCGTAAGTGATCGGCTTGTGCTCATCACCCGATTGAAGGAAATGGCCGTGGACCGAATGGGCGGCCTGGTCCTCGCGAACCGTCTGTTCGGCAACCACTAAGGACTGCGCCAGGAACTGTCCTCCGAACACGTAGCCCCACTTGAGGTCCAGGCTGTGGGCGCGGAACCGGTCTATCTCGATACGTTCAGGCTCGAGTATCTCAAGCACCTGCTTCAGTGAAGCTGCTCTATCACGGTGAGGCATGGCTGGGGAACCTTTGTGAAAGTCATGGCGACTGAACCGAAGTGAGCGTTCAGCCGCACCTCATTTTGTGATGAAGTCGGCTATTACCGCCCAGGACACCGTCTCCGAGGAGCTCGATGGTTTGCGGTCGCGTCTCCCGCGGCGCGAATATCAAAGGATAGGCTTTGATTTGTCCGGCAGGGACTTCGAGCTCACTGAGCTTGGGCGGGCAGCTCACCATAGCGGTCAGCAAAGCACCTTGCCCGGTACTAAGCTCCATCTTCAGCTACGTTCAAAGCGCCGCAGCTTTGGAAGGGAGTGAGAATAGCCTGATCGAGGGTATTCTCGACCAGGCCGTTGGTTTCCGCCCGCGTAGGGCAATGCTATCCGCGCTTCACAACACCAAGAATGTTCCGAGCCTCGGCCGGGGTCGCGACGCTTGCTCCCATACGCTCGATAATTCCCACTGCATTCTCCACGAGCTGGGCGTTTGATGCGAGCACGCCACGTCGCAGATAGAGATTGTCTTCCAACCCAACTCGGACGTGTCCGCCTAGTCCAACCAGCTGGGGGACCGTTGCCATTTGGACCGCGCTGCAGCCAAATCCAGCCCAGATGGCCCCCGCGGGCAAGATGTCTCTCATTGCCTGCATAACGATTGGCACAGCGGGAGCGCCATAGCCTGTGCTGAGGCAGAATTGAAAGAGCGCAGGATTATCAACTTTCCCTTCCGAGATTAGCTGCTTGGCCGTTTCGATGTGACCGAGCTCGAAACATTCGAGCTCGGGTTTCACCCCAGCATCTCGCATAAGCGTTGCCATCTCTCGCAGATCAGACATACGCGCAACAAAGATGCTCTCCCCAAAGGTGAGCGTGCCGCAATCGAGAGTCGCAATCTCCGGCTGAAGCTTGATTGCGTGGACGCAGCGCCCCAGGGGCGTTTTGAGCGACGTCGCTTTGCTGATAGTGACCGGATCAAGGGATTCAAGCGATATGCTCCCGTCCATTCCGCAGGTCAAGTTGATGATGACATCAGTGGCCGCATCCCGCAGCCTTTTGACGACCTGCTCATAAAGTTCGAACTTGTTTGATGCTGCTCCGCTTTCTGGGTCGCGGACGTGAATATGGACGACTGCAGCCCCCGCCTTCGCAGCGTCCAGCGCCGCATCTGCAATTTGCGACGGCGTCTTCGGAATGCCTGGATGCTTCTCAAGGGCTGGTGAACTCGAACCGGTGACCGCACATGTGATGATGACTTGTCGAGACATCATGGACTCCTTAGTTGATCGGCATATTGAACGTTCAGACATGGACTATGACCCCTCGGAATGAAGCTCAATTTCATAGGTCCGCGCTGCAATGAATCCGGTGTCGGTCGACACCCGAATAAAGTTGTCTTGCAACCCCATCCGCTTGTGACCGATCCACACATAAATCCTTCATTCTGTGCGCCTCGTTGCTGCCTTTATTGGGAGATGATGCATTTTTCGGGCGCCTGAGCGGAAGGTTCGCTGTTTTTTGCAGCGTCATGAGAAAGGCATGTGATGCCTTGGCGGCTCTGTGAGTTCACGCACCAATGGAAGCGACTTGATTAAAGATAGAGCACCTGCGGATAACCGGATCAGAACGACATGAGCCGGCGCTTGGGAAGTGACACCGAGTAGGAGCTGAATCTGCTGGTGACGATGTTAACCTCCTCCACCGCCGCCGTATCCATCACCGAGCGTGGCACCCCCGAGCACATCGGCAGGCACTCGCCGTCCGAGGGCTCAACGCACCGGCGACTTTTCGCTTAGTGAGGTAGGTCGCTACTCTGACTGGGTCTGCGGAACATATCGTTGCGGCTATTCCGGATTATCGTTGTCCTTTGTCGATCCGCTCCGGATGATCGCTCGTAGCCGTCTCGACGGGGGAAGATGCGTCCGGCCACCGAATGAGCGGCCGAGTCGCAAAACTCACGAGATCACTTCACAGGCATGCCTACTGTCTGCGCCGTGGGTAAGAGGTGAAAATGGCGGTATCAACCGCGACGATTGCAATCAGCTAGATCCGAAGATCGCTGCAGTGGGATGCCTCCTGCCGTTGCTTTGGCTAAGGATGCGTTCCCGGACTTTACGAGCTGGAGCGACCGGGCTTTTGTCCTCGTTAGAGGCGGTCGCCTCGATCGGGACGGTGAACCCGCACTTAACCCGATCCATCACCACGTGAGTCTCGAAGCATTTGATATCAGGATTTTCAGACAACCTGCGCGTAAACTCCTCGTAATCGTCCATGCTCGTCGCGGTGATTACCAGAACGAAGTCGCTTTCTCCGGTGACGTAATAGCCGCTCATGATTTCGGGTGTAGCCCGAATCGACTGTTTAAAGCGGTCAATGATCGCGGCTCGTCCCCGCTCCAACGTTACGAAGACGATCATCGTAATCGGACGGCCCACGGCTTTTGGTGACACGATCGAAACATCGGCTAAGATAACGCCGGTCGCACGCAAGCGTTTGAGGCGTCGCTGTACGGCAGTAGGAGACAGGTTTACGATCGCACTGAGTTGGTCCGACGTCAGCCGGTTGTCCTTCTGCAGAGCCGTCAGTATTCGCGCGTCAATGCGATCGATTCTCATGAGGAGCTCCTACATCCACCTAAGCTGCAAGTGGATCTACTTGAGGTTTCATATGACACCAACCTACGAGGACGCCGTGCAGTGCTCGAGGGGGCGCCAAGCGCGAAACTGTTGCCCAACCACGTCGAGAAGAGATCCACGATCCGTTTTCCCAACCGGAAAAGCATCAAAGCGCAAGCCGTAACAATCGCCGCCAATCTAGCGATCACCCCGGGCGATACGCCCACCACATCGAAACACAAAATTGCGGTCGACGGACAGGTGGGTGTTCGCGCGCTAAATCCAAAGCAATTGGTCTCGCCAATGAAGGTCGCAACACAGCGGGTTCGCGAAGATTCATACATTCCTCTGGCGTTCCGATCGGCTCCACGTTGCCGTCATTCATCGCCACAATCCGATCGCACATGCGGCATCATTATTTGTTCTCAGGTGACGGTTCACCACGCTGCCTCCAGGGGCTTCTGCAGACGCTTTAATTCAAGCTGAGTGCTCCCGAAGCCTTTCACAAAGTTATGGCTGAGAAGACAACTGCGGGCGAATGCACCTCGCCGCTGTCGGTCATCCGACAGCTGGCGAAACATACAGCGCTGGTAATCATCGAGCTGAAACATACTGAGCGCTTCGGCCACACGGGTGCGAAGCTCGGAGCCGGACAGTCCACGCATTTTCAGCGCGAATGCCACGCTTTCGAAAATCGAGGGGTGTAGGAACGACTCGTCGAAACACCACAGGATATTTCGCTGCACTCTTGCAGCCCAGGTGAGGACGGAGGACGGACGGTTCGGCCAGAGGTTCGTACCTTGAACACGGTAACTAGCATTGAAGCGGTTGTTTTGTCCAAGCCTCCAAGTCCGAAAAAAGCGGCCAACTCGCCCGCTGGGTCGTGGAACCGGAACACCATTGACCGCCCGCGTGGCGCTGTACTGCTTGCAGACTCGCTCCCACCTCAGTGACTCGCCGGACATATTCTCCTCCCGAAACCATTGCAAATAATGCAATTGTGTTGCATAAAGTGACAGGTGCATGAACTCCTGTCAAGAGAATCCGAGGTACTTCGATGAATTCTGGCAGACGTTCCCAGAGCCATGGCGACCGAACCGTCGGAGAGGTTACGACCGTCCAGCGAGCAATCGATCTGCTAAGGGTTGTCGGCGCGAGTGAAAAGCCGAGCGGTGTGAATGAGATTGCGCGCCGGCTAGGAAAGCATGTCAGTGCCGTGTCCAGGACACTGGCGACTCTTGGACACAACGGATTCGCCGAGCGCAACGAAGAGACTGGCCGGTTTGTCCTCGGAGTTGAACTTATCGCGCTCGCGAGCAGACTTCTTGCTGAACTCGATGTGGTCAGGGTGGCGAGGCCCTATCTGGAAGAACTTGCCAGAAGTACGAGAGAAACGGCCTCGCTCAGTCTTTGGAATAAGACCGAGGCGATCAACATCGAGCATGTACTTGGTCCCGGGTCCATTAAGCACATCGCAGCACCCGGGCGGCGCAATCCAGCCCACTGCACGGCTAGCGGAAAAGCCATGCTGTCGCAAATGCCAGGCTTTACGCTGGAGGAGGTTTTGACACTCGGCCTCGAATCCTTTACGGACCGTACGATCACTGATCCGAGCGCGCTTGAACGCGAGCTGTGCAGCATTCGCGAGCGAGGATACGCGCTCAACGTAGGAGAGTTCATTCCGGAGATCGCCTCGATCGCCGCCGTGGTCCTCGATCGGAGGGGACGAGTTGCGGCCGCAATCGCCATCACCATGCCGGTCTTTCATTTTACTCAGCAAGGCGAACGACAGCTGGCGCCCGTTGTCATGAACGCGGCGGCAACTATCTCACAGCGTCTCGGACATCGCGTTGCAAAGCCGTCTGATCAACAAACATCCCGGCGGCCGGACTGAAGGATTTGGAGATCGATCATGCTGATGCATAGATGCAAGTGATCCGTGGCATGATCGACCGAGGAACATGCGAGATAGCAGCACGCAGACGCAGTGCCCGCCTTCTCGGACGCTACGGTCTAGATGCCTTTTGCGTCCAGACGATCGAACATTTTGTACGGCGCACGTTGTCTTCCTTCTAGGAGCCTACCCTTGGCGGCACCTGCCTGAGTATTTTGGTCGGGCGCGCCGAAATCACTTAGAGATCCTGCGTAGCTTGGTCAGCAAGTCCCTTCGCCGACGGCGATAGCTCGGGCACAAAAAGCAACGCTGACGTTCGCGGCTTGGCCACACCTACGACTCATGCAAGTGTCAGAGCGCCATCTATGGCTACCGTTGCCAGTACCAAAGCTCGCCCCAAAACCAAGATAGGTGATGAGATCAGCACTTTCGGCCGGCTCCGCCACCCGCTTCAGCAAGGTTTTTTCAATGCCTCGCCGGAGAGATTCCTCCGGCCAGCGCATCCAAGGGTATAGATCCAACATTGACCCGCACCTCAGGAGAAAGTGCGCGCGCGAGATTTTTTAGTAAGGTTTATCACTCCTGCTTTCGCTGCACCGTACACGATTGTGCTGCTGGGATAATCGAAACCACCGATCGATGCCACGTTTACGATCGCTCCTCTTGATTCTTTCAAGGCTGGCGCTGCAGCCTTGCTGCATCGGAACACACTCGTCAATCACCTGAAAAAGGAAGGGCCAAAGCTCCTCCGTCATGAGGTCGAGGCGCGCAGCTGGAATGGACACCTTCACTCCTGGAGATCCGGCATTGTTGACAAGCAAGTCCAGCCTGCTAACTTTGGATACTGCCTTGGAGATCATCAATTCGGTTCCGGATTACTTACGTATCCAGGAGCTGCTATTACATTGCCCAACGTCCGCAGACCTGCAACTGCTTGCGAGCGCGTTCATCATCAGGCAGAAAATTCAAAGCGACTGCTGCACCGGATTCGACAAGCATCTTCGCCGCCGCAAATCCGACACCACTTGTGGCTCCCGTCACAATCGCCGCTTTGTCCCTCAAATTGTACGAGATCATCAGCCCACCGCGCATTGAGACGTGTCACAAGATATATTAGACGTTCTGTTTACGTCCGCGAGAAGTGCTTAGCTTGTAGGGCGTCGGAAGATCGCGTCTGGCTCGCGAGAGCAGTTCCTTGGTACAGTGTGGGCTTAATGCCGGAGATCCCGTAAGCATTAAAGTCACCGGCGGACCAACGACCGAGCCATGGTCGCAGCGTTAGGCGGCGTTGGCCGTCCGTGAACAAGGCTCTAAGCGATTGAGCAGGAGTCAGTTTTTCGGTTGCGGTGGCATTTGAGATTGCAGGGATTGGGGGCTTGA
>NZ_JBVVOS010000037.1:0-62277 GCF_055807515.1 Bradyrhizobium sp. Kon69 | reverse complement strand
CTCAGATCATCAAAAGATCCGAAGCGATCGAAAGCAGCTTGAAGTGAGGGCTCGCCGCCTGCTGCAGAGTTACCTGACGGCCAATGAGTGGCAGAAGCGCCAATACTATCAGGCCATCGCCGGCGCGGCTTCTGCATGTCAGCCTGGTATTGATGATCCGAGCTTAAGTAACGAGAAGCTTGCTGAATTAACCGCTCAGGCGGCAACAAAAGTCGTCCAAGCACGTGATCGGAAAGCCAAGGATGCGCACGACCATTCAGCTGTACTGATCACGGATGCATACGCAACCGTTGCAATCGCCTATCGACGAGCGGCTTCAGCCTACACTGCTGACAAGGAAATGGAGCAGCTGGGCACCGCCGCAGTACACCTGGTCACGATAGCGAATTCATTCATGAATGCTGAATCGGTGCGGTCTCCGACAGAAATGTGACGGGGGCTTCGGCAAACCAGCCTCGCACTTTTGATCAGGCGTATACCTTGCGCAAACCCTTTCTCCTAAGCTGGCCGTAAGACGTTGCTTGTACCGTCCTCACCAACAAGAAAAGGCGGGCGGCATGTCGATTGCATTTCGAATCTCTGTTCTCTTGTTCTGTGCTTACGCCGGTTGGGAAACCCCAAGCATTCAATTCGGCGATTTGCGAGAGCCTCAGCAGCAAGGGCGTTCTCCAGCCGGATAAGTAAGGAATGAACAAAACAACCCTTCACCTGGAACGTCCGCAACCAAGCCAAGTTCGGCGTGCTGACCTCGCGCCGGCCACCGGCTTTGCGATGCTCGTCGATGGTCGCTTCAAGACTGAATTTCTTGATCAGGACGCCGCGACTAAAGCGGCCCTTGAATTGTTGGCCAAGTATCCGATGCTGAAGATCGAGATCTACGACGCAGCATCGAAGTCACGGACGCCCGCGAGATAGCCACTTTGCATCGCAACGTGCGTAGTAACCATGTCTTCCGCTTTAATCTACCTTTAGCTTTTTGCTAACAAACGAGGCCGCAAGGTCGTCCCCAAACGGAGGCGGCCTGTGCCTTTGATTAAATACTTCGGATTCGTCGGCAGCGCTCTCGTCCTGTTGATGATCGGAATCGGCTGGTGCCTGCCGCAGCAGGCGCTGGGCCCAGGGAACAGTGACGTAGAGCGACCGTCCATAAGGATCAGCTCAGTTGAGCGGGCACCTGAACGGGTAATAATCGATACCAGTTTGCCGACGCTTGTGGCTCCGTCGAACATCAGTCCTTCTACATCGACGACGTTGGTGCAATCTGCTCGGCCTCTGCAGAGCGCATTCTCCGAACTTGACGTCGCCGGGAAGCCGGTCACTCCGAAATCAGGCGGCGAGGTCTTGAAGCCGAAGCATGCGGCAAAAGGCGAATCTGGGAAAAATGCCTCTAACCGCCGAACAGCGAAACCGTTGAATATTATTCCCGCACCCGCAACGGGAGCGCAAGCTGCGGCGCCTGATACAAGACTGTCGTTACTGGAAACGCTCAAGGAGCGGCTAGGGCAGACGTTTTTCAAGCTGAACTGATGACAGTGCCGACTATAGGACCTCGGCGGGCGCCATTCACCGCGGACGCGCCCCAGGCGTCGCCCCGCAGAGGCGAGGAGCTCGGACGTACGCCTTTCCCCGGGCTAAAATTCGAGCCATGCTCATGCGGCGACGCCACAGCGGTCTCGTCCATTGCAACCACAACCTTGGTGGCTGAAGAGTGTTGCGTGATCTGTCCGGTGCCACCTAGGTGTATTGGCTTATTGATTTCGGAGTGCTGCCCTGATCGATTTGGCACTTGAAATCGGCAGTACGGTGAACCTCTTCGTCGTCTGCCCAGTAGGCCGCTATTCGGCCTGAGCGATAACCCAAGCACTGGGGCGTTCGAATGGGAGCTATTTTGTCTCAAAGAATGCAATTCTGGACCTCCTTTTCATCGACGCAGCCTTGGAGGAGAAGGGCCGAAGAGCCGAGGACCGCGAGGAGAGGTAGAACAGGCCGCCGCGTTCGGATTGATTCTCCGTGGACTGACGCTGCCGGGACGCGCGGGAAAGCTCGCAACACTAAGGTGGCGCGACGTAGAAGCCTTTAGGCTCGATGGAATTCCACTGCCCGCTATTTCAGTGAAGTTCTGGCCGTGAAGCCTGCCTGCAGCCACGCCATCGCCTGCGTGAGCCCAGCTTTGCGCGAACTCTCATTTCCCCACCAGGCACTGAACTTGTAAGCTGACGGCGGTAACGGCCTCCCAAGAATTCCCTCGATTTCCGAGAACGTGAGCCGAATAGTTTGCGCCCTTGTGCACACCAGCTCTAGCGGATCGTAAACGGACATGACGCTCGGCTCGTCACGTTGGTCTATCATCGCCGCTCGCGGGGATGTTGAACCCCCGGGCGGCAAGTTCCAGCTCGAGCTCAGTGATCCGCTCGAAGATGCGAGCAGCAATCGCCTCGGAATCTTCAACGCTTAATGATTGCATGCCCCTTAAAGATAGCTCGTCCCTGAGAACCTTCGCCACAAGCAATTGAATTGCCATTGGATCAAATCCTAAAAAGACGATCCAACCGCAATCGAAGGGCGAGTGCAAGTGTTTAGGTGGTGCTGCCGTGCTTCGGCTAGTTGTCTCCGCTCGGAATGCTGAAGCTGCGCAGCTGCTCGCACAAGCCTTTCTGCCGCAGCCCTTAACAGCAAGCCCGTGTGCTCCATCGGGTGTCCTACCCTGCGTGATCTGTAGCCGCTTGGCCGTCTCGCTTTGCTTGAGCACGAGTCATTAGCCTATCCAGCTTCGATTGCTCGTCGCTCAGACGTCTTTCGACATACTGCCGTTCGAAGTCCGTCAGAGTGGTTTGCAATAAGAGGTGATAGCGTTGAATATTGTTGCGATGTGCCCGGACCAAATCGTCGTCAATCATCGTCGCCGCCTTTTCCGCTACCGAGACAACAAACAATTCATCATCAAGCCGGATGGGCAGACGACCGAGCAGGCCGGAGCATCTCCGCCGCTCTCTCGATGGTAGCGAGCTTTCTTTTCCCAATCTGTGAACTATTTCACACGGCTGCGATCGTAGCCTACGTGGCAGCAGACGCAGTCCAGCGGTTTAGCGGGCGTGGGTCGGCTGCATCCAGGCGGATAACAGCGGTATGGATACCTAGCTCAGTGGGGCGCGCCGGCTCATGGAGCTTGGCTGAACGCCAGATGGGTTCCTATGAAGTCCAAGTCGATCAAAAGCGCAGGAAAAGAGGTGCCAAGTCTATGCGTCTGACGACTGTGGCGCCAACGGCATGGCGGTTTGATCACTGCATTTTCTGCCCGAGGTCTCTCAGCAGCGTGTGAAGAAAGTCGCTGGCATGGTCGTATTGCGCGTTGCCGTTCGTGATTTGACGGACGCGTGGATCCATTAAGCGACCAACGGTTTCGGGGCCGAGCAACTCAGCTCTGTCCGACCACTGCTGCAGCAACGTATCCGGTATATCGTCCGCCGATCCGAACATCCGCAAAAGGGAATGTTCAGCCTCGGCCTTATGGTCGTGATGAGCCTTCGCCGCATAGAAAGCGAATAGTCCCCGGAAGGCATCACGGGAAACGGCAGGTTTTCCCATCGCAATGTCCCTGAAAAAATTACGTTCTCAATGGACGCAAGTTTGACGCCCCCGTTCGGGAAAAGCTAGAAAAAACTAAAACCCTGTGCTCAACCGTTTTCGAAGAATTTGCCGTTGCACGCTGAGTGCAATGCCAGCCCGTCAATGATCTTGACCGATTTTGACGACGGCCTGGTTGGACATTCGAGGGGCTCTCTGGCTCTTGTTGTTCCCCAGCCGCCCCATCGGCTGAAGCGTAAGCCGGCGGAGGGGCCATTTTGTACAAAGCCAGCGCAGAAGTTGCGCCGAACGGGCGGCTTGCACTAAGCTTTATTCGATTAAATCAGAATGTTTTTGTGGAGTAGCGTCATGTCGAGTGCGATTGAGTTGATTGTGGATGGCTACGCAAGAGTGAAAGACCGCCAGTCGCTTGAAGAGCTGAGGATCCATCGCCGGCGACTTGCCAGAGACCTGAAGGCCTGGGTGGGCTTTGACTGCAGGTTGTCGATTGCGCAAATCGAGCAGGACATCGCGGCAATAGAGGCTGGACTGGAGACGTTGTCGGGGCCGGTCGGCGGCTAGATAAGGAGTCAACCCCATGACGGCGTGCGCGCAAGGAGGGTAAGTGCTGCGATCGTTCGTAATGGCTGCCCTCGTACTGGTCTGGGGATCCTCGTCCGCGCTCAGCCTGACGTCGGAGGAGATCATCGCCAAGCTTCGCGCCGCCGGCTATTCGCAGATCCAGGAACTACCAGCCGGAAAGATAAAGACCTACAAGGCCGTCAAGGAAGGCACCGCGCGCTCGCTAATCGTCGACAGCACCGGCCACATCGCAGAAGTGGCAAGGTAGCTAGACGGGCAGACGTAGCCAGACGTCTTTACTGGACAGCGTGCCTGTTGGCGTCGCAATCTCCATATCGACGACGCGAAACGAGCCATGACTTTCGTAAACGTAGCGAAGGTGCCAGACGGGGCCGGGTTCCGGCGAGATGGCGAAGTCGTCCAAGGCAGACGCAACGTATCGAACGGCATCGCGTCGCTCAACCGAGGCGGAGAACATCGCCTCTATCAGCGCGGCCAGGCTCATGCCGCCGACCAGCATGGCTCGTGCCGTTTCGTCGCCGTAAGTAAGCCGCAGCGCAGTCACGACTGCCGCAATAGCGTCGGGGTTCTTCAGAGCCACGGTAGATCCGCTTCGCCCAGCAAAACCATAATGCGGATTCCGCCCCTTTCGTGCAACCGGCATCGATTCGGGGCCACTGTCCCAATGGCTAATGCCCAGGGCGAGCCGCTCCTGCGAAGCTCAATCAGCGGAGCAGACCGGAAAGCTGCGGCTGGAGACGCTTGAGCCGTTCTCACAGTCCTCCGACTCTGAGGCGCCAACGACAGGGCGTACCTTGAGGGGCGCTCGCCGGTTCACGCTGGCCTGCCGTGCGGCGAAGGCCGCAGCGGGGGGTAAATCGCTGCGGCCCACGCGTCGTCAAATGAAGCCGGGTCAAAAATACCAAGTGAAATATGCAGCCAGCCCCGGTAGCAAAAATTCTGCCTCAACTTTGTCTCTTTTGCAAACACAATTTCGGCGGAACCGAAATCAACCTAGCGGGCATTCTGTTCCGAGGACGGAACAATTCTGCTCTCTATTGCTGCCAAGCGAAAGGGGAGCTGCCCCGAGACCCATCATGGTGGGTCGGTGAGACCCGGCTACTGCCATCTCGCCGATAGGACCGACTGCGGACGCAAGAGTTGCCTCGAGTCCTCAGCCCATCGCTGAAATTAAGCTTTTCGGCGACTTGTTTTTGACTGTGCGCGTTTGAGCGCCTTCACTCCATAATGTTGATGGAGACGGACGTGATCAGTTGGTTGTTAGTGATCATAATCGCGGCAAGCGTTGCGGTTCTACTAGCTCACGCGATTGACGCCATCCGCTCCTAAAGACGAGCGCAGCGGCGGAAGGTGGCGCCTCATCTGATGACAATTTAAGGACGCGGCATCAGTCGGCTTGCTTGTAACGATCCGAATGGGAGACGGTTCTAGACTGATAAAGATTGTCGGCAAACCTTATCAGTCAGCGGCAGTTGATATTCAGATCCGGGTGGCGCATGCTCGGCGAGAAGCGCCCCGGCTGTGTTTCGGATCAACTTCGCCTGAGTTAAGCAGAACGGCCGCAGAAGCTAGATGGCGACTATGTAGCCGTCGAATGACTAGTTCTTGTACTTCCAGATCGAGCGGGCGCAGCGTTGCTTGGCCTCGAACGAGACAGCCGAAGCAGGGCAACAGCGGTCCTACAGTGATGAGCAGGGCCAATGAAGCCGCAGGATCGCTCAGTGTCATGCAAACGGAGGCGGTTCGCCGCCAGTACGCTTCAACTAAACGGGACCCATATCATCGACTGATCAGCTTTCGAAACGAAAGCCTCTTCAACATGAAGAGAGCGCGGGTGCTACGGCTCCTTGCAAGGGAGCCGCCAGCTTCCGCAATCAGATCACACGATTGTTTTTAGATACAGACTGGGATCGAAATATTTGGTTGCCGGCGTGGAGTCCTTGATGCCTGCGTTGGCCATGAAGAAATCTGTCGACTGCTGCAGCCAGTTGGTGACCGTCCCGTCTGAGTACATTCGCTTCCACTCCCTGGACGTGAACATCTTCTGGGCCTTGAACGATTCGTTGATGTCGGCCAGCGGGGTTTGGCTATAGTGACCCTTCTGCAGCTTCTCCATCGCTTCGGTGCTGTTCGCGACAATGTAGTCATTCGCATCCGCCCAGCCACGGATCAGCTTCGCCAGCGTTTCCTTGTTTGGCTCGTAATAATCGTTGGCCGCCGCCCAGCCGCCGATGATAGCGGCCTTTGGATAGTAGGCTGACGCATCGGCGAGCTTGACCGCCCCTGGCACCTTGTCCCGAACCGTGACGTTGAAGGGTACCCAAAGAGCGACGGCCGGTACCGCGCCGGAGATAAAGGCGGTCACGGCCGCTGGCATGGTCTGGTTGACGAGTTCGACCTCCTTCGGATCGACCTTGTTGGCGCGAAGCGCGGTATCCAGGAACACATGCGCGGTGGTACCGGTCGCGGTCGCGATCCGCTTGCCCTTCAGATCCTCAAACGACTTGATGCCCTGGTCGCCGCGAACCCAGAGCTGTGCGGTCGCGACCTCAATGTCGTTGATCAGGAATACCTTGCCCTGCCCCCGGGCAGGGAAGTTCGAGAGCACGGCGCCGGTGGCCAGTACGTCGAGGCTGCCGCCGATCAGCGCCTGGAAGATCTCGAGGCCGGTGTTGAACTGTCGCAGCTCGAGATCGAGGCCCTGCCTTTCAAAGGAACCGCGATCCATGCCGGTCCAGATCTGGCCGTCGACCGCGACGGTGTGCAGATAGCCGACGCGGACTTTCGTTTTCGCTTGCGCGATCGCCGGTGCTGAGGCCGTGAAGGTGCCGAGCGCGAGGCCCGCCGTCGTGGTCAGAAATTGTCTGCGGTCCATGGTATCCTCCGTTTTGTTTGTTATTCCGAGAATGATGCCGGACGCATTTGCGCCTGCTGGGCGCGATACTCGTCCATGACGAGCTGCCTGATGTAGCTTCGCAACTCGCCGAATTCGGCCCGCTCCTGGATTGATTCATCGCGAGGATAGGCGAACGGCACGTCGATGATTTGCCTGATCCGTGCCGGCCGCGCGGTCACCACCACGATGCGGGAGGCGAGATAGATCGCCTCTTCCACGGAGTGGGTGATTAGCATGACAGTCTTGCCTTCGGTCTCGAGCACTTTTAGCAGCAGGTTCTGCATGTTGGATCGGGTCTGGGCATCGAGCGCGCCGAACGGCTCATCCATCAGCAGGAACTGCGGCTTGACGGCATAGGCACGCGCGATCGCGAGCCGCTGACGCATGCCGCCGGATAAATGCTTCGGATAGGAGCTGGCGAAGTCGGACAATCCCATCAGGCCGAGATAGTGATCGCAGATGGCATCGCGCTCACCGGCCGGGACGCGGTTGGCGCTGAGCTTCAGGCCGAAAGCTATGTTCTGCTTCACGGTCAGCCACGGGAAGACGCCATATTCCTGAAAGATGACGCCGCGCTCGGGCCCGGGGCCCGCGACGGGACGCCCGTCGAACAGCACATTGCCGGTCGTCGGCCTCTGGAAGCCCGCGAGCATGCTCATCATCGTGGTCTTGCCACAGCCGGAGGGGCCGATCACCGCGATAAAATCGCCATCGTTGATGTCGTAGGTGACGTCTTCGACGACGTTGAGGTGGCCCCTCGGAGTTTCGAATGACAACGAAACGTTTTCGAATCGCGCACGCTTCGTCATGCGACGACCCGATCCTGCCACACCAGCAACCGCGCCGTGATCCTGCGCAGGATCATGTCCATGATCAGGGCGATCAGGCCGATGCAGATGATGCCGACATAAATGACATCGAGCAGGAAATAGGTCGAGGCGTTCTGGATCATCGCGCCAAGTCCGCGCTGGGCCGCTATCAGCTCGGATGCAACGAGAGTCGCCCAGGCCACGCCCAATGCGACCCGCAGCGCGGTGAGGATATGCGGGACGGTGAGGGGAATGATGACCTTGCGGAAGATTTCTGCCTGACTGGCGCCGAGCGTCTGCGCTACGCGGATGTAGAGGGGCGTGATCTGCGAGACGCCTTCATACATCACGATCACGCCGGAGAAGAATGAGGCGTAGAACAGGATGACCAGTTTTGCGACCTCGTCCACGCCGAAATAGACAATCACCAGCGGGATCAGGGCGATTGGTGGCAGCGCGCGAAAAAAGTTGATCATCGGGTCCGCGAAGGTGCGGGCCGGGCGATACCAGCCGAGCAGGAAGCCAACGGGGACCGCTGCAAGAATCCCGAGCGCGACGCCGAAGAAGACGCGTCTGGTCGAGGCGAAGATGTCGACGAGGAGGCCTTCCTTCGTGAGGAGCTCGAAGAACTTGGCGGCGACCTGGTGCGGCGCGGGGATCAGCGAGACATTGACGAAGCCGCTCCAGCGCACCGTGTACCAGAGCAGGATTGCACCGATCCACGGAATCAATCCCAGACCAAAGCGTCTTACGCCAGCTCCGTTCATTCGACGCGTCCACCCGGATAGCGGTTGATGTTTTTCCAAGTCATATTATAAATAGGATGACCATACAAGAGCGCCTTTGGTCATAGGCATAGCAGGCCTTCTGAGCATGACATCGTCGTCTTTCACCATTCGCAGCGTCCAGGCTTTTGGCTATCGCTATCCTTTGACGACCGATGTCATCACCTCGTTCGGGCGGATGGCGGATCGGCCTGCCGTTTTCGTTCGCGTCGAGGATACGGACGGTTACGTGGGGTGGGGCGAGGTCTGGTGCAATTT
The DNA here is from genome assembly GCF_055807515.1 of Bradyrhizobium sp. Kon69. NCBI lineage: Bacteria > Pseudomonadati > Pseudomonadota > Alphaproteobacteria > Hyphomicrobiales > Nitrobacteraceae > Bradyrhizobium > Bradyrhizobium sp. Kon69. The sequence goes on along the minus strand of NZ_JBVVOS010000037.1, from coordinate 53,362 downwards.
TCCAGCGCCGGGAGCGGAGCATCGTGTTCGGCTGGTCAACGAGGTGCTCGCGCCGGCCCTTGTCGGATTCAAGGCGCAACGTCCATCAGCTGCTTTCGAGCGCCTGACGCAGGGAACCTCGGTGCTCGCACTGCAATCCGGCGAAGCGGGTCCGTTCGCGCAGGCGATCGCCGGCATCGATCTTGCGATCTGGGATCTCCACGCGCGCCGCCAGAACGTTGCGCTTTGGAAGTTGCTCGGCGGATCCGGGAGCAAGATCAAGGTGTACGCCAGCGGCATCAACCCAGCCGGCTCAGAGCGAGCCGCAGAGGCAGCCCTCGCGCGCGGCTACCGCGCCTTGAAGCTGAAGATAGGTTTTGATCCCGTGGCCGACCGTGCCAATCTGGCGGTCCTGCGGCGGCTTGTTGGCGAAGGCCTGCTCGCCGCTGACGTTAACCAGGGCTGGACCATCGCGCAGGCGCTTGAGCTTGCTCCGCAGCTGGAAGCGTTCGGCCTTGGCTGGCTCGAGGAGCCGATCCGCGCCGACCGCCCGCAGCAGGAGTGGAAGGAGCTCCGCCAGAAAATCGGGTTTCCGCTAGCGGCCGGCGAGAACATCGCCAGCCACGCCGGATTTGCCGAGGTGCTGGGTGAGCGGATTCTCGGCGTGGTGCAGCCGGACATCGCGAAATGGGGTGGACTCTCGGCTTGCGCGGGCATCGCCCGCGATATCCTGCAGTCAGGCAAGATGTTCTGTCCGCATTATCTTGGTGCCGGCATCGGACTTCTCGCATCGGCCCATCTTCTGGCCGGCATCGGCGGAGACGGGCTGCTGGAGGTCGATTGCAATGAGAACCCGCTGCGCGATCGCTTCTGTGGCCCCGTGCTTGAGGTCCGGGACGGTGCGATCGAACTCGGCGACGGGCCAGGTCTTGGGCTGACGCCTGATCTTGCTTCGATCGAACAGTACCGGACCGCGTGATGTCATCGCAGGGCTACGATTACATTATCGTCGGCGCGGGCTCCGCCGGCTGCGTGGTCGCAAACCGTTTGTCAGCCGATCCCGCCTGCCGCGTGCTGCTGCTGGAAGCAGGTGGATCGGACCGGAATTTTTGGCTCCGGCTTCCGGTCGGGTACTATCGGACCATCTACAACGAACGTTTCTCGCGCCTGTTCAGGACCGAGCCGTCGGAAGGCAGCGGCGGCCGTTCCATCGTCTGGCCGCGCGGCCGTGTGCTCGGCGGATCCTCGTCGATTAACGGGCTGATCTTCATCCGCGGCCAGCACGAGGATTTCGACGACTGGGAACGCCTTGGCGCCGATGGCTGGAGCTATCGTGACGTCCTGCCGTATTTCCGGCGCTACGAACGCTACCGCGGCGGCGAGAGCCAGTTTCACGGCGGCCTCGGCGAGTTCGAGGTCTCCGATCTCCGCAATGACAATCCGGCATCCAGGGCGTGGGTCGAGGCAGGCGCGCAGTTTGGCCTGCCACGCAATCCGGACTTCAACGGCGCAACCACGCTCGGCGTCGGCACCTACCAGCTCGGCATTGGGCGTCACTGGCGGACCAGCTCCGCCTCTGCGTTTCTGCAACCGGTTGCCGGCCGTCGAAACCTCTCCATCATTACCCATGCGCATGTCAGCAAGGTGGTTTTCAACGGACGCGTCGCGACCGGCGTCGAATGGATCAGCAAGGGACAGGTGCACCGCGCGACAGCCGATCGCGAGGTCATTTTGTCGGGGGGGGCGCTGCAGTCGCCGCAAATCCTCCAGCTTTCCGGCGTCGGTCCTGCTGATCTACTGCGCAAGCTCGGCATCCCCGTCGTTGCCGATGCTCCGGAAGTCGGCGCAAATCTTCAGGACCACTATCAAGCCCGGCTGATCGTCCGCCTGAAGGAGCGGATCTCGCTGAACAATCAGGTCCGAAATCCGGTCGAGCTTGCGAAGATGGGCCTGCAATGGATGCTGGCAGGCCGTGGCCCGTTGACGGTCGGCGCAGGGCAGGTGGGGGGCGCAGCCTGCACCGAATACGCCGTCGGCGGCAGGCCGGACGTGCAGTTTAACGTGATGCCACTGTCGGTCGACAAGCCCGGTGAGCCCCTTCACACCTATTCCGGATTTACCGCTTCGGTCTGGCAATGCCACGGAAAGTCGCGCGGCCGCCTTGCGATCAGTTCGACCGATCCGTTCGAGCAGCCGCGGATCGCGCCCAACTATTTCGCCGAGGAGATCGATCGCAAGACCATCGTTGCGGGCCTGAACATCCTGCGCGAGATCTACCAACAGAAGGCGTTTCGTCCGCTGTGGGACATCGAGGTGGTGCCGGGAGATGCAGCAACGGACGATGCCGGGCTGTGGGATTTTGCGCGCAACACGGGTGGCACCGTGTTTCACTGTGTCGGGACCTGCCGCATGGGCCGTGATGAGCGAGCGGTGCTCGATCCGCAGCTGCGCGTGCGCGGCGTCGAGCGGCTCCGCGTGATCGATGCCTCGGTGATGCCGCAGATCACTTCGGCGAACACCAACGCGACCAGCCTGATGATCGGCGAGCGCGGTGCAGCTCTTGTCATGGCCTGATCGGTTCATTGATCTTCCGGAGGCGAGATGGAATTGAATTCCGACAGTCACGTCCCCAAATACGCGCAGATTGCCGACATCTTCCGCCAGCGGATTGCGCGCGGCACCTGGACCCGTGGCTTTCGCCTGCCAGCCAATGAGGAGCTTGCGGCCGAGTTCGGGGTGTCGCGCGTCACGATCCGTCAGGCGGTCGAGCTGCTTGCCCGCGACGGCGTCATCGGGGCCCAGCAGGGACGCGGCACGTTTGTCACGGGCTCTTTGCGGCAAGATCGGTGGCTCAAGGTCGAGACTACGCTGTCGGACCTTGCGGACATGTACCGCGACACCTCGCCGGAGATCATCAACATCTCGGAAAGCCGCAGTGATGCGCCGCTGCTTCCCGAAGACGGCAAGCCGGCCGAGAAATACGTCTTTATGCGCCGCCTGCACTCACGCCAGAAGCAGCCTTACTGTGTGATTTCCATCTATCTCGACGAGAAGATCTTTCGCAGGTCGCCAAAGCGCTTTCGCAACGAGACCGTGATCCCGATCCTCAACGATCTCAGGGATCCCGCGATCGCCAGCGCCCGTCAGACGCTTACAATCGGCACCGCCGATCTCGAGGCAGCGCGGCTGCTTCGCGTACCCCTCAACTCGCCCGTCGCCGAAGTCCGTCGTGTCTTCACGACCCGGGACCATACGGTGATCTATCTGGGCGAGGTCACCTATCGCGGCGATTTCGTACGTATCGACATGGACCTGCGGCCGTAGAGCATGTTCCGCAAGCGCGGAGCACCTTCCGGCAACATCAGCCTCAAATTCAATTTTGACCGTCTAGCGGGAAAACAATTCCTGGTTCCGACGCTCAAGTTCTTCGCCATAGGTCCGCAGCACGTGAGATTCGCTCAGCGTGCCGATTGCTGTGCGACTGTCGGCGGGGTCAACGACTGCCAGGACGTCTGCCTCGCTGCGCTCGAAGGCTTTCAGGATCTCACGAACCGACGTAGTCGGAAGCAGGCATTCATCCTGTTGCTGCGCCAGCGATCCGAGCGGCTCGTCGTCCCGGTTGGCGACCGAATGCAGCGTCGCGGCCGGAACGATGCCGGCATAAGTGTCGTTGGGATCGAGTAGTACGACCTGCCGGACCAGCGCCGGCGAAAACAGCCTTTGCGCCTCGCCGATCGGCATCGTCGTCGGGGCGTTCTCGAAGTCCGTGCGCATCAGGGACGCCGCGCTCATTTGTCTGGCCCAGCCGATGTCCTGCGGGCCACGGATGACTTCGCCTCTCAAATGGAAGCGCCACGTCGCAAAGCTGTAGCCGAAAAGCTCGCGGACAATGAGCGCGCAGACCGATGATGCAACTACCGCGCCAACGGTGACGGAGAAGTCGCCGGTGATTTCGAGCGCGAGACAGACCATGCTGAACGGCGCGCCCAGCACACCGGTGCCCAGCGCAGCCAGCGCGGCAATGGCAGCGGTGCCCGGTTGCAGGGCGAGCGCAGGAAGGAGGCCGGTCAGCACGATGCTGTAGAGCTGCCCGATCAGCGCGCCGAGCAGTAGTGAAGCGAAGAACAGACCGCCACGGAAGCCCGAGCCGAGCGAGATGGCTGAGGCAAGAATCTTGAACACAATGGTCGTGGTGAGCAGGACCCAGGTCGGATTGCTGACGAGAAGGATCTGCATCGCGCCATGGCCGGCGCCCAGCACGGTCGGCGTCAGCAGGGCAAGACCGCCGAGCAGCAGGCCTCCGAGGATTGGCCGTACGAATCCCTTGAATACCGTGATGCGCTGAAAACACCGTTCCGAGAATGCGACTGCGAGCATGACGATAATACTGACGAAGGCGCACATGACGCCGATCAGCACGGCCTGCCCGATCATTTCGACGGAGACAGGCGAGGGGAAGCCGGGCACCATCAGGAACGACTGGTGGGTCAATTGCCGCGCAACCAGCCACGCAGTAACAGCGCTTGCAATGACGGGAACGAGTGCGGCGGAGGTGTACGCGCCCAGCACGACCTCGAAGGCGTAGAAGGCGCCGGCCAGAGGTGCAGAAAACGCTGCGCTGATTGCACCCGCGGCGCCGCAGGCGACCAGGAGCCGCATGTCGTTACGTCGTGCGGCGAGGCGCTGGCCGACATGAGAACCGAACATCGCGCAGATCTGCGTGTAGCCGGCCTCCAGTCCGACCGACCCGCCGAAGCCGTTGGAGAGCAGGGTCTGAACCGAGATTAGCAAGCTGCCGCGAAATGATACCCGGCCGCCATAGAGCGCATTCGCCTCGATCGCGTCGGCGAGCTGCTGGCCCTTTACGCGTCGGGCGAAGTAAAGCCCGATCAGCGCGAGCACCAGGCCGCCGAGCATCGGAATCAGCAGCGTTCGCTGCCAGGAGATCACCCCGGTGGCGCTGAGATGTGCGTCGAAGGGAATATCGAACAGCAGCGCATGTGAAACCTGGCTGAGGCCCGAGATGGTGGCGACGAGAACGCCGCTGAGCAGTCCGATGACAATGGCGACCAGCACAAGGCCGGTCTCGCGATTGCGCACGAAGTTGCGCAGAAAGAGCGGCAGCAAACGGATGCCGGCAGCTTGAGCCGGCTTCCCGGCATGTGGGGCTGGCGCCATCCTATGCCGGATCCCGCGGGGGTTCAGCGCGCGCGACACGGAAGCCGATGTTACTCGATGACGAATCGGGTGAATTGGAGCTTCGCGCCGCGACGCGGTAGCGGTTGCAGTAGGATTCGTGGCAAAGGAAGGATCCGCCGCGCATCGAGCGGTTCGGGGCTAGTTCGCCATTCAAGGGATCGTGAGATGTTGTGAGGCGGTGATAACTCGGCGAAAAGTAGTCCTCACACCATTCCCAGACATTGCCGGCGACGTTGTGCAGGCCGTATCCGTTCGGCGCAAAAGCGTGGACGGGCGACGTGCCAAGATAGCCGTCGTCCAGAGTGTTGCGGCTCGGAAAATCGCCCTGCCAGATGTTGCAACGATGCTCGCCGCCTGGCTGAAGCTCATCGCCCCACGGATAGGTGGCCTGGTCCAACCCGCCGCGTGCGGCCATCTCCCATTCCGCTTCGGTGGGAAGCCGCGTGCCCGCCCACGCGCAATAGGCCTGAGCGTCATTCCAGGAGACATGGACGACCGGATGATCGAGCCGGTCCAGAATGCTGCTCGACGGGCCCTCCGGTTGCGCCCAGTAAGCATGCAACACCCGAATCCACCAGGGCGTTTCGCGAACGCGCGCCGTTTGCGCGGTGCGCGTCTCTTCCGGCAGGAGCCCCGCGAAGACGAAACTCCAGCCGTAGCGCTCGGCTTCGGTCGTGTAGCCTGTGGCTCGGACGAAGTCGCCGAACTGCAGATTGCTTACGGCGTGACAGGCAATAGCGAACGGCGACAGCGTGACGGGCCGCACCGGGCCTTCGCCATCTTCAACGAAGCCCCTGTCGGCAGATCCCATGTGGAAGGTTCCGACGATCAGTGAGCTCCAGCGGCGCGGGATCGGGGTTGGACTGGGAAGGATCGCTGTCTGCGCATCGTTGCCCGTCGCCGGCCCCTTGTCGGCGGCGCTCTCGGTGCAACAGTGCGAGCGATCCTTCGTCATGTCCTACGTCTGCTTCTCTTCCTCCCAAAAGGCCGTGCCGCCCTCAGCCTTCATCAGTTCGAGAATCTTCTCGCGCGGGATCACGCCACAGCGATTGGCCCATTGCTGATACTGCGCCGCCATCTCGTGGACGCGATCCGGATGCTGCGCGGCCAGATCGTTCATCTCGGTGCGATCGGTTTCCATGTCGTAGAGTTCCCAGGGGCCGGGATATTTCCGCACCAGCTTCCACTTGCCGGTGCGCACAGCCGCATTGCCTTCGTGCTCCCAGAACAGCGGGCCCCGACTGCCATAAGCTGCCCCGAATGATGGCACCAGGCTCTCGCCCTCGCAGGGCAAAATAGTGTTGCCGTTGTATTCACTGGGGTAGGTGGAACCGGTGACGTCAAGAATGGTTGCCATCACGTCGGTGAGCTGGCTTGGATTATGCCGCAGGCCGCCCTTTTCGGAGATGCCGCGCGGCCAGTGCACAATGAACGGCGTGGCGATACCGCCCTCGTGAACCCAGTGCTTGTAGAGCCGGAACGGGGTGTTGGAGAGATTGGCCCAGGCGGTGCCGTAGCTCTGATAGGTGTCCTCGCCGCCGGGCATAAGGGTTGGATCGTTGCCGAAACGCACCGGCCTGCCGTCGCGGGTCTTTGCCTGCGCGATCATGAGCTGGTCGACCAACTCCTTCGCAGTGACGCCTTCCGGAATGTCTTCGGCGCAGGCGCCATTGTCCGAGAGGAAGATGATCAGCGTGTTGTCGATCTGGCCGGTTTCTTCCAGCGCCTTCAGGATACGTCCGATGCCCTGGTCCATCCGGTCGATCTGGGCTGCGTACACCTCCATGCAGCGCAGCGTCCATTCGCGCTGCTCGGCATCTGTCCACGCGGGCTGGGTCGGGTCGCGGTCGGTCAGGCGCCAGTTCGGATGGATGATGCCATCCTCGATGAGGCGCTTGAGGCGCTCCTCGCGCAGCTTGTCCCAGCCGACGTCGAAGCGGCCCTTGTATTTTGCTATGTCCTCGTCATGGGCGTGGAGCGGCCAGTGCGGGGCAGTGTAGGCGACGTACTGGAAGAACGGCGCGTCGGGTTTTTCTGCGTTGTGCTGGCGAATGAAGGCGGCAGCCTGGTCGCTGATCGCATCCGTATAGAAGAACGACGGGTCCTTAACCGGCTCCTGTTCGATATTGTCGTTGCCGCGGGTTAGCGTATTCGGGTGATAGAAGCTGCCGGCACCGATGATGGTGCCATAGAAATGGTCGAAGCCGCGCTGCATCGGCCAGGCGTCGGTCGGCTCGGTGAGGCTGCTGGCGATGTGCCATTTGCCGCTGAGATAGCTCGTATAATTCCTGCTCTTGAGCGCTTCGGCGATTGTCACGCAACTCTTGTTCAGATTGCCGGCATAGCCTTCCGGTCCGTTGCTGTAGGTGAGGATGCCGATGCCGGTCTGGTGCGGATGCAGGCCGGTGAGCAGCGAAGCGCGAGACGGACTGCAGCGCGCGGTGTTGTAGAACTGTGAGTAACGCAGCCCGTTCGCCGCAAGACGATCGAGGTTCGGCGTCTGGATCTCGCCGCCGTAACAGCCGATGTCCGAAAAGCCCATGTCGTCATTGAGGATGAGCAGGATGTTGGGCCTATCAGAGGTCTTTGCGCCATTCGGCATGTTTTATGTCCTCGTTATTGACGTGTGGCGTTGTCAGGAATGGCGACGCGTCAGGCTGATGCTGAGGCGGAAATATTTTGGCAGGTAGACGGCGCGCAGAAGTTCCAGCGCCCGTCCTTCCCTGCCGAAGGTGACGCGTTCGATGGCGAGCAGAGGCGAGCCGACCTTCACGCCAAGCAGTTTTGCGCTGCCGGCGTCGGCAAGGTCGGCGCTGATCGTCTGCTGCGCATCCTTGATGGTGAGGCCGAGCTCGTCCTCGAAGACGCGGTACATGATAATCGAGACCAGGTCGCGCTTTTCGAGCTCGAGACCGATCTCCGGCGGATAGAAGGCGTGCTCGATCGCGATTGGCGTTTCGTCCGCGAGCCGCAGACGCTTGAGTTGCCAGACGGCGCGCTCGCGCAGCTGCTCGCGAACGGCGGCATCGTGGCGATTGGTCATGCCTTGCTGCAAAATCCTGGCGCCGGCATGGTAGCCGGCGTCGCGGATGGTCTCCGAAAAGCCCATGAGGCGGCCGACCCAGTTCTCGGGCTGGTTCGAGCGCAGGAATGTGCCGCGGCCGCGTGAACGGTCGAACATGCCTTCGTTCACCAGCGGCGCAATGGCATTGCGGATGGTAATGCGGCTGACGCTGAAATGACGGCCGAGCTCGGCCTCGGTCATCAGGCGGCCGGTGGCGTCGATCAGCTTGCCGTCCCGAACCTGACTGCGAATGGACTCGCGAATCTGGACGTGCAGGGGCGTCGAGCCTTCCGCGACATCGCTGCCGAGCGGAGCGGAGTTCTTCTTGTGGGTTTGAACAGCCATGGTGTCAGAGCCGCATGCGGGTCGTGGGATCGAACAAATGAATGTCCTGGGGACGGGTGGTGATCGAGATGGTCTCGCCTTCGCTGGGGATGTTGCCGTCGCTGACGCGCATGCGGATCATGGTGCCGGCGCAGTCGAGGTCGAGCACGGCGGTATCTCCGAGGTCCTCGATCAGGTCGACGCGCGCGCCAATTCCGCCCTCCGTCATGCGCAGGGCGCCGGGACGAAGCCCGACCACCACATCACGCTCGCCCGCGGTTGTGGTCGTCGTCTTGAGACGATGCCCGGCAATGATCACGTCGCCGTCGACATAACGGGCGGGGACGAGGTTCATCGGGGGATTGCCGATGAAGCCGGCGATATCAATCGAGTTCGGGCGCGCGAACACTTCTGCGGGCGTGCCGATCTGCTGGATCTCGCCTGACATGAACACCGCCATGCGGTCGGCTAGCGTCATGGCCTCTTCCTGGTCATGGGTGACGTAGACCGCGGTGACGCCCAGGGAGCGCTGCAACTTCTTTAATTCGGCCCGGGTCTCCAGCCGAAGCTTGGCGTCAAGGTTGGAGAGGGGTTCGTCGAGCAGGAACAAGCGCGCCTTGCGCACGATCGCGCGGGCGAGTGCGCAGCGCTGCTGCTGACCGCCCGAGAGCTGGCCCGGCTTCCGGTCCAGAAGGTGGTCGATCTTCACTTTTCTGGCTGCTTCTTGCACGGCGGAAGCAGTCTCGGCCTTTGGAAGCCTGGCCATCTCGAGTGGGAAGGCGATGTTCTCGGCGACGGTCATGTGCGGATAGAGCGCGTAGCTTTGAAACACCATGGCGATGTCACGATCGCGCGCGTCAGTCGAGGTGACGTCCTTGTCGTCGATCAGCACTCGGCCGGCAGTCGGCGCATCGAGACCGGCAAGGATGCGCAGCGTCGTGCTCTTGCCGGAGCCGGACGGTCCGAGCAGGGCAAAAAACTCGCCCGGCTTGATTTCGAAATTGACGCCCTTAAGCGCGGCGAACTCGCCGTGCATCTTGACGATGTTGCGAAAACTGACCCGACCCTGGCCGCTCATCGGCGCCCTCCGCCTTTGACTGCACCGACCGTCAGACCCTTCACGATGTGCTTCTGCGCGACTACTCCGAGCACGACGACAGGAAGCATGGCCAGGACCGAGACAGCTGCGAGCTTGGCCCACAGCGTCTGCTCGACGGAGACGAAGTTGAACATGGCGACCGTGACCGGACGCACCGTGTTACCGCTGAGCACGACCGCGAACAGAAATTCGTTCCAGGCATTGAGGAATACGAACACGACGGTGACGGCGATGCCGCCGCGGACCTGCGGGATGATGATGCGCCACAGCGTCTTGAGCCTGCTGGCGCCGTCGAGATAGGCGGCTTCCTCCATCTCGAAGGGAATGTCCTCGAAATAGGATACCAGCAGCCAGATCGCGAAAGGCAGGGAGAACGACAGGTAGATCAGGATGATGCCCTGATAGGTATCGATCCAGCCGATGTTCCTCAGCACCAAGAAATAGGGGATGATGATGCCGACTGGCGGCAGCATCTGTGTCGCCAGGACATAGAAGCCCGCGAACTTCTTGCCGTGAAAGCGCAGCCGCGCCAGCGCATAGGCCGCAGGCACCGCCATCAACATGGTCACGATAGTAGTGCCGACCGAGATGATGGCACTCGAAAGGAGGTTCGGGAGGATCGATCCGGAGCCGAACAGCACGTCGCGATAGGCCTCCAGCGTCGGCGAGAAAACCAGCTTGGGCGGATAGGCGAGCACATCGGAATCAGTCTTGAGCGAATTCAGCACGCTCCAGATGATCGGGAAAGCCCAGGCCAGCAGGAAGACGATGGAAATCGCCAGCAGGGCGATGGCGCGGAGGCGCTTTGCCGTCACTTCGCCCTCCGCAGGGCAAACAGGATGCCGGAGATGATGATGGTCACGATCAGCAGCGCCACCGCCAGCGCCGCACCGTACCCGATTGACAACTCAGTGAAGGATTTCCTGTAGGCATAGAGGTTGAGGATCTCGGTCGCGGTCCCGGGGCCGCCGCCGGTGACGGTGAAGATCGCAGCAAACGCCGTCAGCGCCACCATCGTCCGCATGATGATGACCATGACGATCGCGGGCCGCAGCAAGGGCAGGGTGATGCGGCGGAAGCGCTGCCAGGCGGAAGCCCGGTCGAGCCGCGCGGCCTCATAGATGTCCTCGGGCAGTGAGGCCAGCGAGGCCAGCAGCACCATGAACGCGAACGGCGTCCATTGCCAGGTATGGATTGCGATCACCGAGACCATCGCAAGCGTGGGATCGCCGAGCCAGTTCTTGCTGCCGAGACCGGCGTTGATGGCGAGGAAGTCCACGATCCCGAATTCCGGTGCCAGCATGAAAGTGCGCCAGATCATGCCGACCACGGCCGGCGACAGCACCACAGGCAGGATCGCGATGACACGAAACCAGCCTTGGCCGCGCTTCATGTCCATCACCAGCAAGGCGAGCGCCAGCCCAATGATGACCTGGAGCGCGACGGTCGAGCCGGTGTAGACGAGGCTGACCAGCAGCGAAGTCCAGAAGCGCTCGTCGGAGAGGAGCACCTGGTAATTCTCGAAGCCGACGAAGCCGTTGGTGAACGGCATCGCCAGATCCATCCGGAACGCGCTGGTATAGACCAGGAAGAGCAGCGGGAACGTCGTCGTGGCGAGCAGGGCAAGAAAGGCCGGTGCAAGCAAGGCTGCTGCAAACCGGCGCTCGCGCTGGGCCAATACGCGGCCGAAATCGCTGCGAGGCGTCTCGCGGGCAATGTCAGCCGATGTCACCGCTGACGTAGTCACGCTCAGCCGCGCATCATCGGTTCGATACGACGCTGCGCATCGTCCAATGCGGCCTTGATCGTGGCCTGGCCGGAGAGGGCCGACTGAATCGCGGTTGCCATGGTGTCGCCGATCGCCGGCCATTGCGGCACGCGCGGACGCCAGTCGACGTCGGTGTCGTCCTGCAGGGCGCCCATCGTGGCCTCGACGAAGTTCTCGCCAAAGCCGTTCATCAGCTTGATGTAGTCGGGATCCTTCCAGACGGAGGTGCGGTTGACGCCCGAGCGCTTGGTCGGACCGCCGAAACGATGCGCGGTGCGCGCTTGGGTTTCGGCGCTCGCAGCCCACTGGATGAAAAGCCAAGTAGCCTTTCGCTTCTTTTCTGGCAGCGCGGAATTGATTGGAAAACCCCAATTCCAGATCGAGGTGGTGCGCTTGCCCGATGGGCCCTTCGGCCAGCGCGCATAGGCGACCTTGCCGATCACCTTGGATTTCTCCGGATTGTTGATGACCGAGGCCGACGAATGCGCGTCGATGTAACTGGCGACGGTGCCTTGCGAGAAGGCATCGGCGATATCCGGCCAGTTCCAGTTCGCCGCTGCCGTCGGCGCGTACTTCTTCATGATGTCGACGTACCAGGCGAGCGCCGCCTCGGCCTCGGGACCGTTGACGGTGAGCTTGCCGCCCTTCATCCAGTCGCCACCGAACTCGCGGAAAATCGACGGATAGATGTACATGTTCTGGCCTGCGCCGGCGACGCCGCGCAGAGCCGCGCCCCAAACGCGGTCGTTTGGCGTGTTCAACGCCGCGGCGTTCGACATATAAGCTTCGAGCGTATCGGCCGGCTTAAGGCCTTTCGCATCGTAGAGATCCTTGCGATAGACCTGAATGGTCACTTCGCCGTCATAGGGCATGCCGTAGAGTTTGCCGTCGATGCCGTTGGCGCTGCGCCAGGCCGGAATGATGTCATCGAGCTTGAACCAGGCCTCATCCGTCAGCGACTTGTCCTTCAGATAGGTGTCGAGCGGCTCGACCCATTTGTTCGCGGCGTAGAGCGCGTAATACATGGGGTCGGCGGCGTGGGTCGCGTAGGTACCGGTCTTCGAGGTCAGGTCGATGACGCTCTTCTGCCGGATCTGCGCCGGGGGGATCTTTTCAAAACGGACATCAATGCCGGTCAGCGCCTTGAACTGAGGCGCCAGCGTGATCAGGTTTTCGAAGTAGCTCGCCGGGATAACCGCGACAGTGATTGTTTCGCCTGATACCTGCTGCCAGTCGATCTTGGCGGACTTGTACGGCGCGAGGTCGGCATCCTGCGCGGCGGCCTGTCGGAGAAGAGTAGGTCCAAACGTCGCTAGAGCCGCTGCCGCGGTTCCGGTTTTGATGAGCGTTCGTCGCGTCGGCTTGAATGACGTCATACGGTCCTCCCAAAAATCCGGATTTCGCGCTCCGGTTAGTAAGGACATTTGCCTAAATGTTATAACAAGTCAACCGCGGCAAGGTTGCCGCTCGTCGTTGCCATAGGACGTCATCTTGCGCGCCTCGGAACTCCGGCGCTCGCTTCCAGAGATGGTTTGAAGCCGACGATGCGCCGCTTGACGTATCCGTTGATGTCCAGCCGCCGGTGCTCGCGCGACGTCAACCTGCGAGAAACCCGCCGTCCACAGCAACGACGGTACCGGTCGCATATTGCGACGCCGGCATGCAGAGGAACGCGACGGCGCCGGCAATATCTTCCGGCTGTCCCCACCGCTTGAACGCGGTGCGGTCGGCGATGCGCTGGTAATGCGCGAGATCAGTCCGGCCGGCGGCGTTGATCGCGGTCTCTATATAGCCGGGCGCAACTGCGTTGACGCGAATGCCCTCTTCGGCCCACTTCAAGGCGAGTGCCTTGGTCAACATCACGACGCCACCCTTACTGGCGCAATAGGCGGGGATACGCGGTAACGCCAAAACCGCGTTCATCGAGGCGATGTTGACGATCGATCCCTTTGCCTCCGCAAGCAGCGCGCGAAAAGCCATGCAGGTCCGGAAGGTGCCGGTGAGATTGACGTCGAGAACCTTCACGAAAGTCTCGATCTCGAATTCTTTGTCGCGGGCGAGAATCCCGGCGCAATTGACGAGCGCGTCGACCCGCTTGTACTTGTTGGCGAAGAATTTGACGGCCGCATCATCGGTGACGTCGAGCGTCCCGAGCGTGAGGCCCGCGCGCGGCTTGAGGAGTGTGCGGGCGAGATCGGCATCGTTGGCGCCAGTTGCGGTCACCGTCGCGCCGAGATCGCAAAACTGGTTGCTGATTGCTGCGCCAATGTCGCCGGCGCCCCCGATCACGATGGCATGAAAGCCGGAGGCTAGAGAGAAATTCAAACTCATCGGGACTGTCTCACTTCAGGGATTTTGGAGGTGGCGCCGTCGACTCGCGGACCACCAGTGAAAAGTCGATCTCGCGGTGCATGATGGTCTGCTCGCCGGCGAGGCTGCGCACCAGATATTCGCCGGCGCGTTGCCAGGTTTCTCCGGTCGGAACGTGAATCGTGGTCAGGCTCGGTCGCAGATGGCGGCTCCAGTCGAGATCGTCGAACCCAACGACCGACAGATCGCGTGGTACCGAAAAGCCGCTGCGTTCCGCCTCGAGCAGCACGCCGTAGGCGATGACGTCGTTGCCGCACACTACGGCTGTGGGACGATCCTTGAGCCCCAGGAGATAGCGCGCCGCTTCGCGGGCGTCGTCCAGCGTATAGGGCACCTCGACATGCCATTGCGACGGCAGTTCGAGGCCGCTCTCGGTCAGCGCGCGGCGAAAGCCGGCAACGCGAGCGCTGGCACGGTCGTTGTTGCGCTGGAGAGCCGAGACGATCCCGATGCGGCGATGGCCGAGTTCGATGACATGGGCGGCGGCGCGATGGGCGGCCGTTTCGTTGTCGGTGCCGACGCAAGGGTAGGGCCGGTCGGGCTGGTATATGCCGACATTGATGAACGGCACCGCGTTGTCCGCGAGCAGCTTGCGCAAGCCGTCGTGATGGCAGTCGCCGCGCAGCACCAGGCCGTCGACGCCGCGGCTGATCAGATTGCGCGCCTGCTGCAATTCGACGTCAAGATCGTAGCCGCTCGTCGTGAGGAACAGCATGTATCCGACCGACGACAGATAGTGCTGCAGCGAAGCGATGCCGCGCGCGAACATCGTGTTGTCGATGGTCGGCACGATCGCGCCAAGGGTGCGCGAGCGACGTGAGGACAGGATGCGCGCGGGCGCATGCGGGATGTAGCCAAGCGCGTCAATCGCCTGTTCGATGCGCACGCGCAGAGATGGGCTCACCGCATCCGGATTGTTGAGGGCACGAGAGACCGATGCGGTTGAGACGCCGGCGCGGGCGGCTACGGCGCGGATGCCTTGTTTCACAGACTTGGCGTCGGTCAGTCCCATGAATGTAACGGTACATGTTGCGCCGCAAACCCGTGCGGTGGTGGTAATCGCATGTATTTGCCGCAGATCACGCAGTTTGTCCATCGCTTGACACGGCGAGCGTGAGGTCTATTTTGTAACCGTTTTCAGATGTGCACGAACGTGTTCAAAATGGTCCGCCAGCTTAAGGCGGCCAGCCGGGAGGAGAGTCCAATGAAGGCCAGGATGCTCGCGACGCATCTCGCGTTGCCCGTTCTCGCGATCGCCGCTGTTGGCGCGCCCTCGCACGCCGCCGATTTCGACTGGATGAAGTTCAAGGGCAAGACCGTCACCTTTCTCGCCAACAACAATCCGGTCGCGCAGGCGCTCCTGACCTACAAGGTCGATTTCGAGAAGCTGACCGGCATGACCCTCAAGGTCGACGGTTATCAGGAACAGCAGATGCGCCAGCGTCTGGTGACCGTCATGAATGCGAACAGCGATGAGGTTGACGTGTTCATGACGCTGCTCTCGCGCGAGGGCGAGCAGTTCGCCGCCGGCGGCTGGTATGCCGACCTCACCACGATGGCCAAGAACGAGGTTGCCAAGGACTACGATCCGGCCGGGCTCAGCCAGGCCCTGCTGAAGGCCGCGACCTTCAACGGCAAGCTCACCAGCATGCCGATGAATCTCGAAGGGCCGATCTTCTATTACCGCACCGACATCTTCAAGAAGTGCGGTCTCGAGGCGCCGAAGACCATCAAGGACGTCGAAGCCGCCGCCGAAAAGATCAAGACCTGCGACAGCGCGGTGACGCCGTTCGTCTCGCGCGGCCTCAAGCCCGCGGTCGCCTACACCTTCAGCAACATGCTGCACAATGTCGGCGGCACCTATATCGCCGACGGAAAGTCGAACCTGTGCTCCGCCAAGGGCAAGGAAGCGCTCGAAACCTATAGCCGGCTGCTGCGCGACTTCGGTCCGCCTGGCGTCGTCAATTACAGCTTCCAGCAGATTTCGGCACTCTATCGCAGCGGCCGCGCCGCAATGGCGTTCGAATCGTCCAACGAGCTTCGCACCGTCATGGACGGTGGCGCGCGGTTGAAGGACACCGGTCTTCTGCCGTTCCCGGCGGGGGAGGCCGGCCAGGTGCCGACCACGATCGGCTGGGGCATGGCGGTATCCTCGCACAGCAAGCAGCCGGATGCGGCCTGGTATTTCGTGCAGTGGGCGACCAGCCCCGAGGTGCAGAAGAAGATGGCGCTCCAGGGCATTGCCCCGCCGCGTCCATCGGTCGCCAAGGATCCGGAGTATCGTAAATGGATCGATGAGGAGCCGGTGCGCAAGGAATGGCAGGCCGCTCTCGACGTGCTCGCCACCAAGGGTTCCTCCGAGGTCGGCTATCCCATCGTCGCCAATCCGGAATCGCGCGAGTTCATCGGCCAGGCGGTGCAGGACCTGATCCTCAAGCAAAAGCCGATCGACCAGGCCTGCGCGGATGCCGACAAGGCGCTCGATGCGCTGATCGCCCAGAAGTAACGGCTTCATGCCGGCAGGCTCGCTGCATGCCGGCATTTCCCCCCACGTGAGGACGCGAACGGATGTCTGACTCGGCTGCGACACTCACGCAGGACCGGCAGAAGCTGGAAATGGCGGCACTTTCGGCGCCGGCCGTGATCTTCACGGTTGCGATGATCGCGTTTCCGGTCGTCTATACGATTTGGCTAGGCTTCCAGACGTTTTCCTCGACCGGCAAGCAGTCCTTTGCAGGGCTTGCCAATTATTCCAAGCTGATCTCCGATTACGAATTCTGGCACGGGCTGTGGATCACCATAGCCCTCTTCGTCCTGTCGCTAGTGCTGCAACTCGTCTTCGGCGTCTGGCTGGCGTTGGTGCTGTTCCACGCCAAGCGGCTACCGGGCATCGTGCGCTCGTTGTTCATTTCGCCGTTCATGATGCCGCCGGTGGTCGCCGGCATGATGTGGCTGGTAATCCTCGATCCCTCGCTGGGTTCCGCCAACTATGTCCTGCAGTCGTTCGGCCTGCCCCCGTCGGACTGGCTGGCCTCGCCGTCCCTGGTCATTCCGACGGTGGCGCTGATCGACAGCTGGCAGTGGACGCCTTATGTCGCTCTGATCGTGCTGGGCGGGCTGCAATCCCTGCCGCCGAGTGTCTACGAGGCTGCCCAGATCGATGGCGCATCCCCATTCAAGACATTTCAGCGTATCACGCTGCCGCTGCTGCTGCCGACCATTGTCACTGCCGCGATCCTGCGCAGCGTCGATCTCCTGCGCTTCTTTGACATCATCTACATCACCACCCAGGGCGGCCCGGGCAACGCCTCGAACACGCTCAACATTTATGGGTTCCGGGTCGGTTTCGAGTTCTTCAACATCGGCTATGCCAGCGCCCTGATGCTGACACTGACGGCGATCGTGTTCGGCGCCGTGCTCGCCTTCAACCGCCTGCGGGGCGCAGTGGCGTGGTGATGTCATGAACGATGCCGCCAACACCGACCGCTGGATCCGCTGGCTCAACACGGTGCAGCTCGTGCTCGCCGGCATCATCATCATGGCGCCGACGGTCTGGATGGTGCTGTCTTCGTTCAAGCCGTCCTTCGAGGTCACCGCCTATCCGCCGACGCTGGTCTTCACACCGACGCTGGAGAATTACGCCGAGCTGACCAGGACCACTCCGTTCCTGAGTTATGCGCTCAACAGCCTCATCGTTACCGTCGGTTCGACCTCGCTCGGGCTGCTGTTCGGGATTCCCGCCGCCTTCGCGGTCTCCTGGACCCGGATTACGTGGCCGGCAATCCTGACGCTGGCGGCGCGCATGGCGCCCGGCACGCTGTTCCTGCTGCCGTGGTACGTCATGTTCCGGCAAATCGGCATGATCGGCTCCTACACCGCGTTGATCCTCAGCCACGCCGTCATCACGCTGCCGATCGTGATCTGGGTCTTGCTGCCGTCGTTCGATGCCATCCCGCGCAGCGTGTTCGAGGCTGCGCAAGTCGATGGATGCAGCGTCACGCGCATCCTCTGGCGCATCGCGATGCCGCTGGTGGCGTCGGGCGTCGCGGTCTCGGCGATCCTCGCCTTCGTCTTCTCGTGGAACTACTTCCTGTTTGCGCTGGTGCTCTCCAACGGCGACACCAAGACGCTGATCGCGGCGGCCTTCAACTTCATCGGCGAAGGCTCGACGCAATGGGGCGCCCTCATGGCCGCGGCGACGCTCATCGCATTGCCGCCGCTGGTGCTGGCGGCCCTGGTTCAGCGCTGGCTGGTGTCCGGACTGACGCTCGGCGCGGTGAAAGGCTAGGTATTTGATGAATATGTCTCCCCGCTCGAATTCGATCATGCAGGCCGCGGTCTTCCACGGCGGCGACCGAATCACCATCGAGCCTGTGGCGATGCCCGAAATCGGCGCCGGCGAGGTGCTGGTCCGTGTCTCGCGAACGGCGCTGTGCGGCTCAGACTTCAAGCTCTGGCACAAGGGCGCCGAGTTCACCGCCGGCCACGAGATCTTTGGCGTCGTCGAGCAGCCAGGCCACGGTCTGCATGGCCGCCGCTGCGCCGTCTACATTCCCTTGCACTGCGATCACTGTGCCGCCTGCAAGCGCGGCGATACCCAGATGTGCCTCGAGGTCTCCAGCCTGATCGGCTGGAACAGGCCGGGCGGCTATGCCGAATACGTGCCCGTGCCGGAAAATTGTTTGCTGCCGGTACCCAATGATATCGAGGACAGCCTCGCGCCGCTGTTGCTCGACACCATCGGCACATCCGGTCACGCCGTACGGTTCGTCAGCCGCGTGGTGCCGGC
Source organism: Bradyrhizobium sp. Kon69 (assembly GCF_055807515.1). Classification (NCBI taxonomy): domain Bacteria; kingdom Pseudomonadati; phylum Pseudomonadota; class Alphaproteobacteria; order Hyphomicrobiales; family Nitrobacteraceae; genus Bradyrhizobium; species Bradyrhizobium sp. Kon69. The sequence continues at coordinate 34,770 of NZ_JBVVOS010000037.1, read as the reverse complement.
GAACGAGGCCGGTCCGGCCCTCGTGATGGGGGCGGGGCCTGTCGGTCTCGGCGTCGTGCTGGCGCTTCGCGCGCTTGGCTACAACGACATTCATGTCGCCGATCCCAATCCGGCGCGGCTGAAGATCGCACAGTCCTTCGGCGCGAAGCCGCACCCGGTCGGCGACACCTCGAAGCGCTTCGCGCTCATCATGGAATGCTCGGGCGCCCATGCGGCGCGCAATCTCGGCATCGAGCTCGTCTTGCCGCGCGGCGCGCTGGTGCTGGTCGGCGAGAACGCCGCGCCATGGACCATCGAGGAGGGCAAGGTATTCCGCCGCAAGGATTTTTACATGATCCGGACCTTCTACTTCCCGGTCTCGGATTTCGAGCAGAATGTCGAGCTGCTGCGCAAATACAAGGACGAATACCGCGTCCTCGTTGACGGCGAGTTCGGTCTTTCGGATCTCCCTGAAAACTTCGCGCGGTTCGCCAACGGCGAGCTGATCAAGCCTGTGCTGGCGCTGGACTAAGCGATCATGGCCTCGATCTCGATCCGCAATCTCACCAAGCGCTACGGTAATTTCACCGTGATCCCCGATCTCAATCTGGAGATCGCGGACCATGAATTCGTGGTGTTCGTCGGCCCATCCGGCTGCGGCAAGTCGACCTTGCTGCGCATCATCGCGGGCCTCGAGCCTATTTCGGGTGGAGACCTTTACATTGGCGACAAGCGCGTGAATGGCGTGCAGGCGGCCCAGCGCGATATCGCGATGGTGTTCCAGGATTACGCGCTCTATCCACACATGCGAGTCTACGACAACATGTCGTTTGCGCTGGAGCTGCGGGGAACGCCGAAAGCGGAAATCGACGCGCGGGTGAGGCGCGCCGCCGCGCTTTTGCACATCGAGCCTTATCTCGACCGCAAGCCGAAGGAGCTGTCTGGTGGCCAGCGCCAGCGCGTCGCCATGGGCCGCGCCATCGTGCGCAATCCCAAGGCGTTCCTGTTCGACGAGCCGCTGTCCAACCTCGACGCCAAGCTGCGCGGGCAGGTGCGGGCCGAGATCAAGGCACTCTCGCAGCAATTGAAGACCACCATGGTCTTTGTCACCCATGACCAGATCGAGGCCATGACCATGGCCGACCGCATCGTGGTGCTCCAGAGCGGCACGATCCAGCAATACGACACGCCGGAGACGGTCTACGAGCGACCCGCCAACCAGTTCGTCGCCGGCTTCATCGGCTCGCCCGCCATGAATTTCTTCGCGGTCGAGTGGCACGACGACTGCGCAATCCTCTCGCAAGGTGGGACGGCCGTGCCGGTGGACGGCGAGACCGCGAGTAGTCTGCGCCAGGCCGGCAATGCCATACTCGGCATTCGTCCGAACATTTCACTGTCGCCACCAATGCTGCCGATGGCATTGCCATCGAGGTCAAGCTGGTCGAGCCGCTCGGCTCCGATACGCTAATCCATTTTGATCTCGCAGGTGTCTCCGCGATTGCGCGGATCGACCCGTCGCTGCGACCGAAAGTCGGCGATCGCCTCGCGCTGCGCCCGCAGCCTGGCAAGACGCATCTGTTCGATGCCACCAACGGACAGGTCCTCCGGTGAGTACGTTAGCCAACATCGGCGATCTCTTGGCGCTGGCTGACGTCGGGTCCAAGGCCAGGCCCGTGCACGTGATCTGCCTTGGGCTCTCTGCGCTGGACCAGGTTTGGCGCGTCGATCGGCCGTTCGCGGGTGGAAGCGAGAAGATCAAAGCTGCTGCGTACGGCACGCTGGGCGGCGGCATGGCCGCCAATGCGAGCGTGGCGGTGGCGAAGCTCGGCGCGTCCGTCGCGTTCTGGGGGCGGGCAGGGAATGATGCCGCCGGCCACGAGATGAAGTCCGCCTTCGCCGCCGAAGGCGTCGACGTCGAGAATTTCCGGCTGTTTCCCGATGGCCGCTCGTCTGTCTCCGGAATTATCGTCGACAGCAGCGGCGAGCGGCAGATCGTGAACTTCCGCGGCCTTTTTCCTGAATCCGCGGATTGGCTTCCACTCGAAGCGGTCGGCCGCGCATCCTCCGTGCTGGCCGACCCGCGCTGGGTCGAGGGCGCCGCAACGCTGTACCGCGAGGCACGCTCGCGCGGCGTTCCGACGGTGCTCGACGGCGACATGGCCGATGCCGAAGTGTTCGAGCGGCTGCTGCCCCTAACCGATCACGCCATCTTCTCCGAGCCCGCGCTTACCGCCTTTGCCGGCTCCGCCGATGATAAATCTCTCGCAGCCCTCGCTCGCTTCGGCTGCCGCGTCATCGCCGTCACGCGTGGTGAGGGCGGCGTGAGCTGGTACCAGAACGGCCATCTGCAGCGGCAGGTCGCCTACGCCGTCGAGGTCGTCGACACCACAGGTGCGGGCGATGTTTTTCACGGCGCCTATGCTCTGGCGATCGGCGCCGGCCTGGACGTGCGCGCCGCCATGGCGTTTTCGGCGGCGACGGCTGCCATGAAATGCCGCCACGCTGGCGGCCGCAACGGAATCCCCGACATCAACGAGTGTCTTGCATTCATGAGGACGAAGCCATGAGAACGATTGGAAAGAACCGCGGCCTGGCGCGGCTTGCTGACGCGGACGGCCATTTTCGAATGGTCGCGCTGGACCAGCGGCCGCCCTTGTTCGATGCCATCGCGAAAGCAAAAGGCATCACGCGGGACCAGGTCGAGTATTCCGACGTCACGGCGGCCAAGCGTCTTCTGGTCGAGAATCTCGCGCCGCACTGCAGCTCGATGCTGTTCGACCCGAACTTTGCCGTGCCCGCCGCGATCGATCTGCTGCCGCCGCGCTGCGGCCTGATCATGACGCTGGAAGAGCACCGCGTCGAGGAGACCGCGGGCGGTCGCAAGTCGCGGGCGATCACCAACTGGAGTGTGGAGAAGATCCGCGCCATGGGCGGTGACGCCGTCAAGGTACTGGCCTGGTATCGGCCAGACGCCGATGCCGCGGTGAACGAAGACCAGAAGAAGTTCGTGCGCGAGATCGGCGAGGACTGCGCCCGCCACGACATTCCCTATGTTCTCGAGCTGCTGGTTTATCCGTTCCTGGGCAGCGCCAATCACACCGCTGACTACGTCGAATCGCCGGGCAAGCTTCCCGGTCTGGTCATCGACAGCGTGCGCGAGTTTGCCAAGCCGGAATATGGCGTCGATCTCCTCAAGCTGGAGAGCCCGGTCGCGGCCAACGGTCTGCCGGCCAGTGACGGCAGCGGGGCAGCCAAGGCCGCGCAGAAGGAGTTCGATGCAATCGGCGATATCTGCCGCGAGCGCAACATTCCTTGGGTGCTGCTGTCGGGCGGCGCTGCGCCGGAGAAATTCGAACGCGTGCTCGACTACTCTTATGCTGCAGGGGCGAGCGGCTTCCTGGCGGGCCGCACGATCTGGCTCGATGCCGTTCTAAAGAATTTTCCGGATCGCGCCGCGGTGTCTGCAAGTCTGCGCAAGGACGGTCTCAACGTGCTCGAACGGCTCAGCCAGCTGACCACGGCCAAGGGCACGGCCTGGAAACCGCGCTATCCTGTCTTCACTGATATCAAGCAGGAGGGTGACTTCGCGCGCGCCTACTGAGCACGCCTGTCGAGAAAGCATGTGAGGTCTTGAAAGAGCGATCGATAAGAGAATGCTCAGACAGTTGGATGCAGACTGATAAGGTTTGGCCACAAAGCTTATCAGTCTGACGTAATCTTCGCACCCGCCAGTCGAGCGGCAGCCATTATCAGCCGAACGGCGGTCCCCGGCGATAGCCCAGCCCTTCCGTCGTACATGGTTGAGTTTCCAACCAAAAAAACGTGGTCGCAGCCACCGTCAATGTGCTGCCCCATTCGACTCAGGTAATGGGCGCGGAACATCGCCGACATCGTCAAGGTCAGGCGCCTGGCCGTATCCCATGCGTTTCATCTGCTCGTGTACCTGCGCCATGTCAGCGTCGCTGAGGCGCGGCGGCTCGCCGATAGCCAACGCATGGACATACATCTTCGCCAGCGTCTCCACTTCCACGGCGAGCCAAAGAGCCTTTTCAAACGTCTGGGCCGCCACGAGCATGCCGTGATGGCCAAGCAGGCAGGCGTTGCGATCTTCGAGTGCCCTGAGGGCGTAGTCCGATAGTGCCTGTGTGCCGAAACAAGCATAAGGCGCACAACGGACATCGTTGCCACCTGCAACTGCGACCATATAGTGGAAGCAGGGGATGCCACGCTCGTGAATGGCGAGAGTTGTGCTGAAGGTCGAATGCGTATGGAGCACGACGTTGACGTCTTCGCGTGCTCGCAGAATGTCGCGGTGAAAGCGCCATTCGGACGAAGGCCGATGGTTGCCCTGGTAATTCGCGGCAAAATCCATCGCAACAATATCTTCTGGCTGCATCCGATCATAGGGCAGACTGGTAGGCGTGATCAGCATTCCGCTTGGAGTCCGGTGCGAAAGATTGCCGGATGTGCCCTGATTGAGACCGTTTCGATTCATCTCCCGGCAGGTATCGACAATGCCTTGACGGAGATCGGCATGATTGTGGTCTGTCATGAGGCGGCCTCCGAGAAAGCGATCCAGGACTGGTAGGCGGTGGAAAGGCCGCGCGGCTCGAACCCATCGTTGCTAAGCGATGTGACAGCTTCGAGTACTACGCTCGAAACCGGCTGCGTACGCGAGAATCGCCGCCACAGCAGCGCAGCGCCAAGCGCCGTTCCGTGCGGTGATTGACTCACCCCGACGCGCTGCGAGGGTCGCAAGGTCGCAATGCACCGGGCGAAGGGCAGGTTTGCGGCAAAGCCACCATCGATGACTATGCGTTTTGAGCTCTTGAGCGCATCCAGACAGCGGTTTGCGCTGAATGCTGCGTAGAGCACCGCCAATGCCTGCCATTCGGCAGCCGTTTCGGGGGGCGGCCCGATGACCCGTCCGCGGTCAGCAGCGCCCGGAAACAGTCCATCATCGCCGACGAATGAGGGGAGCGCCAAGGTCCCCCTCGACAGCAGGATGGGCAATGCGGCAAGGACGGCTGCATCAGAAGCACAACTTCTCCCGCGGATCAGGTCGTATTCGCGGCCGGCCGCGATCAATGTTGAAGGTGCATTCTCGCCATCGACATCGATATTGAGAACCATCGCGCGCGCGCAATCGAGTTGGTCCAGGGGGAGGCCGCGCTGAAAGCCAATCATCCAGGTACCGGTCGATAGGATCGAGGCATCGGCCATGCCGGCAGCCTTGTAGCGAAACAAGTTGGCATTGGAATCATGCACGCCGCAGAGGATCTCGGTCGATTGCGCCAGGCCGGTGCGCCTCGCTACGGGCTCCGAAACCGTCCCTAGCACCGCGCCGGCAGCGACGCTTACGGGCAGCAGATGGCTCCAACCGCGCTTGCGCATAAGAGAGGAAGGCTGATGGTGGACGAGGTCCCAGATATGGCTCTGAGCCGCGAGCTGCGAGATTTCACTGGCCGCACGTCCGCCAAGCCGCAAGGCGAAAAACTGCGCCGTGGTCAAATAGGTTTTCGCGCGGGCGAATTCGAGGGGATACGCGCTTTCCTGCCACAGCAGCTGTTTTCCGAGCCGCATCGCGCCTCCAATTCCGCAAAACACCTCATCGTAACCCGGCGCGATCCGGGCATAGGCTTCATCGATTTCGGGCGGACAGACGGCATCATAGTCCATCATTGGCAGCACTGGCGCATCGCCGTCGACGAGAACCGCGCCGCATCCATGCGCAGCCACGATCACGGCTCCAATAGCATGGCGTTGAGACACGACGGCAAGGGTATCGAGAAACCATTCCTCTAGTCCGGCAAGATCATAGGCTAGGTACAGGCCCTGAGTCATCGGCACGTTCGGAATCGCATGTGTTTCGAGGGGCCGCCCGTCGTCACTCGCCACCAACAGCTTGAGACTGGTCTTGCCAATGTCGAGAACCGCGATAGTGGGCGAGACGATCGAACTCATCATCGCTGGCTACCGCGGCGCTTTGCCGGCGAAATTAGGAACCGCCGCAACGGCAATCAAGATTCCACCCCAGATCGCCAACGTGAGGAATTGGCTGAGGTTCAGAAGGTTGAATGCCGAGGAGATAACCTGAAGGATGATCAGTGCAAGCAATAGCCCGCCAACCTTGCCAAAACCACCAAACGGATCGATGCCGCCGAGGACGGCCGCAAGAATGGTGACGAGCAGATAGCTCTCGCCGTATGCCGCGTTGGCCGAGTTGAAACGCGCCAACATGACCACCGCTGCCACTCCCGCGAGCAGGCTGGAAAACACATAGAGCTTGAGGAGGACAGCGCGGGTATTGATGCCGGAGTAGCGGGTCGCCTTCTCGTTCGAGCCGATCATGTAAACCTTGGCTCCGAACGGTGTCGCGTTCAGCATGAGCGCGACGGGCAAGGCGCAGAACGCAAGTACGATCAGAGCAAAGGGTACCCCGAAAACCGTTCCGTTGCCGATAAACACAATCGGCTCCGGGAATCCGGAGATGACGTTACCGCGCGACAGGCCGATCGCGAGGCCCTTGCAGAGCGTCATCGTGCCGAGCGTGGCCAGGATCGGCGAAACGCCAAGATAGGCGATGACAAAACCATTGAGGAGGCCGACCAATGCAGCCACTGCAAATCCTGCAGCGATCGCAAACACCTGAATGCCGACCCAGGCAAGGCCCTGACTCTCCGGGATGTAGCGCGTCAGGAGGAACGCGATGGTCAGTCCGGACAGATTGGCGGTCGCGATGATGGAAAGGTTGAGGCCACCAGATAGCAACGCCAGCATCATCGCGAGCGAGAGGATCCCAAGTTCGGGCATCTGGAAAGCCATGGATTGCAGCGTGTTGACCGAGAAGAACCGGTCGCCGATCGCGATCGCGAACACGACCCAGAGCGCGAACAACAGCAGGATGAGGGTGGCGACCGTGCCGCTGCCGGCGAGGCCGACGATGCGCCGGCGAAGTGAGAGGGCGGGTACATTGCTCATCGGGATGCGCTCTGGCTTCGCCGCTCGCGCTGCGACCAGGCGGTCGCAGAGACCGAAATGAGAATAACCAAGCCGACGAAGAACGGCGACCAATAGGACGAAACGCCCAGCAAAATGATTCCATTTTGGAGTACCGCGAGCAGTGTCAAGCCCAGAAACGTGCCGAAGACGCTGCCGACGCCGCCCATCAAGCTGGCGCCGCCGAGCACGACGGCAGCGACCACATCCAGTTCCTTGCCCACCAGCACCGTCGGGGCAACGGACTGCGCGAGTTGTGCCTGAATCAGGGACGCGATTCCGGCCATGACACCCATGTAGCAATAGACCAGTATATTGAGGCCGAAAACGTGGAAGCCGAGCCGCTGTGCGGCGTCGGTATTGCCTCCCATGGCGTAGATTTGGCGGCCGATATTGGTTCGGTTCAGCAGGAGCCAGGTGACGAGAAATGCCAGCGCGAGCGCGAGGATCTGCAAGTTGACACCGTACGAGCTATCCTTGCCCCATTCGAACTCGAACCAGAATATTCCGGTCGCAAACCAGTCGGGCAACGAATAGATGTATTTGCCGCCGGTGAAGAAGATCAGAAGCCCATAGAAGATGTTCAGCGTCGCGACCGAAACGATGATCGATGGTATTCGAAGTTTCTGGATGAAAATCGCGTTGAGGGCACCGAGCGCACCGCCAATTCCAATCGCGATGGCGAAGACGCCGATCCAGTTCGCCCCGTAAGCATTGGCAAGCGAAAGTGTGACATATTGCGCCACTGACGCTGTCGCGGTGAATGAGATGTCGATTCCGCCGGCGATCAGCACGACCAGCAGCCCGAGCGCCAGGATGCCGACAAATGCATAGGAGGTCAGCAGATCAAACAGATTCTGCATGGTCAGGAATTGGGCGTTCGCGAAGCCCAAGCTGGCGCAGAGCCCGAGGATGACTATCAGCAGCCAGAACTCATGGCTGCGACGAAACCTGTCGAATGATGCCATGTGCGATTCAGGCATTGACGGCCTGCCGAAGCGCATCTTCGGAAGTGGCTGCGGCAGCCACGTCGGTTGTCAAACGACCTTCCCGCATCACCAGGACGCGATGACTATGATAAAGGACCTCGGGGATTTCGTCCGATATCATCAAGACCGCGACGCCGTCGCGGGCCAACCGCCGGATGATCTCGTAAATGCCGTCCTTGGCGCTGATGTCGACGCCCACCGTGGGGCTATCCAGGATAAGCACCCGCGGATTGGTCGCCATCCATTTGGCGAGCACGACCCGCTGCTGATTGCCCCCGGAGAGCGTCTTCACCGCGTTGGCCGGATGGGCGACCTTGATCCCAAGTTCAGCAACCCACCGAGCGACATGGGTCTGTCGCGCGCGTGCGGCAATCAAGCCGAACGCGCCAGCCAGACGATCCAGCACGGTAAGCGTGACGTTCGCCGTGACGGACTGATTCAGGATGAGGCCAAGCGTAAGCCTATCCTCGGATACATAGGCGATCCCTCGATCGATCGCCTCTGCATTTGTACGCAGCGCGATAGGCCGCCCGTCAAGTGCGATGGTGCCGCGATCGGGCGGCTTCATTCCGAACAGGGATAGCGCCAATTCGGTTCGCCCTGAGCCGAGCAGACCGGTGAGACCCACCACTTCCCCCGCGCGCAGCTGCAAGCTTACATCCTCATACTCGCCCTCGCGGCCCAGGCCCTTAACTTCCAGCACAACCGGGCCAGCGGCAAGCTCAGGCGCCTGTACCTGATACTCGAAGGACTTACCCGTCATCAGGTGGCTGAGTTTCCGCCCGTCGATTACGTCTGCAGCAAAAGTACCGACTTTGGCGCCATCCCGCAGTACCGTTACGCGTTCGGCGATTTCAAGCACCTCGTCGAGACGGTGACTGACGAAAACGACGCAGATGCCAGCACGCTTCAGCTCGCTTACAAGCGCGATCAGGGCGTTCACCTCGTGGCGAGTCAACGATGCCGTCGGCTCATCCATAATCAGGAGTTTGGCATCCGCAGCCAAGGCGCGGCAGATCGCGACCAACTGGCGTCCGGCAATGCTGAGCTCAGACACTTTCGCGTCCGGGTCGAACTCAACGCCGATCTTTGCCATTGTGGCCTTAGCGGTGGCGCGTATTGAGGCCCAGTTCACCGAATGGAGGCCGCCAAGATGGTGCGCCATCGCGATATTCTCGGCGACGGTGAGGTTGGGGAATAGCGAAAGATCCTGGTAGATGACCTGAATGCCGCAATGCGTGGAGTAGACCGGGTTTAGTTTGGGAAATTCCTTGCCGGAAATTACGATCCGGCCGCCGGGCTCCGCTGCCTCTACGCCCGAAATGATCTTGATCAGGGTCGACTTGCCGGAGCCGTTTTCACCGACCAGGCAATGCACCTCGCCGACTTCCAGAGTGAGATCGACGTCGCGGAGCGCGTGCACGCCGCCGAAGCGCTTGGATATGCCGGACATCTCCAGGAAAGTCGCCAAAGGTTCGCCTGCAATGGACCGTTCGATCGTGCGATCACTCGAGTGGTACCGCATTCCCGACCGGAAGGGCCGGGAATGCAGCGCGATGAGGCGACTAAACCGGTGCCGGCCTAGAGCCCGCCGGCGATCAGACCGTCGATGGTTTCCTTGTTGATGCGCATGATCTTGTCCACCTTGATCTGCTTTCCTGCAACGTCGACGGCTGCCTTGCCAAGGCCGGGTATATCGACGCCATCCGTGATCGGCTTGCCATCGAGCACGAGTTTGGCAACCGCGACCATCGCGTAACCCGCATCAGTGGGATTCCACAGAAAACCTTCGCGGATCGTATCATCCGCGATAAGCGACTTCGCCTGGCTCGGCAGCACGGTGCCGACAACGGCGATCTTCTTGCCAAGACGTTGCTGACGCACAGCATTTCCGGCCCCGATTGGTCCGTTCGAACCGAAGCCGAGAATACCACGCAGGTTGGGATAGGCCTTGATCACGTCAAGCGTCGTGCGCTGGCTGGTGTCGATCTCGTCGGCGCCAGGGAAGCGGTCGGCGACGAGCTTCATTTTTGGAAAATTCTTCTGCTGGTAGGCAATCGCGGCATCGGCCCATTTGTTGTGAAGTGGCGTCGTAAGAGTCCCGACATAGACCACATAATCACCTTCGCCGCCCATGTCCTTGGCGAGACGTTCCATCTGCACCTCGCCGAAGCGAACTGAGTCGATCAATTCCACATTCCAGTCACGGCCTTCCTGTTCCGGACCCTCATGCGTGATGACCTTGATTCCGGCGGCCTGGGCGCGCTTCAGCACGGGCTCGCAGACTTTTACATCAAGCGGCACCAAGCCGATCACGTTGACCTTCTTGGCAATCAGATCCTCGAGGAGCTTTACCTGCTGTGCCGGATCGACGTTCGCCGGGCCAACCATAGTGGCATTAATGCTGAAATCCTTCGCACCCTTCTGGATTCCCTTTTCAAGTGCGTTGAACCACGGAATTCCCGCGATCTTCACGACCGTGACCATTTCCTTTTGGGCTTGCGCAAAGGCAAAGCCCGGAAAACCGGCACCGGCCAACGCGGCCGTACCACCGATCAGCTTGAGCGTCTGACGTCTGTCCATTGTTCCCTCCCAGGAAACCATCTTGGATTCCGCACCCCTGACCTGGCAGTCGCTGGGTGGGGCCGTCGACCCTGTTCTTGCTGGAGGCAGAAAGTTATTGCCTGTCCAACCGCAGGACCTTGAAGCAGATTAGAGACTGGCGCTCCAGAACGTGTCAAGCAAGTGACATGCTCGCCAGCCACCATCGCAGTGCGATACCTAGTCTGGTCTTCAAGCTGCTGAGTGAGCTGCAGCGATCGATCAGCCTCCCTACAGCCATCACGTCAGCGAAGGAACGCCCACGCCATCCCGCCGGACGAAAGCAAACAGTCCCGGCCCTGGCTTCAGAACCCACCAGGTCGGCTGCGCACAGCGATTCACACTTTTCACTGATCTCTGAGTGTCATTTTTTCGTCACCGTGTGGGGGCGCTCGCGAAGGGCCGGCATGGCGAGCTTCGCCGTTGCACAATCAATTGCCGGCCACGACTATCTGACTGTCATCGTTACGTTTTTAGCTTCCCGTAATCGTCATCGTCCGACCGTTCGTTCACATCATTATTTGCTCGGGCGCCTGCTTTTCAGCATCGCGGGTCGCATGCCATCCTAACCCCGCGCGCGCAGGGGAAGGGCAATTCCCGCCATTGGCTATGCGCCGCGTTAAGGCGACGTCCATGACGCTTGATCTAAGGTCAAGAAAGCACTGCCGCGAAGAAGATTTCGACATGACGCAGCATTTCGAATCCGCTGCTTGGCGGATACTCCGATTGAGCTCTGCTGAGAACATCGCGGCTCGCATTGGGGAAGGCCTCGCACCTTTGCGGTCAGCCAATGAGCTTGCTGACGAGGCAGGGTGCAGCAGACGCAATGTTCGAAAGGCTGTCCGAAAGCTCGTCGGTGCCGAATTGGTATCTTACCACGACAAGACAGGCTGAAGCAGCTGATAGATGAGAACGGGCTTGACGCCCCATCTTATACAGTGAACACCATGAAGGCGACGGGCAGGCGCTGTTCGAGGCGGCCAGCAAGCAGAATTGCGAGGGCATCGTCTCCAAGCGGGTTGATGCGCCGTACTGGTCGGAGCGCGTCGAGGCGTGGCAGAAGATCAAGACGGTGCAGCGCGAAAAGTCCACAGTGGTTGCGCTCGTCAAGGACCCCACCGGCGTCGCCGCGCTCTACCTTGGCAAGCAGGAAGGGAACGAGCTGCGCTACATGGGCAAGGTCTGGGCTGAAGCCGGACGAAATCGCCCGAGATCCGCAAGGCGCTTGATACGATCGTAACCCCGAAGCAAAAAATCAAGAAGCGCATAAAGAAGCCGAGGGCCACCTGGGTCGAGCCGAAGTTTTACCGAAACCATCGCACACATTGTCGGGTGGGGCAAAACGCTCGGCTGCATCCCCAGTTGCATCACCGTCAATCTGCCTGCTCCAGGGCACATCCACCGCGGCACTGGCAAGCACGGCGCCAAGCACACGGTGTTCGCACTGGCGAGCTGCACGGCCGCATCACGCCACGTGCAAAGGAAGTATCCCGCCTGGTCGCCTATGCCGACAACGCCAAGGTGACCACATCTTGGGGGCGAGCGCTGGTCCAAGCTCGTGGCCAACGTCATGGGAAATGGACGCTCTACCTGCACTGGCCTGTCTGGGCGAGCCATGCTGCAGAGCGATTCGATCCGCCGCTTCTCGACCCGCCTCGGGAGCGAGGCAATTCGTGAGGGCCAGGCGCTGGGCTATCAGCTGGAGGAGGTCCTGCATTTGCCGGCCGAGACCATCGCGGGCCTGGCGAGGGCGACGAAGCGTGATGCACGTCCGCGACCAGCAGCGCTTTTCGGATTCCAAATACACTTCCTCCGAGCAGCCCCTCGATGTCCCAAGACATGCAGAAGGGCCGTCGCACCGAAATCGAACCCCTCAATGGCTTCGTCGTGGATGATCCGAAGCACATCACGGAGCTGGATTGAATCGAGCGGCACCCTTACAGTCTCTCCCGCCACTTCCTGGAAGACGCCGCGTTTACTTGCGAGCGCAGGCCGGATTGCCGCGCCCACAAGATAACGCATGTCTGCGGCCAAAGTCGCGGTCGCTCCAATTAGACATCGACCGGAAAATTGAATCTTGCGGCCGTTGCAATTCTTCTCATGGTACGTCGAAACGGCAGGTCCGAGAAATGGAGTCCCCGCAAATCGACGTTGATTGCTTCTGGACCGGCTCGGTCTTTGAAGGTGTGCATTCCAGATTTGAAGGCGACCCCCGGCAGTGAGCTGCATTGAGCAGAGAAGGCGAGCTTGAGGGCACTGACCGGGACGGTTATATTAATCCCAATTCACTTTGACGCAGCGCACTTTCACCTTTACGGCGCTGACGGTATACCTAGCCTTATGTTTGTGGGGTGGGCGTAATGAGCGAGTGCGGCAATGTCCAATGAACCGGTTGAGCTAGACGCGCTGGTTGTTGGTGCGGGCTTTGCGGGCCTCTACCAGCTGTTTCGGCTTCGGGATAACCTTGGCTTGAAAGTCAAGGCCGTAGAAGCGGCTCAGGGTGTTGGGGGCACGTGGTTCTGGAATCGCTACCCTGGAGCTCGGTGCGACTCTGAAAGCCATGTCTATTGGTATACGTTTTCCCTGGATTTGATGCGACAATGGGAGTGGTCTGAACGCTATCCGGGCCAAGCAGAAATTCTGCGTTATCTGAATTTTGTTGCCGACAAGCTCGACCTGAAACGCGACATTCAATTTGGTACCCGGGTTGCGTCGGCGCATTACGACGAAGCGAGGAATCGCTGGCACATCCGTGCAGAAACGGGCGAGACCTTCATTGCGAAGTTTCTCATTACCGCGGTCGGCTGCCTCTCCACTGCCAACGTGCCCGACATTCTGGGACTGAAGACCTTCAAGGGTGAGTGGTACCATACAGGGCAGTGGCCGCACGAAGGCGTCGAGTTTGCGGGCAAGCGAGTGGGGATGATCGGCACCGGATCGACCGCCATCCAGGCGGCGCCGGTGATCGCCGATCAAGCCAAGCATCTGACCGTATTTCAGCGTACCGCGAACTATTCAGTACCAGCACGCAACGTCCCATTGACGGCGGACTTCAAGCAATATGTCAAAAACAGCGCCAGCGAAATACGCGCGACTACGCATCAAACCTATAATGGCATGGGCTTCAGGGTTGCGGAACGCAAAGCGGTCGACACGCCGCCCGAGGAGCGCGAGAGGATTTATGACGAGGCCTGGGAGCGTGGCGGGCTGCAGTTCCGCGCATCCTTTGAGGACATGCTCGTTTCTAAGGAAGCAAACGACACCGCTGCCGACTTCATAAAAAGGAAGATCCGTTCGATTGTGAAGGATCCCAAGACCGCGGCGGTCCTCGCTGACATTGATCATCCGTATGCGGCCAAGCGCCCGCCGATCGATACCGACTATTTTGAGACCTACAATCGGCCGAATGTCACGCTCGTGGACGTCAAAGCTGCGCCAATCCGGCAGATCTCCGAGATTGGAATTCGCACGGATCAGGCCGAGTACCCCCTAGACATCATAGTTTTTGCGACAGGGTTCGATGCGTTGACGGGACCGCTGCTCAAGATGGATATTCGCGGGCGGGGCGGGATCGCACTCAAGGATGTCTGGGAGGCAGGACCACGCAATTATCTAGGTTTGCAGGTCGCTGGTTTTCCAAACCTCTTCACCATCACGGGGCCCGGCAGTCCATCGGTTCTGTGCAACATGCCCGTAGCCATAGAGCAACATGTCGACTGGATCACCGATTGCATCGCTCATATGCGGTCCAACGGGCTGGAGCGCATCGAGGCACGAGCCGACGCCGTCGAGAAATGGGTAAGCGAAGTCAACGAGGCTGCTGCCCGAACACTACTGCCGCAGGCAAAGCATTCCTGGTACCTCGGGGCGAATATTCCAGGCAAGCCGCAGGTGTTCATGCCCTATGCGGGCGGCTTGGTCCGTTATCGCGAGATCTGTCAGGACGTCGTCACCCGCGGCTACGAAGGTTTCGCTCTGTCATAGTCGTTCGCAACGAGTTCGGCCCGTCTTCCTCGGCGATGGTCCGGTCGTTGACCTGAACCGTGCCTAGCGGAGCTGGAAGCGCCTATCCTTCCGAGGCCACCGCCCCTCACGGCCGAAGCGTGCCCCAGAAAGTCGCCAGCTGCAGGTGGAAAATCCTGGGGTGATGCGGTGGACAAGGTTGACGCCAAAGCCGATGTTCTTCTAAGTCGCGATGTGCGGAGCACAAGCCTGCGCAGGTTGAGCTCCAGCATTGTCTGCGAGGACCATTATCGGGCGTCGTGATTTTCACTAACACGTCCGAGTCTGGCTCGAAGGCCACATCGCAGTCCGACACCGTTCTCGTCAGAGACAAGGCGCAAAAATGCCCCGTCAAGTCCGGGGCTAGAGTTTGCTTTGGAGGTCGTCTCTTTTGTCTGCGCTCGGAGTTCAGAGATTCAAGCTCATCGCTTCCGGGTAATAGTGGAAGCCCTCCGATGTCTTGGCGATATGGCCGTAACCTGGCCAGGCAAAATGATAGGACATCACAGGAATCATATTTGCAGCAATCATATCCAGCAGTTTGACCCGGCTTTCAGCTGCCTGCTGCGGATCGGTGTCGTACGAGAACTGCATCCGCGGTTTTTCAAGCAGCAGTATCGGATGGTGAGTAAGATCACCGAGGAAGGCGAACGATTTCCCTGCCGACGAGACCATGAAGATTGTGTGACCTACGGTGTGGCCAGGAGCTGCCATGGCCTGCACGCCGGGAAGGAATTCCTGACCGTCCTTGAAGAACACAAGGCGATCTCGTACCGGCAGTAAGTTCTTGCGTGCATGAACGACAAAGTCCTTCAATGGACTGCCAAGCTTGCCTTCATCGGTCCAGAAATCGAAATCGCTCTGAGCTATGTAGTACTGTGCGTTGGGGAATAATGGCTTGCCGTCCGCGTCCACAATGCCGCCGATATGATCGATGTGCGCGTGTGATAAGACCACGGCGTCTATGTCGGCTGGTTTAATGCCAGCCTCTGCCATACTCTTCTGCTGACGGCCGGTGGTCGGTCCGAAGGCCTTAGACGTTCCCATGCCTGTGTCGAACAGAACTAGCCTGTCACCCATATTCACGATTGGCGAATTCTGCTCCAGCACCACATTTTCTGGTGAGAGGAAATTGTCGCTCAGCATCTTCTTCACTTCTTCATCAGGCACGCCGATGAAGGTCCCTTTCGGAGGACCGAGTGGCAGCGGACCGTCAGAAACGACCGTCACTTCGGCGTCTCCAAGACCGAAGCGATAGAAATAAGCTGGCTGCGTCCCAAGCTTGGGTGCTCGCGCAAAAGCGTTACTGCCCAGCACGGTCGATGCGCCCAATCCTGCGCCGAGAGCAAGCAAGGAGCGTCGCGAAAAGTCGTATGTCATGTTTCCTCCTTTTGTTATTATGAAGTAACATAGTAGGATGCGCTCGTTCCCGAAGGCTGGCAAGGGGCGTCCGCCTTGTGCGAGCGAACCGTCCGTATATCTCGCTCGTCGGCTCGAAATGACCCGCGTACTGCCGTAGATCGCTCCTGGTGAGCGGAGCTGCGTCACATATCATTTGCGTCTGAGTTCTCCCGGGTCGCCATCTGTCCGCAGTTAGGTTGGAAGGGAAATGACCCGCGCTGGATGAGCTCGACGTGTGGGACCGCGAGTAGACGTCCTTCCTTCGCGCTAAACACCTCGGGCGACAGGCGCCGTGCGCTCATCTTGCGATCGCTATGTCGTCGTTCATTCCCGAACCGGATCCGCTTCGCGAAAGTCCTTGCGATGAGCGGAATGGGCAGGGTGGATAGCGCGGCACCAGCGCATCGCGGGACGATCCCGTGACGTATATTGAGCAGCAAGGCGGCGCCCAACTCTACCGGAAGGTACAATGCCCATACCGAGGCTCCGGCCTCGCTCCACCTTTATGTCGCTTGATCAGCATGGCCTCGCCGATCTACAGTCGGGGCACAACACGACTGGTTGGTTCAACAGCCGGATCACAGGGAGGTGCAGTTCGATGAGCGGACCCGTCACGCGTCGCACGTTTTTGGCCGGTGGCACGGCTGCTTTGGTGGCCGCCCCATGGGTAGCCAGGGCACAGGCAAATGCTCTCCGCATAGGCATGCAAAGCATCCTATCGGGACCCATCGCGCTGCTCGGCACCTCTTCGCGCAACTCGCTCCTAATCGAGCAAGATCGCATCAATGCCGCTGGCGGCTTCCTGGGCCGGCAAATCGAGTTCGTATTCCGGGATTCCAAAGGCCAGCCGCAGGAAGCCGCGCGCGTCGCACGTGAACTGGTGAACACTGCAGGCTGCGAGCTGCTGGTCGATGCGGAAGCGTCGTCCGCCTCATTCGCGGTGCAGGAGGTTATGCGCGACCTCAATGTGGCCTGCATTCACACCAACAGCGAGACGTCATCGCTCACCGCAGATCCGAAGATCCGGGTGCCCACCGCATTTCGCGTGGCGCGTCAGGGCGTGCACGATGCTGTCGCCGGCAGCCTCTACCTCGCCGACTTCGCCAATGCCAAGAAAATCAACAAATGGGCGACTTGCTCACCGGACTACGCCTATGGGCGCGACACGACGGCGCAGTATCTGCAGTTCTTCAAGAAGTTCAAACCGGATGTCGAGGTCGTAACCGAGGCCTGGCCCAAACTCGGCCAGCCGGACTTCACCGAAGTGATTACCAAGCTTATCCAGGCCAAGCCGCAGGCGCTGTTCACACTGCTGTATGCCGGCGATCTCTCGGCGTTCGTGAACCAGGGGAATGTCTATGCTCTGTTCGGGCAGATGACCGTCGCAACTCCGAACGTCGACTATCCAGTGCTGGCTGCGATCAAAAACCTGCCCGCGGGCATCCAGTCGGCCACGCGTTATCTTGAGACATTCCCGGATACGCCGGCGAACAAGGAATGGGGTCAGGCGTACTTCAAAAGGTGGAACGAACGGCCGACTAATTGGTCCTGGCAGAATTCGGTCGCCATGCACTTCTATGAGGCGGCCATCAAGAAGGCCAATTCTCTGGACGGCAAGGCGATAGCGGCTGCCCTGACGGGACTGAAGATCAATTCGCCCTTTGGCGCCGACGGCACCATCACCATGCGGGACGATCACACCACGATCGGCTATGCGATCGGGTGGGGACAGACCATTCCGAAGGATCCGTTCATCACCGACATCAAACCCGCCGATTGGGGCAAGATCATCGAACTTGAGACGGAGTGGAAGAAGCAGCAGAATTATAGCTGACGATCGATGGACTTCAACGCGCTCGGCGCATGTTTCACGACCCCCGCCTGTGTGGTGACGCAGGCCACCAGCGGCCTGATCGTGGGCATGCTGTTGTTCCTGGTGGCTGCCGGCTTGACGCTGATCTTCGGCGTTCTCAAGATCGTCAACTTCGCCCACGGCACCTTCTACATGCTGGGCGGCTATGTAGCTTACAGTGCATATGCCGCGACGGATAGTTACGCGCTCGCCGTGTTGGCGGGTGCGGTGGCCATGGCCTTGTTCGGCGTGCTCTTCGAACGCGTGCTGATGAGCAGGGTCTACGGCAGCAACGTGCTTATGCAGCTTCTGGTGTGCTACGCGGTGGTGCTGATCTTCGACGACATCGTCAAGATTGTCTGGGGGCCCGAGTTCCGCGCCATGGGAATGCCGGCAGCCTTTCAGGTCCCGCCGCTGTTCATTGCAGGCGGCGTCGTGCCCCCGTTTTACGCCGTGCTGATCGGAATAGCTGCGCTGATCGCCATCGTGCTCAGCCTCGGGCTGTCCAGAACGCGCCTCGGCAAGACAGTTCGGGCCGCGGCGGTCAATCCGCAGATGGTCTCGGCGCTGGGGGTCAATACGACGGTGCTATTCGCGATCGTCTTTGCGATCGGCGGCGGGCTCGCTGGCCTCGCAGGCGCGCTCGCGGGTCCCGTTCGCTCGCTTTCGCCCGGCATGGGCTTCTCGATCCTGATCGAGGGATTCATCGTCACTGTGATCGGCGGTATGGGCTCGATCGCAGGCGCGATGGTAGCGGCGCTCGTCATCGGGCTCGTTCGAGGCTTCGGCACGATCGGCTTCCCCGGCTTCACAGATGGGCTTATCTACATCGTCATGATTGGTATCTTGGTCCTGCGCCCGCAGGGACTGTTCGGCCGCCCCCTATGAAGCGCAATCCCGCCTCGCGCGATGCCCTGTTCGCCGCGATCGTGCTTATCTTGCTGCTCGCGATCCCAATCTTGCACCGTAGCCCGGCCTTCGAGGACTTCATTATCCGTCTCAGCGCGATGGCGCTGTTCGCGACGTCGCTGAATCTGCTGGTCGGCACCACAGGAATGGTCTCATTCGGCCACGGGATGTTCTATGGCTTCGGCGCCTATGCATTTGGCCTCACGATGCAGTTGACGGAATTGTCTCTGCCCGTCGCGGCGCTATTCGCGGTGGCTCTGACGACCATCGCCGCTCTCGTGGTTGGCGCAATCTGCGTCCGACTAAGCACGGACTATTTCGCTTTCATCACCCTCGCGGTGCAGATGCTCTTCTTCAGCGTTATTGTCTCATGGCAGAGCCTGACCGGAGGTGATCAGGGGTTGCGCGGTGGTATTCCTCGCCGCCACATCTTTGGTTTCGACCTGGGCTCGCAGCTTCATCTATACCAGTTCTGCGCCATCGTAGCCGTGCTCGGATTGTTGGCGCTCCGCCATGTCTCGATGAGTCCGTTTGGGAATACGTTGCGCATGATCCGCGACAATGCGGAACGCGCCAGCTTTGTCGGCATCGTCCTGTGGCGCGCCCGGCTGCTAGCCTTCACGATCGCGGGCGGCTTCGCCGGGATGGGAGGCGTGCTGGCGGCCCTGTTCGTATCAGGCGCCTATCCCGAGCTGGCCGATTGGCCCAACTCGGGCCAGGCCATTTTTGCGGTCATGCTGGGAGGCATCAACAGCTTTCTTGGGCCCGTGCTGGGCGCGATGATCCTGCTCGCGCTGAACGATCTAGTGCAGCGGTTCACGGAGTATCACGGACTTGTTCTGGGCATCGTGATCCTCGCATTCGCGCTTGGCCTGCGCCGAGGCGTACTCGATTTCATCCACCTCGTCTGGAGCAAGCGCGCGCGATGAATGTTGAGATCAATCATCTCACCAAGTCATTCGGCGGCGTACGCGCGATCGACGACGTGTCGCTTGCCTTTCCCTCCGGCAGCTTATCAGCTGTTATCGGACCAAACGGGGCCGGCAAGACCACCTTCTTCAACCTGATCAGCGGCGCGTTCATGGCCGATTCTGGCGAGGTGCTGCTTGACCGTGAGGACATTCTCCAGCTCTCCAAGACGGAACGCATGCGGCGGGGCATTGGGCGTGCCTTCCAGGTCGCGAGTTGTTTTCCGACCATGACTGTGCGCGCGAACTTGATGGCTGCGGTCACGGCCCACGCCGGCCGCTGGGCCAGCCTGTCTCATCGCTTTCCGTCCTCCGGCATGCGCGAGCGTGCGGACGATGTGATGGAGTTCGTCGGGTTGACCGATGTTGCCGATGTCGAGGCGAACATCCTCTCGCATGGCGATCAGAAGCTGCTTGATATCGCTATTGCGCTCGCGTTGGAGCCCAAAGTGCTGTTGCTCGATGAACCTACGGCTGGCATGGGCCCGGACGAACGCTGGCGCATGATTGACCGCGTTCGCGCACTTTGGGAACGCCGAAAGCTGACACTTATTTTCATCGAGCACGACATGGATATCGTCTTCAAGGTTGCCAGCAGCATTCGCGTGCTCTGCTACGGCAAGGTGCTGGCCGAGGGCACCCCAGACCAGATCCGCAACAACCAGGCTGTCATCGACGCCTATCTTGGGGCAGAGGAGAACGCGACTTGACCGAGCTCTTGCGTGCGGAGGGCGTAAGCGTGTTCTACGGCGCGAGCCAGATCCTATTCGGCGTCGATGCTGCGCTCCAGGAAAAGCGTACACTAGCGCTGCTCGGCCGAAATGGCGCGGGCAAGAGCACGACAATGAAGGCGCTCGCTGGCATTGTCCCGGTGCGCAGCGGACGCATCTTCTTCGCTGGCCGCGACATCACGCACGCACCGCCTCACGCGCGCGCGCAGCTGGGAATGGCTTATGTGCCGGAAGACCGGCAAGTATTCCCCGAGCACAGTGTGGAGGACAACCTCCAGATCGCGGCTAAGAGCGGCCCTGGCGGCCGGCGTGACTGGACGCTGCCGCGGATCTGGGAAACGTTCCCGCTTCTTACAAGGCTTCGATCCCGCCAGGCAGGCCGCCTTTCCGGTGGCGAGCAACAGCTGCTGGTGATCGCCCGTGCGCTGATGGGAAACCCGCTGGTCCTGCTGCTTGACGAGCCTAGCGAAGGGCTGGCGCCGATCATTGTGGCCGACATCAGCAGGGTCTTGCGAGAATTGGGCGCGGGCGGCGCCACGATTTTGCTGGCTGAACAGAACATGCATTTCTGCCTGCGGATTGCACAGGAGGCGCTCGTCATCGATAAGGGCAAAGTCGTACATCGTGAAAGCACGACAGGCCTTTCAGGAAATGACGATATTCGAAGGCGCTATCTGGCGATGTAAACCCTGCGGAGCAGACAGAACGCCCGCTTGAAACGACACGTCAAGACATCGGTCAGCAGGAAAAGCGCAGGCCGATCTTTAATCAGTATCACCGGCAAAAGCTCGATCCTCTTCGTGACCGCGATTGGATGTGTTTTCGAAGCTTCCCGATCAACCCGGAACAACGCTCGCTCTTTTTGCGAAACGGATGGATGGAGCAACGCTCAACGGGCGAAGGTGTCGAGTATCGTATGACCGAAGCCGGGCTGACAGAACCTAGCAGGCCCCAAAAACCCGCGAATACGCTGGCGCCGAAGCAAAAATCCGCCGGTTCAAGGCCTCGGCGCTCTAGGTACATCGATTTGCGACAACCAGACGACCGTTTACCTGTTGCAGACCTTCAGAAGGCGTACTGCAGTGCAATGCCAAGACCGGGTCGATTCCTCTCTCGCCACTTATTCCGGTGACTTGTAATGTTTGGTCGCAAATGGAGTCAGTTGGCCGACTGATAAGGTAGTTGCCAAAAGCCTGATTTGATCTATGTGCGCGATGGGCGGCTGATCACCGCGCCGGGTGTGACTGCGGGAATGGATTTGGGTTTGGCGCTGGTCGGGCAGCGGCATGGCGCGGAAACGGCGCTCAAAGTCGCCAAGAGACTGGTCGCATCGCAGCAATCAGCGATGAGCTGGCAAATCTTTACTGTGCGCGCGCTGGCTAATGGCAGCGCTCTGAACATCATAATCGAACAGCCATCTGCGGAATGCGGCGGAGTTTGCGACTTCTCGATCGCGTTGTTCGAGGTCTTCATATTTCGAATCAAAACGCAGTCCGTTTTTCCGTGCCTCCGCCTGAATGACGTCAGTCCGGACGCGGCGCATTGTTTCGTACTGCGGTAAGATGGCCGGCACCTCGGCCGGATCTCGTCCCTCGAGAAGGACAGCGAGAGCGATGCCGTCTTCGATTGCCTGGTTGCCGCCCTGCCCCAGATGCGGAAGCATGGCGTGGGCAGCGTCACCCAACAGCGCGAGCCGCCCGTTCGTCCACGATTGCAGGGGCTTGCGGTCATACAAGCCCCACCAAAAGCAGCTCTCCACCGCTGCGAGCAGTCTCACGACAGGTGCATCCCATCCGATGAAGGACGACGCAAGCTCGTCGCGGTCTCCGATGGCGGACCAGGATTCGGCCTTGGCGTCGGAGGTTGGGACGAACCCGACATAGTTCAGCAGCCGGCCGGCGCGCACCGGAAATACAATGAAGTGCTTCCCGTCCCCCATCCAAACCTGATGAGCTGCCTCTCGCCATCCCGGAAGTTTGTCGCTGGCAATCAAGCCGCGATAGGAGCGGACCCCGGAATATTCGGGTAGCGTCGGCTCGACCACATACTTCTGTAAGGCAGAGTGTATGCCGTCGGCAGCGATCACGACATCGGCTTCGAAGGTTTCCCCATTCGCGAATTTCAATCGCGCCGCGACCGCGCTCTGCTCGAATTCGATGCAGCGATAGCCGGCTCGAATGGATTCTCTGGGAATGCTTGCCGCGAGCACATTCAGCAGATCGGCTCTGTGCATGCCATACATCCCATTCCAGCCGCTGGAGTCGGTCGTGACGACAGAGCCGACCCTCGTGCCGTCGGAGCGGCAGTATTGTGATGCATCGCCGATCGTGGCACCGACGTTGGCCAGAGCAGGTCCCAGCCCCATTCGCTCGAGTTGCCGCAGCGCGTTCGGAAAGATCGACAGGCCGGCACCGATCTCGCCGAGCGCATCGGATTGCTCGAAAACCATGACGTCGATGCCCCTTCGACGCAGGGCGCATGCCGCGGAAAGACCGCCTATTCCTCCGCCGACAATGGCGGCCCGCAGCTTCATTTCAACCTCCCTGTTCTCGCGCCGCACTACCTTGCGACGTTTTTCAAATCGACGATGCGGTTGATCTGCTCGATGCGCGTTCGCTGCCGTTCAATGGCCGCGGAAAACTCAGTGGGTGTGCCGCCGAGGACTTGCGCGCCACTCGCCTCAATTCGAGAGCGGACCAAGGGATCGGCGGCCACCGCCTGCACGTCCGCGGAAATCCGGTCGCGCAACCCCAGCGGCATGTCGCGCCAGCCGAACAGACCTGCAAGACCCTCGATTTCCATTTCAGGAAAGCCGGATTCAGCGACGGTCGGCACGTCGGGCAAGCTTGATTGGCGTTCGGGACTTGTGACGGCCAGTATCCGCGCCTTGCCCGCAAGGACAGGAGCTCTCACCGACAGCAGGGCGTGGGAAAGAATATGCACGCGTCCCTCGCCAAAATCCGCCTGCTGGGCCGAGGCATCCCGATAGGGGATGTAGATCTGCTTAAGCCCGTGCCGCGCCAGCATTGCTTCGAACACGAAGTGTGGCAGGCTTGGACCCGAACTCCACGACAATTCACCGGGCTTCGCTCGGGCCAGTTCCGCCAGCTCCTGTAGCGAGCGCACTGGGAGGCCGTCGTGGACCGCGATGACCAGGATCGAACTAGCTGTCGAGGCGATCGGTACCAAGTCCCGGGACGGATCGTAGGGAAGCGAGTCCTGCAATAGCGGGCTCACGGTGACCATCGAGGCGGTCCCGTAGAGAAGGGTGTGATCGTCCCTGGCGTTTGCAAACGCGCCGCCTCCGACGACGGCATCGGCGCCGGGCCGGTTCTCGACGATGACCGGCTTGCCCCAACGCCTGGTCAAACCGTCGGCATAGAAACGCGCGCTTGCATCGTTGGCGGAGCCTGCGGCAAATGGGACAATGATCTTCACATTGCGCACTGGCCAGGTGTCGTCTCCACGACAGGTGGATACAGTCGCCCAGGTGGCTCCGGCAAGAAGCATCGCGACGCGGACGACATTTCGAAGGTCTCGCAACCCCACTAGCTTCTCCCGGTCGGCCTCGAAGGAGAATTTCGAAAAGTGTCTTCAAACACGATGTTGCCAGGACTTGGATGGCACCGCGTTCGCGACTAAGCCGCTGCCAGTAGACCATGGCCGGGCGTCACTGTCCTGAAATTATGATGAAGATTGGCTGAGATTCCGGCTCGGACGGAGCTCATCACCCTTCGGAGCCGGGCCGCTTATTTTTAGTCTACTGGCCCTTGCGCGGCGAAGCTGCAGTAAGTCGGCATCCATTTCTGAAACTCTGCAACCACCGCGAGTCTCGCTGCAACCCGTGCGCTGAGGACACTTACTCAGTCAGAACAGAATTATCGACGTCAAAGACGGATACGGAAAAGCTTGCTTCACCCATCCCGAGCCGAGACTTCTGCCAAGCCGTCAAGACCGGAGCACTTACAGGCCGCAAAGGTAACATGATCATCACGCGGGCGAGGCGTTACGCCTCGCCGGCGTGATCGGTACAATTAGCCGCGCAGTTCGAGAGCTTGTCGGCTGCTGAGCGGCGGCAGCGCCGGGTCTAGGCCGGATAAAATCCATCACCGTATCCACACACCTGGACGGGACGGAATCCTCGCCGGGACAGATCGTCGAAGGCTTGTTGATATGCCACGCCATCGAGACCGTGCCGTGCTTGCCATTCGCCCGGCTGGTCCTTGTGCCAAATTGCAGCGTAGCGAGCGATCCCTGTGTCACTATACCCGCTCACAGAAACCAGACGGAAACCTGCGGCGTTCTGGTCATCAAAAGTCTTTTGGTATTCACTCGCCGTCAACCCGTGCCGACCAACCCATTCCAGGCCAGGGCGCCGTTCCCAGATCGCTGCGAAACGTACATCAACATTGACCCGGAAACCGCAAACTTGCACGGGCGCGAAGCCGTCGGCGGCCATCTGGTCGAAGGTCTGCTGGTATTGGCTCCGCGACATCCCGTGCCGCGCTTCCCAATCAGAAGATGTCCGCTGTTCCCAGATCGCGGCGTACCGGGCCTGTCCGTTCTCGGCGTAACCGCTGACGCAAACGAGTTGGTAGCCTTTTGCCACGAGATCATCGAATGTCGATTGGTACTGGTCGTTAGTCAGGCCGTGGCGCGCCTGCCATGCGGGGCCATCGCGCAGTTGCCAGACAGCATTGAGCCGGGAGCCCGTCCCCTCGCTGTATCCGCATACATTGGTCAGCCGGTATCCTTCTCTGACCAGCAAATCAAAAATCGATTGATAGGCCTCTGGGGTGATCCCGTGCCGTGCTTGCCATGCCGATCCGTCACCCTTGTCGAACAGAGCTGCGAAGCGTGTGTTGAAGCGGGAGAGTGCGGCAGACTCTTGTCCGGCCTGCCCAGCCGCGTTGTAGATGTCGGAAAAGTTTAGGTCGGCGTCGATCTGCCAGCCGCTCAGTGTTCCAATGGAAACTGGGGCGGTTGTCGGCGCAATAAACATACGCAGATGAGCGCCCCCGTTTAGAAATAGTCCGTTCACGTCGTGAGGCCCATCGCTAAAGTACGCCGTCCCAAGCTTCGTCGGCGTCCCCGGATTGGCAAAATCCTCAGACCTCCGCAGGATAAGCCGAAACGAGGAGTTCCCCACGTTTGCATGCCAGTTGCCAAGCCAACAAGCCTCGCTCTGCACAAACGTTGGATCGACGACGTCCGTGATGTACCAGCCCGAATTAATCTGCCAGTTCGGATCGTTGTTGTAGGCGATCTCGATGAATTTGCCTTCGCCCCAGTGGTTCTTAGCGAAGAACACCTGTCGATTGCGATCGAAGCCGATCAGCAAAAGCACGTGACCTCCGATGTTCGGAGTCTTGTGGAAGACATCGCAGATTACTTCGCGGTCCGCGAGGATGGTATTCTCCAGCGCGATGATGCTCGGGTTGTTGCCAAGAGACCCCCAACCCGCCGCTCTGTAGCGAGCGTTCACCCGCGCCAGGAGCGGAATGTGTTGTTCGCAAAATTCAACGGCGTCGTAGTCCTCTTGGCTCGCCACTGCTTCCTCGCCTGCAAATCCCAACACGGGTAAGATGTCCAACAACGTCTGCTGATTTTGTAAGTATGGAGCCGCATCCTCTGGAGGCGAGGCATTCTCCGAAATTTTCTCCGCAATATCTCCACTGCCTTGGAAACCGGTCAGCGAGGAATTGTTCTCTACCGGACGCGCTGCCGCCCCCGCGCTGTCTCGATTCAAAGCAAACGCTTTGCCCATATGAAAGATGTATTCTTCGGATACATCGATGAGCAGACCATACTTGCGTCGATATGCCGCCTCCAAAGCCGCGGCACCCGCAAAAGCCCAGCATGTACCGCGGTCATTCTGGAGCTTGAATCCCGATTGCCATTGCGCCAACGAATAGACGCCGCTGACGGGCTCCCGGAGCGCTCGCGGTCCAAGCACATCCACGCGTCCAAACTTCGTAGAGGCTCGCAAGCCTTCGGCCAACGCCCTAGCATAGGCATGTTTGTCCAAAACCGGTGACGGAGTGACCCTGACGTGCTCCGGTTTTGTGGTCGAGTGCGGGTGATAGTGTTCTCTGAGAAGCTCTGCTGACTCGGATGAATAGTGAAGCATGATACCTCCGACGGTGCTGTCGACGTGGTCGTTTCATCCATCCCTTGTCCCCTAAAGTTGAATACGCCCGGACGCGCGGAGCGCGTGTGAACTCGCTCACATCGGCAAATGAATATACGAGTTGGTTTGCACCTAGAGATTGGCGCTTGGCCGATTGTCATTAGTGGCGGCCCAAGCCTGGTTTCAGCGAGCGTCTCGGATCTAAATCGATAAGTCCGCTGGAAAGCGTGGAAGCTCCAGGTCGATCAGCTTCTGCGACGCTTGGCCAAGAGCGCTCTTTTCACGATGAGTACACCGCCGATGACAATGACGTATGCGACAGACCGTTATTTGGGTAAGACGTTTCAAGAACAGGAGTGGTGTTGGTGCGGCTAGTAAGCCGTAGAACGAACCAAGCTTGCTCGCGGTGCCGCTTGGAAAGCTTGGTGCGTTGATGCAGCGCGCAAAAGCGAAAACCCCGCCGGGGGAAGCGGGGCTTTCTGGTGGGGGTGAAGCTTAGGGAAGCTTCAATTATAAGACGCTCGCATCGCGAAAAAGGTTCAAAGCTCTCAAAAGCGAACCACGCCAAATCGCAATGATCGGGGTGACTGCCAGGCCGAAAAGCACCAAGGGTGCAGGTTCATTGCCAGTCCTGTCGCTCGAAGCTGATCTCCTTAAAAATATACGCATCGCAGCAGCGGCGGCCAGTGACGGCAATGGTGGAATGACACCTTAGACCCTGCTTGCGATTTACTTCGCCGTCACGGGCTGCCTGACCCGTATCGTGATCTTCTCCGAAACAATGGGCGGCTCGAACGGATAATGCTTGGCATCGCCTAGCACGAGCTGAAGCGTGTGCGTCCCGGGCGGAAGTTCGAGCAGCGTTTCGGTTTGTCCCGCCCCGAAATGCAGATGCGACTTGTCCTGCAGGATCGGCTCCTTGGGATCGATGGGGTCGTTGACGTCGATCAGCAGATGATGGTGACCGGCGTTCTGGTACTCGTCGCCGGCATGGGTCACTCCCATGTTGCGCAAGCCGAACCGGACCCAGAACCCGCCGCGGATCTTCTGCCCGTCATGCGGGGTGATGAAATAGAGCTTTGCGTCCTTGGGAGCTGCCTTGCCTTGCGGAAAGGCTGCACCCGGAAACAATGCGAGCGCCGCCGTCAGCGCGACGCAACGAAGGATCTGCATCAAGCCAACTCCTCCACTTAAGGACTGAGCGCCACGCGGAAGCCGTGCGTGGGATAACGAACGTTGGTGTCGTAGCCATCGCGGTTGGATGGCCGCACATATCGTGAATCGTTCTTCCAGGAGCCCGAGCGCAGGACATGAGCGCTGCACTCCCCGCTGCTCCATGCCGATCCGTCGCCGGGCGCGCCCTGATAGGTCCTGTGCCAGCAGTCCTCGACCCACTGATCGACACCGCCGCCCATGTCGTGGAGCCCGAACGGATTCGCCCTGAAGCTGCCGACCTTCGCCGGCTGCTCGACCGCGAGATCACCGCAATCCTTGCAACCGGCCATGCCCGGCTGGAGCTTGTCGCCCCACCAATATTTGGTCTGCGTTCCGCCCCGCGCGGCATATTCCCATTCGGCTTCGCTCGGAAGCCGATAAGTCTTCTTCGCCGCCTGAGCGAGATAGGCCGCATATTGCTGCGCGTCGGTCCAGCTCACATTGCTGACCGGCGCATCGTCCTTGCCGATCGCCGTGAAGCCGCACGCCTTTGCA
The DNA here is from genome assembly GCF_055807515.1 of Bradyrhizobium sp. Kon69. NCBI lineage: Bacteria > Pseudomonadati > Pseudomonadota > Alphaproteobacteria > Hyphomicrobiales > Nitrobacteraceae > Bradyrhizobium > Bradyrhizobium sp. Kon69. Next base: position 6,499 of record NZ_JBVVOS010000037.1, on the reverse strand, counting down.
GCGGCGCACTCGTTCCATTCCTGCACGGTCACCGGATATTTGCTGATCGAGAACGGCTTGACAGTCACCTGATGGACAGGACGCTCGGTCGGGTCGTCGTTGCTTCCCATTGCAAAGCTGCCGCCGCGAATGGCGACCATCTCGGGTTCGCGGACGGGAACTGTCGATGGACTTGGCAGCGGAGCGGGCGAGGGAGGCGACGAAGCCGAGGAGGGAGACGGCTGCGGCCTTTGCGCGACGCCCTCGCGCGGCGGCTGCTGCGGGCTTGGCGATGCGGCAGGAGAAGCGTTAGGAGGAGCGGCGGGCAGGGCGGCATGCTCGCTCACCTTGCCCGGCGCCTGCGTCAGCAGGTACCACAGCACGCCGGTGGCAATGACCAGCAGCGTGAGGCTCAGGAGGAAGATCAAGATATTCTCGCGCCGGCCCTTGGTCTTGCCGACTGCATCTGCATCCGGCAGCACGCGATAGACGCGCACGGGATCGGTGATGTTCTTGACCTTCCGGTCCCCGAGTGACTCGTAGCCGCACACCACCTTGTGCTTGATTTGCTCGTAGATCGCGCCCGAGATGTAGACCTGACCAGGCTCTGCGATGCCCTCGATGCGTGAGGCGATGTTGACGCCGTCCCCGTAGATATCGTCCGACTCAACGATGACGTCGCCCAGATTGACGCCAATCCGGTACTCGATCCGCGTATCCTTCGGAAGCGAGGCGTTGCGCCCGATCAGGTTCTGCTGGATGACGATGCTGCATCGCACGGCCTCGACCGGACTGTCGAAAATCGCGATGAAGCCATCGCCCGTCGTCTTCACCAGGCTCCCATGGTGCTCAACGATGCTGGGCTGGATGAGATCCCGCTCGATCCGCTTGACGCGGACGTGCGTGCCCTCTTCGTCAGCCTGCATGAGGCGGCTGTAGGAAGCGATGTCACCGACAATGATCGCTGCCAGACGGCGAGGCCCCACGCCGTGTGAAGGGGGGTCACCGTTGTTCCCGGATCGGAAGTTGCGAATTTCGCCCATAGCGGACCCACAAAACTGGCGAACGCGACGCAGCATACGATCCCCAAAAGGATCGAACTCCTAAAAATATCACATCGATGAACGCAGACAATATCGAAGCACTCGTCTGTATCGCGTTGCCGATCGAAATGCCATCCCAGATTACCTGCCGGCCGTCGGACGCGGTCTCGCCGCCGATGACTATCTTGCGTACGTATTGGGCGCCGCGACCAGGGGGCGGCGTGAGAGCATGTCAGCGGCGCAGAGACGATTGGGCTGCTAGCAGCTGGTCCCAGAACATTCCGATAACCTTTCGGCATTGCATGGAATGCGCAGGTACTAGTTTCACTTTGAAGGAAGTCGCCCCCATACTAACCATACGGGCGAAGTCCTCAAGACGACGAGGCTGCCTGGGAGCGGCCCTTCGGCTTGCCCGTGACGTTGAGCATGGGCTACGACCGGTGAAAGTTGAACACTTCGCGTCGTCAGTGAGACGGGACCAGTGTTCATCGTGACGATGACGACAAATCGCTGCTAGGGACCAGGATCATTGGCGCCCGAGCATCATCTGCGTGCTCATGCCAACCCCACCAGGCGCAATTGTGAGACCCCCGCCGCCGCGGTGGGATGACTGCGGCATCCGACAAAAGTGCCGTCGTTCACCGGGTCCGCGAGCGGAGGAACGCTCTTATGGCGGAGTTGCCTATCAGGAGCGCGATCCGGCGTTCGGCGTGAACTGAGCCGCAAGTTTGCACAGCTAGAAGAACAATGCCAACCAGCGCAGCATGCCGATCTCCGCCTCATGATAAGGCTTCATCACTGCCCAGGAGCAGCAATGGTCACGGTCTCTTCCATGATCTTCGCCACGCTACCGTCTCGGACCACGATTGCGGTATAGTAGCCGTGTAGAGGTTGGTCGCCGAGCTTGGCCTGCCACTCGCCAGCATTGAACACGAAGTTGCCGAAAGACCGCGCCGCGTTGCGCTCGACCGAGTAGTCGTGCAGGTCCAAGTTGACGACATCCTGCAGGTTAGGGCGAATCGCTTCTCGGCCTACGAAGATACCGCTTGGCGTCACCCGAATAGCGTCTAAAAGCTGCAGCCATGGCATCGACGTCTTTGCGATTGTATGCCTCGGCGAAATCCTTCTGCAGGTCGGCATACTGGTCGGCCGTAGTCTGCTGAGCGGCGGCAACATAGCAAGCCGACATCAATAAGAATGCGGCAAGTACGATCGTACGCACCATCGGGGTTCGCCTTCGTCAGGACGATTCGGTCAGAACCACTCGCCCGGCATGTACTTGTCGGCAACAATAATGCTCACAGACACGAGCAAGCCGCCAAAACAGAATAGAGATACCGATAAGAACGCCTCGAAGTCAGCAATCGTCTCGACCGACGCCTTGGGAAAAATACGGGTAGTCAATGCCGCCATGTTGCCCTCCAATTTGTTCTGTCGCGGCTGAACCAAACTCGCGCTCGGCCCATCACGGCGCGGAGTCAGCGCCTATTTTACAGCATCGATCCGCAGCATCTCGTCGAGGCGAGCCTGGCAGTACTCTTCATAGAGTGCGTTGATGATCGTCCACATGACGTGAGGTCCCCTATCCACCTGATGAAGGCTAGTGCCGTTCTGTTTCAGGATCGCTTCGTGGGACCTGCCATATGGTTTCGAGCTGACGGCCTTCGCGCATCTTGCAGCGCACAGATTTCGCGGACAAAGCGTGTCACAATCGAAGTGCTACGGCGCGAAATCCTTACTTGCGTTAGTAATCCAAGCACTGTCGTTGGCCGCCGGGGCCTGATGCAGCTTATCGCTGCTTCTTCAATGCGTCGGAGTGGCCGAGCGATGCGGTCACTTGGGCAGAAAGCTTGAGGTGATCGGCTTGAAGGCTTCCTGCGCAAAAGTCCTGTAAAGCTCGCCGATCTTGGTCGCTTCAGCGAAGAACGTCTCTTGTGCAGACTTGGCGTATTCGGTTGTCAATTCGGTGAACTTGTCGGGGGACTTCACGGCTGCAAGCTTCTCGAAATAGGCCTTGCTGGCCTCGAACGACGATTTCGCGAAATCGGTCTGGGCGGTTGTAATAGCGGTAAGATGCTGCTGAATGTTGGAAAAATCGGTCATGTTAAATGGTCCTTGGTCGATCAGTCCCGGAGGAGATCTCCGATCCAATTGATCACGGTGTCTTATGAAGGTGAGGGTGCCTAAAAAGCAAGCATAGTTGGTGCACCGCAGCAATGACAGTTCGTAGACTGTAGTTTTACGGAGTTCACATTTGAAGATGGACGGCTTCGAGTCACAGGCTGCCTCTAACGGCCTAATGGCCCTTCCGGTTGGCGTTTGAGGCTCCGCCGTCCTTGTGGGCTAGCTGCTCAAGAAGCAGGAGAATTGCGCGGCGCGTGCCCCGACTCTTGATCTCTTTGAACGCTTTGATCAGGCGGAGCGTGTCGCGATCGATCTTTGGGAATTCCATCGGCGCGCCCCGGCGAGCGAAGGCCACAGCAGGGAGATCCTGCTGCGGCCCCGCGCGGTCAAAAATCCGGGTGGAAAAGATCTAAGTGAAATATGAAGCCAGCCCCGGTGAACCGATCATACCGGGCCGTCGGGCAAGGGAAATATGATCTAAATCACAAACCCGCATTAGTGATTAATCTGAGCCATCCATGCTGAGGGAGAGCGCCGCCGAGGCGGGCTAGCTGGCGGGCTCTCACCTCGAGCACAAGGCCGCGTAAGTTCCCCACGGCCTCGTCCCAAGCAACAAGCCACGCAGCCGCCGCTAACAAACTGTAAACCTAGTTGCGTTCATATTCGTCGGTCGCAATGGTGAACTCGCTGCGACCTTCGGCCGGAAGCCCGCTAGCTAACGCACCTGGCGGGCTTTCTTCCTATCTGAAACAGTCTGATGATCCATCAAGCATCGCGTGGATGAAGAGAAACGACAAACCCAAAGAATGGACCGATGCAGAGGTGCAACTCTTGCTCGCTCTGTCGCGCGAAGGCGCCGGCGCGGTACAGATTGCGAGTGCGTTGGATAGATACATTTCATCGGTGAAGCGTGTGGCGGAAAACTTCGGCCTTCAACTGCGGGGTTAAGGGCTCCGGTCACGCTGGCTGGCCTAGCACTCCCGGCGCTCTAATCCGCAATTGGATCGGCTGCCGGGAGCATTGGGGGCTGGAAGCCATGCGATGCCACGTTAGCCCTATATCGACAATGCGTACAAAGCCGGAATCCGGTAGTTGTCCGGAGTCCATTTTCGGAACGGGGTGTTCTACTGTGAGAACACCGGCGCGATTTAAATACCAACCAATTTCAAGTTGACCGGGAATGCCGCAGTGGGGCTGGAACCACGCTGCGGCTTTTCCGTGAGAAATACACTTCCGCGCACATCGAAATTTTCGTTAGACGACAGTCTTGCGTAGCAATTTGATCCCGAAGTTCATTTTGAGCGCGGGCGAGCGCAGTTGGATAATGGGCAAGATCGGATTTGCAATCATCTTTGCTGCGATTGCGGCATATGCAGCGGATCATCGCTGGAACGATGGCCGCTATACACGAAGCACAGCTACGGTGCTTCGCGATGTGCAGCATGCGATAGGTTGGTGACCCTCAGGGGCAGCCGTGATCATTGATCCTGTTCAGCTTGCGTCGGCCTCAGTGTGGTTCTAGTGCCCGTTCAACGCCCGCATGATACCGATGCGGGCAAACATGGTCGGCTTCCACCTTCCGCGACCAAAATCAACGGTCCATCGCGGCTTGCCACTAGCGTCAAGCAGCGTCACTAACTTGCCGCGGTTTGGCAGCACGATCGACTCGTCGAAAGCGGACCACTTCATGCCTTCGCCAGCAAATCCTTACCGGGCGTCAGGAGTCGCACATAGGTGCCGCTCTCGTGCAGATCGAACCAGTCGCGCTCGAATGCAGACTTCATGCCGGCTCCGAACTCCGTGCCGCTTCCCTTGAGCGTGTAGTTGATCTTCTCGATATAGATTCTGCCGTCCTGTACTGCCCCAATGCCCGAAGCCAGCTGAACGAGCTGGCGGGCGGCAGCCTCTGGATTGGCAAAAGGGCGTTCAGTGACGTGCTTCATCGCTGGAATCAAAACCTCAAGCGCCTATGCCTGGCTTGACTTGCCCGCGACGTAGGCGGGAATCGCCACCCGTTTGTCGCAAATGATTGTGTTAATCGTGTACACCACTTGGCAAAACTCCTCGGCCCCGACATGTTCTGCGCGTCGTGGCGGCGGTACATCAGCGGTTAGGCCCCTGCTCTGGCGGTCTTTTTCTTTCCCAAGGTTTGCAGACGGCACGGTCCACCCACCAGGAGATTGGTCTATCCTCGTGAGAAGTAGCCGGAATTGATGAACGTCCACTGTGGGAGGGGAGGCCTAGCGATTCGGCGCTACAATACCAGTGTTCGTATTCCCCAAATCCTGCACAGCCTTGTTCATCGTAGGATCGGTGACGTAGCCGCTGGCGGGGGTAGAAGAGCCGTTGTTCTCATTCCTGGCGGGATTGCCCAGCCGGTTTCCCGTGGTTTGATAGTTGAGAGCGTTGCTTGTGTTAGGTCCGGGCGAACCACCCGTACCGCTCGCGGTGCCACTGCTCGACATCGAGCCGGCCGCCGTGCTGCCTGAGCCTGTTCCTCCTCCAGAAGCTCCACCTGAACCACCTCCGCCAGCTTGCGCCAGCGCCGAGGCGCTGGTCAAAACTAGCGCCGCTACGAAGAGAAATGTGGAAGATCTCATTGTGGGCTCCTATGCAAAAACGCCCCAGTTCGATCTCGTTCCAAATGGAAGTCACTTAAGAAGAACAGGGCGCTAAAGCAGATTATTGGGAGGGCGCAAAGAGTCGTGCGACCAGCGCAGGGCATGCGCTCCAGCCGAGCAGGTGGTGGGGCCAAATGCTCTCGTAGCGCTGCACCGTTGGTCTGCAACTGGGAGAAGCCGAATGCATCTGATCCGTCACCTCATCGTTGAAGGTTCAAGCTCCAGTGTCGATAACGGCGGGGCTAGGACGACATCGTATCACACCCTCTACCTACTAAACGCTATCCATGAGACTAGTCAGCAATGCTTTGCGACGGATGGTGCTCTTCTTGCAGATATGCTCGGCCGACAATCGTCAGTAATCGCCGCATTCAAGGATGTCCCGAACATCCTGTTCGTTCAGGCGGGACAAAACGATCTTCGTTCGAGTGACGCATCAGCGTGGCTGGCGGCATTTGTCGGTTATTTAGCCAACTTTCAGGAAGCAATTAAGTCCTCACGCAAAATCGTGCAGCTCGGAATCAGCACGCATAATCCTCGTAACGAAATTATCTTCAATGTTAATCGGGCCGCCGCCGACGCAGCCCTGCGGCGTTTTCCAGATGAAGGAAAGTGCGATTTTGTCGTCGATTGGGCTGCCGATCCGACCTGGGGGCCTGACTCCGCTGCCGCAAACCAAGCTTTATACCCTGACGGCACGCATCCTTCGCAGGGCGGACAAAGCAACATGGA
>NZ_JBVVOS010000036.1:0-68987 GCF_055807515.1 Bradyrhizobium sp. Kon69 | reverse complement strand
ACGGCCTGCACCTTGAATTCTTCTACCGCGCCGGCCATCTCGCCGATCTCGTCCTTGCGGCCCAGGCCCGGCAGCACCACGTCGAAATTGCCTGAGGCAAGCTCGCGCATCGCCTTGCACATCGCGATCATCGGACGCGAAATGCCGGTGCCGAGCAGGAAAGCGAGGATCGCGCCGAGCAGCGTGCCGCCGACGGCCAGCATCAGCACCAGTTGCTCGGTCTTCCCGATGGTCGCTTCCGATTCGGACTCCAGCCGCTGCTGTTCGGCAACGAGGTCCGCCTTCATGGCGGTGGCGCCCTGAAGGATCGCGCCGGCCGAGCCGCTCATCTCGGTGACGAGATCGTCGATCATTTTGGCATTGGCGATCAGCTTCTCCAGCGATTCCCGATAGGCACCGAGCAATCCCCTGGCGTCCTTCAGGCCGGCGACGATCTTGTCGTCCATGGAATAGACCGCGTTGAGCGAGTTCTCGACGAATTTCAGCCGCGCCAGCGCGCTGGTCGCGATCGCCTGGTCGGACGTCAGCACGAAATTGGTCGCCGCCGCGCTCGCGGTCTGGAATTGGGCGTTGACCTGCTTGGTCCCGAACTCGATCGCCTGCGCCTCGGAATCGGAAGCGTTATTGCCGATGTCGTCGAGCTTGTATTTCAGGAGGTTGGCGTTGCGCAGGAGCTGGTTCTGCACCAGCAGCGCGCTGTCGCGCTTGGCCTGGAGGACTTTTGCGAAGGTCGCGGAGAAGTTGGAGAACTCCTTGGCGAGCTTGCCCAGGCTCTCCTGGCGCGCCGGCTTCTTGGCGCTCTTGACCGCCTGGTCGATGGCGCCCTTCAAGCCGGTCTCCGCGTCCAGCGCCGTCTTGGCGTCGTCCTCCTTGCCGGTGACGACGAAATATTTGACGGCCGAGCGATAGGCGAGCAGCTCCCGGTCGATATTACGGGCGAGATCGGCCTCGGTGACGCTGCTGCGGTAGGACCCGACCCCGGACGAGACCCGCTCGAAACCAAAATAGGAGAAAGCCATGCTGCCGGCGGAGATCACCAGCACGGCGGCAAAGCCCAGGATGATCTTGGCGCGGAACCTGAGGGTCGGCATTATTGTGCGCTTCGACGACGACGCGATACGCCCGGACATTCCCACCCCCATTTTCATTCAGCCGAGATCCGGTGGCGCCCCGCCCCCTGACCTGGCTGCGCAAAACTAAGGCAGAATCGATAAGGGGCGGTAAATTCGGTGCGCCCGCAGAGTTTCAGGCTCTATCGGCCAGGGCGGACCCCTTAGACATATAGAGGCTGGCATCCCAGCCGCGGCCCGGCGCCGCGCCCGATCCGGTCGACTCGGCCTCCTCAATCAGCGCTGGCCATTCTGAATCAATGACTTTTCCATGACGCGGGCGACCAAAATCGTAGTTGCAAAGTTCCGGGTCGCTGTCTCTAATTAGAAACAATCAAAATCGACCCCGGGAGGACTTCAACCGTGTCTACAGTCAAACTGACGGTGAACGGCAAGGCTGTTGCCGTTGACGTCGAGGACCGCACGCTGCTTGTTCAGCTGCTGCGCGATCACCTCAACCTCACCGGAACCCATGTCGGCTGCGACACCAGCCAGTGCGGCGCCTGCGTCGTCCATATGGACGGCAAGGCGGTCAAATCCTGCACCATGCTGGCGGGCCAAGCCGATGGCGCCAGCATCACCACGATCGAAGGCATCGCCAAGGGCGACGAACTGCACCCGATGCAGGCGGCCTTCCGCGACAATCATGGCCTGCAGTGCGGCTATTGCACGCCGGGCATGATCATGTCGGCCATCGACATCGTGCACCGCCATGGTGGCCAGCTCGACGAGGCCACCGTCCGCCACGAGCTCGAAGGCAATATCTGCCGCTGCACCGGCTACCACAACATCGTCAAAGCCGTGCTGGACGCGGCAGGCCGCATGAAGGTCTCGCAGGCGGCCGAGTAAGCGGCCCGCCTCGAACAAGAACGATCGCCGCCGCTTTCGAGGGAAAGCGCGGTCAAGATAAATTCCGGTCGGGAGGACCAGACATGGGTGTTGAAGGCATTGGCGCCAGCGTCGTGCGCAAGGAAGACAAGCGTTTCATTACCGGCAAGGGCCGCTACGTCGACGACATCAAATTGCAGGGCATGACCCATGCCCATTTCATCCGCAGCCCGCACGCGCATGCCAAGGTGAAGGGAATCGATTCCTCCGCCGCGCTGAAGATGCCGGGCGTGGTCGCCGTGCTGACTGGCCAGGAGATCGTCGACGACAAGGTCGGCAATCTCATCTGCGGCTGGGCCATCACCTCCAAGGACGGCAGCCCGATGAAGATGGGCGCATGGCCGGCAATGGCGCCGGAAACGGTGCGCTTCGTCGGTCAGGCCGTCGCAGTCGTGATCGCCGAGACCAAAAATCTCGCACGCGACGCGGCCGAAGCCGTGGTCGTGAACTACGAAGAGCTGCCCGCGGTCGCCGACGTCCACGCCGCGATCAAGTCCGGTGCGCCGCAGCTGCATCCCGAAGCTCCCGGCAACCAGGTCTATGACTGGGTGATCGGCGACGAGGGCGCCACCGATGCTGCCTTCGCCAAGGCCGCCAACGTGGTGAAGCTCGACGTCACCAACAACCGCCTCGCGCCGAACGCAATGGAGCCGCGCGCCGCGATCGCCGATTACGATTCCGCGGAAGAGCACTTCACGCTCTACACGACGTCGCAGAATCCCCACGTCGCCCGCCTGGTGCTGTCGGCGTTCTACAACATCGCACCCGAGCACAAGCTGCGCGTGATCGCGCCCGACGTCGGCGGCGGCTTCGGCTCCAAGATCTTCATCTACCCCGAAGAAATGGTGGCGCTGTGGGCCTCGAAGAAAGTCGGCCGACCCGTGAAATGGACCGGCGACCGCACCGAGGCCTTCCTCACCGACGCCCATGGCCGCGACCATGTCACTCATGCCGAGATGGCGTTCGACGCCAACAACAAGATCACCGGATTGAAGGTGAAGACCTACGCCAATTTCGGCGCTTACATGTCGCTGTTCTCGTCCTCGGTGCCGACCTATCTCTACGCGACGCTGCTGTCGGGCCAGTACAACATCCCGGCGATTCATGCCGAGGTGGTCGGGGTCTACACCAACACCACGCCGGTCGACGCCTATCGCGGCGCGGGCCGCCCCGAGGCAAGCTATCTGATCGAACGTCTGATGGAGACGGCGGCGCGGCAGTTGAAGGTCGATCCGGCCGCGCTGCGCCGGACCAACTTCATCACCCAGTTCCCGCACCAGACGCCGGTGATCATGGCTTATGACACCGGCGACTTTAACGCCTCGCTCGACGCCGCGATGAAGGCGATCGACTATGCCGGCTTTGCCGGGCGCAAGGCCAAGGCGAAGGCCGACGGCAAGCTGCGCGGCATTGGCGTGTCCTGCTACATCGAGGCCTGCGGCATCGCGCCATCGAAGGCCGTCGGCAGCCTGGGCGCCGGCGTCGGTCTTTGGGAATCCGCCGAAGTCCGCGTCAACCCGGTCGGCACCATCGAGGTCCTGACGGGATCACACAGCCACGGCCAGGGTCACGAGACCACGTTCTGCCAGCTCGTTGCGGAGCGCCTCGGCGTTCCCATCAGCCAGGTCTCGATCGTCCATGGCGACACCGACAAGGTGCAGTTCGGCATGGGCACCTACGGCTCGCGCTCGGCGGCCGTCGGCCTCACCGCGATCCTGAAGGCGATGGAGAAGATGGAATCCAAAGCCAAGAAAATCGCCGCGCACGCGCTGGAAGCCTCGGAAGGCGACATCGTCATCGAGAACGGCGAGTTCAAGGTGGCCGGGACCGACAAGGCGATCGCCTTCCCGATGGTCGCGCTCGCGGCCTACACCGCGCACAATCTGCCTGACGGGATGGAGCCGGGCCTGAAGGAGAGTGCCTTCTATGACCCGACCAACTTCACCTTCCCGGCCGGCACCTATATCTGCGAGCTCGAGGTCGATCCCGGTACCGGCAAGACGTCTTTCGTCAACTTCGTCGCGGCCGACGATTTCGGCCGGCTGATCAACCCGATGATCGTCGAGGGCCAGGTCCATGGCGGCCTGGTGCAAGGCATCGGACAAGCGTTGCTCGAGCACGCGATCTACGACGCCAGCGGGCAGCCGGTCACGGCCTCGTTCATGGACTACGCCATGCCGCGCGCCGACGACGTTCCCTCGTTCAACCTCTCCCACACCACGACGCTGTGCCCGGGCAATCCGCTCGGCATCAAGGGTTGCGGTGAGGCCGGCGCGATCGGGGCGTCAGCGGCCGTGATCAATGCGATCACGGACGCGATCGGCAAGAACAATCTGGAAATGCCCGCAACCCCTGACAGGGTGTGGCGCACGATCCACGCGGCTTAAGGGAGGAACGAAGATGTACCAGACCGTTTATCATCGCGCGTCCTCGGTTGACGAAGCCGTCGCCCTGTTCTCCAAGAGCACCGAAGCAAAGTTCCTCGCCGGCGGCCAGACGCTGCTGCCGGTAATGAAGCAGCGCCTCGCCAGCCCCTCCGACGTCATCGACCTCGGCAAGATCAAGGAGCTGCTGGGCGTCGAGCTCTCGGGCGACGTGCTGACCATCAAGGCCGGCACGACCTATTTCGACATCATGCAGAATGCCGATGTGAAGAAGGCGATCCCCGCAATCGCTTATCTCACCTCGGTGCTCGGCGACCCCGCCGTGCGCTATCGCGGCACGATCGGCGGCTCGATCGCCAACAACGATCCCGCGGCGGATTTTCCCGCCGCGCTGCTCGCGCTCAGTGCCACCGTGAAGACCAACAAGCGGTCGATCACGGCGGATGACTTCTTCCAGGGCATGTTCACGACGGCGCTGGAGGACGGCGAGCTCATCACCGCCGTGTCGTTCCCGGTTCCGGCGAAGGCAGGCTACGAAAAGATGCGCCACCCGGCGTCTCGCTTCGCGCTGACCGGCGTGTTCGTCGCGCAGACGAAATCGGGCGAGGTTCGGGTGGCCGCCACCGGCGCCTCGCAAAGCGGCGTGATGCGGGTCCCCGCCATCGAAACGGCACTGAAGGCGAATTGGTCACCTTCGGCGATCGACGGCGTGAGCATTTCGGCGAGCAATCTGCTGGCCGACATCCACGGCACGGCGGAGTACCGCGCCAACCTGATCAAGGTGATGGCGCAGCGCGCGGTGGCTGCCGCACGCTGATCACCGCGCTTAGCGCCTCGACGCAAATTTTCCGCGGCGCGCACTTCGGTGCGCGCCGTATTTATTTGGCCGTGCGGATGAAAAGCGCTTGCCTCGCTGACGTGAAGGCGAGAAAAGTTAATCAGCCAATTAACTCGCCCACAGAGGAATGTCCGAGGCGATTGCCGAACAATCGGCATCCGCCCGCGACCCGAGGAAACAACGACGTGCTCGACAAATCAGCCCCCACCTCCTCCGTTCGCACCTCCGGCCCGCTCGCAGGCTTCCGCATCGTCGAATTTGCTGGCATTGGACCCGGCCCGTTCGCCTGCATGATGCTGGCCGACATGGGTGCCGAAATCGTCACGCTCGATCGTGTCGGCGCCAGGAAGAACATGAAGTCGGTCGCGGGCCGCGGCCGCAAGGTGATCGAGCTCGACCTCAAGGACAAGACGGCGATCGCGGAGGTGCTCGACCTGCTTGCGAATGCGGACGCGCTGGTCGAGGGTTTCCGTCCCGGCGTGATGGAGCGGCTCGGGCTCGGGCCTGACGTGGTGCTCGCGCGCAATCCAAAGCTGGTCTACGGCCGCATGACCGGCTGGGGCCAGCAAGGCCCGCTCGCCAACGCCGCCGGCCACGACATCAACTACATCTCCATCACCGGCGCGCTCGCCGCGATCGGCACCAAGGAAGCGCCGGTGCCGCCGCTCAATTTGGTCGGCGATTTCGGCGGCGGCGCGCTCTACCTCGTGGTCGGCGTGCTTGCTGCGCTGCTGGAAGCCTCGCGGTCAGGCAAGGGCCAGGTCGTCGATGCCGCGATGTGCGACGGCGCGGCATCGCTGATGTCGTTCTTCTTCGACATGACCACGCTCGGCCGCTGGACCGAAGGCCGCGACCAGAATTTCCTCGACGGCGGCGCGCATTTCTACGGCGTCTACGAATGCGCCTGCGGCCATTTCGTCTCGATCGGCTCGATCGAGCCGCAGTTCTACGCGCTGCTGCGCGAGCACGCCGGCCTGACCGACGCCGATTTCGACGCGCAGATGGACCGCAAGGCCTGGCCCGCGCTCAAGGAAAAACTGAAGACGGTGTTCAAGAGCAAGACGCGCGAGGACTGGTGCAAGATCATGGAAGGCACCGACATCTGCTTTGCGCCGGTGCTGACCATGTCGGAAGCGACCGAGCATCCGCACATGGTCGCCCGACAGATGTTCGTCGAGCGCCACGGCGTGAAGCAGCCCGCGCCGGCGCCGCGCTTTTCGCGGACACCATCGGCGATGCGCGAGCCGGAAGCGGCCGAGATCGGCGCGGTGACGAAGGCGTGGGCGGAGCGTTAGACCTAGGAGCTGCAAGATCTCTGCTGCCGCACCACACTCCGGGTCGTCCCGGCGAAGGCCGGGACCCATAGCCACGACATTTGGTTTGGCGAAGACTCGGGGTTACCGCCTGCGTGCAACAGCCACTCCCTGGGGGTATGGGTCCCGGCCTTCGCCGGGACGACAGCTGTTTTGACGCGGCAGTCTGCCAAAAAGCCGCGGCCTACGCCGCATCCACCTTCAGCACCCCACGCCGGATCTGATCCTCCTCGATCGATTCGAACAGCGCCTTGAAATTACCCTCGCCGAAACCGTCGTCGCCCTTGCGCTGGATGAACTCGAAGAAGATCGGGCCGATCGCGTTAGCCGAGAAGATCTGCAGCAGCACTTTGGTCTGGCCGCCCTCGACGACACCCTCGCCGTCGATCAGGATGCCGTTCTTCTGCAGGCGCGCGAGGTCCTCGCCATGCTTCGGCAACCGCGCGTCGATCCGCTCAAAATAGGTGTTTGGCGGCGCCGGCATGAAGGGCAGGCCGGCTTCGCGCAAGTCCTCGATGGTGCGATAGATATCTCGGCAGCCGCAGGCGATGTGCTGGATGCCCTCGCCGCGATAGATATTGAGATATTCCTCGATCTGGCCGGAATCGCCGGCGTCCTCGTTGATCGGAATCCGGATCTTGCCATCGGGGCTCGTCAGTGCCCGCGAGAACAGGCCCGAGGCGCGGCCCTCGATGTCGAAGAAGCGGATCTGGCGGAAGTTGAAGAGTTTTTCGTAGAACCCGGTCCAGACATCCATGCGGCCGCGATGGACGTTGTGGGTGAGGTGATCGAGATAGAACAGGCCGGCGCCGGCGGGACGCGGATCGCGCGCGCCGAGCCATTCGAACTCGCTGTCATAGGGCGAACCCTTGGCGCCGTAGCGATCGACGAAATAGAGTAGGCTGCCGCCGATGCCCTTGATCGCGGGGACGTCGAGCGTCTTCTGAGCGGAGGACACATCCGCAGCTTCGGCACCGAGCGATATCGCACGGTCATAGGCCTTCTTGGCATCGACGACGCGAAACGCCATCGACGGCGCACAGGGGCCGTGCGCGGCGACGAAATCATGACCCTGGGTGCCGGGCTCCTCGTTGACGAGATAGTTGATGTCACCCTGGCGATAGACCGTGATGGACTTGGTCTTGTGGCGCGCGACGGGCGCATAACCCATCAGCTTGAACAGCGCGTGCAGCTGTTCCGGATCGGGATGCGCATATTCGACGAATTCGAACCCGTCGGTGCCCATCGGATTGTCGGCGCTGATCGTGGCCGGCGGTGCATCGTGCGGAAACGGACCCATGGCGCTCTCCCAAATTGCTGCTGGGAGGAACTATCCTTCATGGCGCCTGCAATGAGCGTGCAAATGGGACGTCATTTGGTTATCCTGCGCACGATCTGTGCATAAAACCGGACAATTGCGCATGACTTTGGTGGATGCCTTCGACCTCAAGATCCTGGGCGCGCTCCAGGACGACGGCCGCCTCACCAACCAGGAATTGGCCGACCTCGCGGGGCTCTCGGCCTCGCAATGCTCGCGCCGGCGGATGCGGCTGGAGGAGGAGAAGGTGATCGCGGGCTATCACGCCGACCTCTCCAGTGAGGCGCTGGGCTTCGGCGTGGTCGCTTTCATCCAGGTGACGCTGGCGACGCACTCGCCGGACAATTCGAAACGCTTCCGAACGCTGGTCAACCGAATCGACGAGATCCAGGAGGCCTATTCGCTCACGGGCGACGCCGACTATGTGCTGAAAGCCGTGTTGCGCGACCTGAAGGGTCTCTCCAATCTCGTCAACGACGTGCTGATGCCGCACCAGAGCGTGGCGCATGTGCGCTCGTCGATCGTGCTCGACCGGCTGAAGGAAAGCACGCGTCTGCCGCTGAAGGAAATCAAACCCGGCTGAAATCGAGGGAAATCCGGCATTCGCGCTGCGCGCGCGATCTGCGATGATCCCGGCCAAACTGCGGAGACTGAGCATGGCCCTCCAGCTTCGACCGAACTGCGAATATTGCGACCGCGACCTGCCCCCGAACGCAACCGATGCGCGGATCTGCTCCTATGAATGCACGTTCTGTGCGGAATGCGTGGAGACGAAACTCTCCAACGTCTGCCCGAATTGCGGCGGCGGTTTTGCGCCGCGCCCGATCAGGCCAACGCAGCAATGGCGACCGGGCGTGTGCACGACCAACCAGGCGCCGTCGGACAAGCGGGTGCATCTGAAGTACAGCCTGGAGGACGTCGCGGCGCATTGCGCGCGGGTCAAGGATGTACCGCCTGAAATGCGATGAACTCTCTCCCCGTCATTGCGAGGAGCCCTTGCGACGAAGCAATCCAGACTGCCTCCGCGGAAAGATTCTGGATTGCTTCGCTACGCTCGCAATGACGGAGTTTGTGGAAGCGGCGGCGCCCTACTCCGCCGGCAAAATCGTCCCCTCGACCTCACCAAAACCGATGCGATAGCCCTCGCCCTGACACCAGCCGCGCATGACAAGGCTGTCGCCGTCTTCCAGGAACGTGCGCTTCACGCCGCCGGGCAATTCGACCGGCTCGGTGCCGTTCCAGCTGATCTCCAACAGGCTGCCGCGCTGGTTCTTCTCCGGGCCGGAAATGGTGCCGCTGCCGAGGAGGTCGCCGACATTCATGGCGCAGCCGGAGGAGGCGTGGTGCATCAGCTGCTGCACCGAGGACCAGTACATGTACTTGAAATTGGTACGGCTGATACCGGCCGGCGCGTTGGCTCCGGCGGCACGCAAGGAGACGTCGAGCTCAAGCTCGTAGTTCTGCGGCTTGCCCTGCTTGAGGTAGTCGAGCGGCACCGGCTCCTGCTCCGGCCCGCTCAGGCGAAACGGCTCCAGCGCCTCGCGCGTCACCACCCACGGGCTGATCGAGGTCGCGAACGCCTTGGCCAGGAACGGGCCAAGCGGCACATATTCCCATTGCTGGATGTCGCGCGCGCTCCAGTCGTTGAGCAGCACGAAGCCGAAGATCATCTCCTCGGCCTGCTGCTCCGTGAGCATCCCGCCCATCGGCGAAGGCTGGCCGATCACGACGCCCATCTCCAGTTCGAAATCGAGCCGCTTGCACGGCCCGAAGCTCGGCGCCTCCACATTCGGCGGCTTGAGCTGCCCGCGCGGACGCTTCACCTTGGTGCCGGAGACCACGACGGTCGAGGCACGGCCGTTGTAGGCGATCGGCATATGCAGCCAGTTCGGCTGCAGCGCATTGTCCTTGCCACGGAACATCACGCCGACATTGGTGGCGTGTTCTTTCGACGAATAGAAATCGGTGTAGCCGAAGACTGCGAATGGCAGATGCAGTTTCGCATCGCGCATCGGCACCAGAGCCTGCTTGCGCAGCTCCTCGTTGTCGCGCAGTTCTGGATGATCGTGGCGCAGCAGTTCGCTGATCCGCGCCCGCGTCTTCGTCCAGACCTTCGGCCCCAGCGCCATGAAAGCATTGAGCGACGGCGTCGAGAACACGCCGAGCGGGCCGACGTCGAGCCGCGAATCCTGCTCGAGCTCCCAGAGATCGAGCACGTAATTACCGATCGCCACGCCGACGCGCGGCGTCGGATTGGCCGCGGTCGAGAACACGCCGTAAGGCAGGTTCTGGATCGGGAAATCGGAGGCGGCATCGACGTCGATGAAGGAGCGGAGGCTGGGATCGTTGGGGTGGGTTGTCACTTTTTCGCTCGGTTCTTTTTTCCTTCTCCCCTTGCGGGAGAAGGTGGCGCGAAGCGCCGGATGAGGGGTATCTGTCCGCGAGTCCAAAGGAGAGAGGTTCACGCGCGGATAGAACCCCTCACCCGTCTCGCCGCTGCGCGGCGAGCCACCCTCTCCCACAAGGGGAGAGGGGAAGAACGCTACGGCCGATTCGGGTCGAACCGCTTCTCGAGGCCCTTCCAACAATCCGCGTAGTCGTCCTGCAACGTCGCGGAATTCGCGGCGTGCGCGGTGACGCGCTGCGCGTAGCGGGTCTCGAACATGAAGGCCATGGTGCCGGTCAGCTTGACCGGCTTCAGCTCGCCGTTGCTGGCGTGCTCGAAGGCATCGCGATCGGGGCCGTGCGGCAGCATGCAATTGTGAAGGCTCATGCCGCCCGGCACGAAACCTTGCGGCTTGGCGTCGTAGACGCCGTAGATCAGCCCCATGAACTCGCTCATGATGTTCATGTGATACCAAGGCGGGCGGAAGGTGTTGTCGGCGACCATCCAACGCTCGGGGAAGATCACGAAATCGATATTCGCCGTGCCCGCGGTCTCCGACGGCGAGGTCAGCACGGTGAAGATCGAGGGATCGGGATGATCGAAGCCGATCGCGCCGACCGGCGAGAAGCTACGCAGATCATATTTGTACGGCGCATAATTACCGTGCCAGGCGACGACGTCGATCGGCGAGTGGGGCAACTGCGTCTTGAACAGCGATCCGCCCCATTTCACGAACAACTCGGTCGGCGTGTCCTTGTCCTCGTAGTGCGCGACCGGTGTCAGGAAGTCGCGGGCATTGGCGAGACAGTTGGCGCCGATCGGCCCGCGCTCCGGCAGCGTGAAGGCGCCGCCGTAGTTTTCGCAGAGATAGCCGCGCGCGGGTCCGTTCGCAATCTCCACCCGGAACTTGACGCCACGCGGGATCACCACGATCTCGCCGGGCTCGGCATCGATCCGGCCGAACTCGGTGACGATGCGAAGATTGCCCTGCTGCAGCACGAACATCAGCTCGCCGTCGGCATTGTAGAAGTGCTGGTCCACCATCGACTTGGTGATGAGATAGACATGCGCGGCCATGCCGGCCTGGGTGTTGACGTCGCCGGCGGTGGTCATGGTCTGCACGCCCTGAAGGAAGGTCATGTCCTCCTTCGGGATCGGCGCCGGGTCCCAGCGCAATTGCGCGATCGGCAGGTCGTTTTCATGACAAGGCGCCGAGCGCCACAGGCCGCCGTCGGCCTTCTCGAAGCGACCCGAATGTTTCACCGACGGGCGAATACGATAGAGCCAGGAGCGCTCGTTGCTGCCGCGCGGCGCGGTGAAGGGCGAGCCGGAAAGCTGTTCGGCATAGAGGCCGTAGGCGCAGCGTTGCGGCGAGTTGCGTCCGATCGGCAGCGCGCCCGGCAACGCCTCGGTCTCAAAGCTGTTGCCGAAGCCGGACATGTAGCCCGGCGTGACCTGGGCTGTGCTGCGAATGATCTGATCGGGCGAGGTATTGATGTTCATGATGATCCTCCTCCTTGCAGGGCGGCCCACATCTCCTGGTCGCGCTTGTCGGTCCAGATCACAGGATCGTCGATTCCCGACGCCTCGTCGAAGGCACGCGACACGTTGAACGGCAGACAGTGCTCGTAGATGGCGAAGCTCGAAAATTTCGGATCCATGACCTCACGCGTCGCCGCCATCGATTGCTTCAGCGTGCGGCCCTTGGCGACCGAGATTTCAGCGGCGCCGTAGAGCGAGGTGACGAAGTCGCGCGTCATCGCGATAGCTTCGCGCACTGTGGCGACACCTTTCAGCGCATCGCCGCGGCCCGGCGCGATCGCCTTCGGATTGAAGTTGCGGATCTCGTTCAGCGTCAGCGGCCATTCGCGCAAATGCGCGTCGCCGCAATAGCAGGCCGAGTGGTATTCGATCATGTCACCGGAGAACATCACCTCGGCATCGGGCACCCAGGCGACGATGTCACCGGAGGTGTGGCCGGCGCCAAGCTGCATCAGGCGCACCTCGCGCTTGCCGAGATAGATCGACATTTCGCCTTCGAAGGTCAGCGTCGGCCAGGTCAGACCGGGAATGCTCGATGCGTCCTGAAACAGGCGCGGGAAGCGGCCATATTCGGAATCCCAATCCTGCTGGCCACGCTCCTCGATCAGGCGATGGGTCTCCTGCGAGGCGACGATGCCCTGCGCCTTGTAGGCGGATGCACCGAGCACGCGCACGGCGTGATAATGCGACAGCACGACATATTTGATCGGCTTGTCGGTGACGGTACGGACGCGCTCGATCACCTTGTTGGCCATTGCCGGCGTCGACTGCGCGTCGAACACCAGGCAACCGTCGTCGCCGACGATGATCGCGGTGTTCGGATCGCCCTCCGCCGTGAAGGCGTAGAGATCGGTGCCGATCTCGGAGAAGGTGATCTTCTTCTCGGAAAGATCGCCGGTGGATGCGAAGTTCTTCGCCATCAGTTTATTCCTTTGGACATTATTGCTGTTGCTGTTGTTGCTGCTGGCCGTCGATCATGCGCCGCTTGGCGAGCAGGATCGCTTCCCGCAATACGTCGATATCGCCGATATGGTTGGCAAGGATCAGCACCAGCGCCGCGTCGAAGTCCGCGCTTTGCTCGTCGGTGAAGCCACGATGCGCCTCCACGATGGCGCGAAAGGCGTCGTCGGGCCGCGCGAAGTTCGAGCTGGTGGAGAGCGGCATGCGAATCCTCAATTCAAGCCAGTTCTTGATTCAAACCCTGGGCCCGCGACAGCGCTGCCGCGACGCCCGCGCGCGTGGGGTGGCGGAAGCGCGCCGCGACATAGCCGTCCGGCCTGAGCAGGTAGGCTGAGCCGGGCTCCGCGTCATAGCGCTTTGCGGTGAGCCCCGCCGGATCTGCGAGCCCGTCCTCACCGCCGATGCAGATGTCCTTCACACCAACAGGCACCTCGATCGCCGCGCCATTGCTGAACGACAGCAAGGTGAAGTCCGTTCCACCCTTGCGGAACGCATCCGTCAAATAGGCTTGCTCGCCCGCGCGGGTCGTAACGGGAGCATCGAGCATCGAGCAACCCGGGAGCGGGCCAGCGCTCCACGCCTCCGCATCGGGCGACGACAGCGGCGAGTCATAGCTGCACGGCACCGAGAGCCGCCCGCCATTGACCATGCGCTTGCCGAACTCCGTTTCCTTGGCCAGCGACAGCACCGCCTTGCGCAGCCGCGCTTCCTGATGCGAGTTCGGCGCCATGAAGTCGGTCGAGCAGGTGGATTCACGGATGTTCTCGTCGGCCGCCCCACTGCGCTCGACATGGTAGCTCTCGAGCAGGCTCGCGGGTGAGGCGCCGCGCAGCACGCGGTCGAGCTTCCAGGAGAGGTTCTCGGCGTCCTCGAGTCCCGAATTGGCGCCGCGCGCGCCGAAGGGCGAGACCTGGTGCGCGGAATCGCCTGCAAAGATCACGCGGCCATGGACGAAGCGATCCATCCGCCGGCACTGGAATTTGTAGAGCGAGATCCACTCGAATTCGAACTTGTCGTGGCCGAGCATGCGCGCAATCCGCGGCCGCACGTTCTCGGGCTTCTTCTCGACGATGGGGTCGGCATAGCGATTGAGCTGAAGGTCGATGCGCCAGACATCGTCAGGCTGTCGGTGCAACAGCGCCGAACGTCCGGCATGAAACGGCGGATCGAACCAAAACCAGCGCTCGGTCGGGAACTCCGCGGTCATCTTGACGTCGGCGATCAGGAACTGGTCCTCGAACACCTGTCCCGCGAAGTCGGCGCCCACCATCTGCCGCAGCGACGAGCGCGCGCCGTCGCAGGCGACGACATATTGCGCGTGCAGGCGATAGGCGCCCTCCGGCGTCTCGATCGTCAGCGCGACGGAATCGTTGCGGCGCTCCAGCGCCGTCACCTTGTTGCGCCAGCGCAGATTGATCTCGGGCAGCTCGCTGATGCGGTCGACCAGATAGGCTTCGGCGTAATATTGCTGGAGATTGATGAAGGCCGGTCGCTTGTGACCGTCGTCCGGCAGCAGATTGAACTGGTAGAGCTGCTGCTCGCCGTGGAAGATGCGGCCGACGCTCCAGACCACGCCCTTGTCGACCATACGGTCGCCGACGCCGAGCCGGTCCCAATATTCCAGCGAACGTTTCGAGAAGCAGATCGCGCGAGAGCCCTCGCCAATGCGGTCGGCATCATCCAGAAGGATGACGTGCTGGCCACGCTGGGCAAGGTCGATCGCCAGCGATAGCCCGACCGGGCCCGCGCCGACGATCACCACGGGATGCTCGGCCGCGCTCTGCCCGAGACGATCCTGATCGGGGTGGCGGCGATAGCCGAACTGGGTTTTGGCCTGATGCGTATTGGCCTTCGCCATGCGCTAACCTCGGCTCTGGTCAGGAGAGGCCTGATCTGCTAGATAGTCTCACGTGCAACTATTTTGGACCGGAGCCGGCCGGCCGTCAACTGGAATTCGGAGCGCTCTCCTTGGCGAGGACATCCAGCGACATCGCGCTGAAGACACGTGAGGCCAATGAGGCCCCAGCGCGGCCACAAACACGCCTCGACCTGTTCAAGTTCGTGCCGTTCCGCCTCAACCGGCTCGCGGCGGAGGTCAGCGCCGCGCTTTCGGTCGAATATCAGGAACGTCACGGCCTCGACATCCCGGCCTGGCGCGTGATCGCGACGCTCGGCTTCCGCAACGATGCCTGCAGCGCGCAGTACGTCGCGCAGTGCACCCGCACGCACAAATCCACCATCAGCCGCGCGGTGACCATGTTGCTGCAACAAGGATTGATCGAGCGCGTCGAGAACGAAGCCGATCGCCGCGAATTCCGCCTGCGACTGACGAGGAAAGGCCGCACGCTCTATGAGGAGCTGTTTCCGCAATTGCTGCGGCGGGAAGACGAGATTCTCGCCTGCCTCTCCGCGCAGGAGCGCAAACAGCTGTCGACACTGCTCGGCAAGATCGAACAGAGCCTCGATTTGATTCAGACCAGCGAGGAGGCCGACGCCAAGCAGGCGTATTGATCACTTTGCAAACGACCGCGACGGCGGCAGATGCAGCGCCCAGACATCGACCTGGTCGCTGGCGCGCGGATAGATTTCCGTCACGATCGGGTCGTGGCCGGGAATGAACCGGTCAGGATGGCCGGCGAGACGCTCGATCGTCTCCCAGCCAACCGCCATGTCGCCGACATTGTAGACGATCGGGAATGGGCTCCTGCGCTGGAGATTGGCGTAGTAATGCGCGGCATCGGACGCCAGCACCACCGGTCCGCGGACGGTCTCGACCCTCACCACCTGCAAGCCGTCGGAATGGCCGCCGACGCGGTGCACGGTGACGCCGGGCGCGACCTCGCCGTCGCCGGAATAGAAATTGACGCGCTCGCCATAGACATGGCGGACCATCTGGGTGACGTGCTCGACCGAGAACGGATGTCGCAGCAGTCCGTTGCACATGCAGCGTCCCGTCGCGTAGGCCATCTCGCGCTCCTGGATATGGAAGCGCGCGTTCGGGAAGCGGTCGAGATTGCCGGCATGGTCGTAATGCAGATGCGTCACGATGATGTCGCGAATGCTCGACGCCGCGACACCAAAGCGCTCCAGCGCGTCGACCGGGTTGAGTGTCAGCTTGCGGGCCCGCAAGCCCGCCTCCTCGGCATTGAACCCGGTATCGACCAGGATGTCGCGGCCGTTGCCGCGGATCAGCCAGACGAAATAGTCGAGGTCCTGCGCCGCGCTGTCATGCGGGTCGGGCGCGAGGAAGTTCATTTGGGGCGTGCGCGGCGACATCGTCGCGTAGCGCAGGGCGTAGATTTCGTAGGCGTTTCCCATGGTTTTGATCTTGCTCTTTTGTGGATGCACCTTCAGGGGCGATTGATCGCAACAAGCCATCGTCCACCGCAAAGGTCAAACACCTGAGGTTGCGAAGGAGGCCCCTCCGCAATGTGAGACCAATCACATTGTTGTCGCCATGGCTGCGCTAACGTGCAGCCGCAATGACAACCAGAATGCATCGCGTGCAATCGTGACCGCCCGTTTATTCCCCCGCAACATGCCCATGCGTCGCGGTCAATTGTCGCGATCGCGCCGAATCCGCAAGCGGTTGACGCCCCCCTTCCCCGGTTTGATAATGCACATTGCGTAAGTTAAGGTCGCCGCGGCGCAAGCTGGAAACGGCGCCTTTTTGGCTGGATCGCGCTAATTATGAAAATTCGCCTGCTTTTCGTTCTGTCCTTGCTCGTGTCGCTCATCCCGACCGCTCCGTCACTTGCGGCCGGCGATCGCTTTGCGCTGGTCATCGGCAACGCCAAATACCCGGACGCCGACGCTCCCCTGAAGGAACCGCTCAACGACGCGCGCGATGTCGCCGACGAGCTCAAGCGCGACGGCTTTTCCGTCGAGACCGGTGAGAACCTGACCGGTGACGGCATGCGCCGTGCTTTCGACAAGCTCTACGGCAAGATCAAGCCGGGGTCGGTGGCACTGGTGTTCTTCAGCGGCTTCGGCATCCAGTCCGCGCGGCAGAGCTATTTGCTGCCGATCGATGCGCAGATCTGGACCGAATCTGACGTGCGCCGCGACGGCATCAGCCTCGAAACCGTGCTCGGCGAGCTCAACACCCGCGGCGCCGGCGTCAAGATCGCGCTGGTCGACGCCTCCAGGCGCAACCCGTTCGAGCGCCGGTTCCGCAGCTTCTCGGCCGGCCTGACCCCCGTCATCGCGCCGAACGGCACGCTGGTGATGTATTCGGCGGCGCTGGCCTCGGTGGTCTCGGACGCCGGCGGCGACCACAGCCTGTTCGTCCAGGAACTCCTCAAGGAAATCCGCGTCCCCGACCTGATGGCCGAGGAGACGCTGAACCGCACCAAGATGGGCGTCACCCGTGCCTCCAGGGGCGAGCAGGTGCCGTGGATCTCCTCGTCACTGGCCGAGGATTTCTCGTTCATTCCAGGGGCCGGCGGGTCGCGCCCGACAACGACCCCGCCACCCGCGCCGCCGCCGGTCGTCGCCAACAACCCGCCGCCGGCCCCGCCCGCGCCACCGCCACCTGTGCTGCCGAAACCGGCCGACACGGTGGCCGCGCCCGCTCCGTTACCGAAGCCGCAGGTCGAGGCTGCCTTGCCACCGGCACCGCCGCCGCCACCACCGCCTGTGCTACCGGCCGATCCCGTCACCGCTCCGAGCATGGAAAGCGGGCCGAGTGCGGCCGTCCTAGCCGAGGATCCCACCATCAAGGGGCTAACCGCCAAGATCGCGGCCAATCCGGACGACGTGAACGCGCTTTACCGGCGAGGTCAGGTCTATGCCAGCAAGGGCGCCTACAGCCTGGCCATCAAGGATTTTGATGAGACGCTCCGGATCAACCCGAAGGACGTCGAGGCGCTGAACAACCGCTGCTGGACCCGCACCGTCGTCGGCGACCTCCAGGGGGCGCTGAAGGATTGCAACGAGGCCCTGCGGCTGCGGCCGAACTTCGTCGACGCGCTGGACAGCCGGGGGCTCGTCAATCTGAAATCGGGGGCGGTGAAGAACGCCATCGCCGATTTCGAGGCCGCCCTGAGGATCAATCCGCGCCTGACCTCCTCGCTGTTCGGACGCGGGATCGCCAAGCAGCGCAACGGCTCGGCGCAGGAAGGTGCGCTCGACATCGCCAATGCCAAGGCGATGGACCCGAACATTGTTCAGGAATTCGCAAGCTACGGAGTGCGTTGATATTTTTTTGAATCGGGGCCGATGTGCCTCGAACCCGCGACGGCCCGGCGAAGACTAATTGAACGGATGCCGCCGCCCGCCTTTTCGGGGCGGCTTACTGCAGGATTTTCGAACCGCGCCAGCTGGCTGCGCAGGAGGGACTGGCTATGAGATTGGCTGCAAAGGGACTTACCGCAATCCTGTCCATCATCACCGTCGGCGCCGCGCTGTCGCTGACGATCCCGCTGGCCTTCGCGGGCGACGACGGCAACAGCAAGAACGTCACCGAGGACGAGGTCCTCCGCGCGCTGGCGCCGCCGCCGAAAAAGCCGCTGACCCGCGGCCTCTCGGTCGCTCCGCAGGCCGATCCCGCACCGAGTGCGGCTGAGTCCAAGCTGATCCAGTCCGTGCGCGGCCGCTCGACACGCTCCCTTTCGTCGGTCGAGCGTGAAGAAATCGCGTCGGCGGCCAAGGACAAGCCGAACATCGATTTGGAAATCACGTTCGACTACAACTCGGCCAATATCAGCGCAAAGTCGCTTGCCTCGGTCCAGGCGCTCGGCCGTGCGCTGACCAGCCCCGACCTGAAGGGCTCGACCTTTGTGGTCGCCGGCCACACTGACGCCGCCGGCGGCGAGAGCTATAACCAGGATCTGTCGGAGCGCCGCGCGGATTCGATCAAGCGCTATTTGGTCGACAAGTACAGCATCTCCGCGACCGACCTCGTCACCGTCGGCTACGGCAAGAGCAAGCTGAAGGACCCGGCCCAGCCGATGGCCGAGGTCAATCGTCGCGTGCAGGTCGTCAACATGGAAAACAGGACCACCGCATCGAAGTGAGCACGACGTAATCCTTTGAAGTGACAAGTCGTGATGTGGTGTAAAGTCTTGCTTCCAGCGCGCGTCCCGCAGCCTTGCGGGACGCTGCTTCATTTCAGGGAAACGCTCTCCATGGGCCGCGCGCGGATGGCCGTGAGCCAGGCCAGGACGATCCGGCGATGAACCTCTCCCAATATCTCAAGCCGGCCGGAACAGTGGTCTTCGTCGTCGCACTCGGCGTCGGCTATTATCTGTTCGAGCACCGGCATCGCGCCGAGCCTAAGGAAACGCCGAGCGAGGCGCTGGTCATCGTGACGAAGTCGACCAATGCCTGCTTCTCCGACCTGGTCCGGGTGACCGGCTTCTTCGTGCCGCGCCGCGAAGCCGTGGTCGTCGCCGACCAGGAGGGATCCAGGGTCACCGACCTCTTCGTCACCGAGGGCACCCTCGTTACCGACAATCAGGAGCTGGCGCGTCTGACCGCACCGCCCCAGATCCCGGGCCAGCCGCCGCGGCCCGGCCCGCAAGGACCGGTTTCGCTGAAGGCCTCTGCTCCCGGCCTCGTCACCGAGGTCCGCACCATCGTCGGCGCGCCGGCATCGCCGCAGGCCGGCCCGATGTTCCGTATCGCCGTCAACAACGAGATCGAGCTGGATGCGCAGGTCCCGGCGGTGCACATGGCCAAGCTCAGCTCCGGCGCGACGGTGCGCATCAGCCGCGACGACGCGCCCGATCTGATCGGGCGGGTCAGGCTGGTCGCGCCCGAAATCGATCGCGCCACCCAGCTCGGCCGCGTGCGCATCAGCGTCACCAACAATCCCTCGCTGAAAGTCGGCGTGTTCGCCCGCGCCTCGATCGACGCCAAGCGAAGCTGCGGCGTCGCGGTTCCGAAGACCGCGATCGACCATCTCACCGTGCAGGTCGTCAAAGGCAACATTGTCGAGACGCGCAAGGTACGGGTCGGGCTGTCGTCGGACAGCGCGACGGAAATCCTGGAAGGCCTCAACGTCGGCGAGATCGTCGTCGCCGACGCCGGCTCTTCGCTGCATGACGGCGACCAGATCAAGACCATGTTCGCTGATGAACTCGATCGCACGCGGGTACGCTGATGGCTCTCAATATCTCGGCATGGTCGATCCGCAATCCGCTGCCGTCGGTCGTATTTTCCATCATCCTCCTGATCCTCGGCTGGGTGTCCTTCACCAAGCTTGCGGTGACGCGGCTACCCTCGGCCGACATTCCCGTGATCTCGGTCGCGGTATCGCAGTTCGGCGCGGCACCCGCCGAGCTCGAATCCCAGGTCACCAAGACGGTTGAAGACGCCGTCTCCGGTGTCGAAGGCGTCAGGCACATCACCTCGCAGATCACCGACGGCCTGTCGGTGACGACGATCCAGTTCGCCCTGGAAACCAACACCGACCGCGCGCTCAACGACGTCAAGGACGCGGTGACGCGCGTGCGCTCCAACCTGCCGCAGAACGTCACCGAGCCCCTGATCCAGCGCGTCGACGTCATCGGCCTGCCGATCGTCACCTACGCCGCGATCTCGCCCGGCAAGACGCCGGAGCAGCTCTCCTATTTCGTCGACGACGTGGTCAAGCGCGCGCTGCAGGGCGTGCGCGGCGTCGCGCAGGTCGAGCGCATCGGCGGTGTGGAGCGCGAGATCCTGGTCTCGCTCGATCCCGACCGCCTGCAGTCGATGGGGCTGACGGCCGTCAATGTCAGCCAGAGCCTGCGCGGCACCAATGTCGACGTCGCCGGCGGCCGCGCCGAGATCGGGAAGAACGACCAGGCGATCCGCACCCTCGCCGGCGCCAAGACGCTGAGCGACCTCGCCGGCACCATGATTCCGCTGTTCGGCGGCGGCGAGGTCCGGCTCGACGATCTCGGCACCGTGACCGACACCATCGCAGACCGCCGCACCTTCGCCCGCTTCAACGGCGAGCCGATCGTCGCGCTCGGCATCAAGCGCTCAAAGGGGGCCAGCGACGTGAAGGTCGCCGAGGCCGTGCAGAAGCGCATCGACACGCTCAAGGCCACCTATCCCGACGTCGACCTCAAGGTGATCGACACCTCGGTCGAATATACCAATGGCAATTACCACGCGGCGATCTCGACCCTGTTCGAAGGCGCCATCCTCGCGGTCGTCATCGTGCTGTTGTTCCTGCGCGACCTGCGCGCCACCATCATCGCCGCGATCTCGCTGCCGTTGTCGATCTTCCCGGCATTCTGGGCGATGGACCTGCTCGGCTTCTCGCTCAACCTCGTCAGCTTCCTCGCCATCACGCTGTCGACGGGTATTCTGGTCGACGACGCCATCGTCGAGATCGAGAACATCGTCAGGCACATGAACATGGGCAAATCGCCCTATCGTGCCGCCCTGGAAGCCGCCGACGAGATCGGCCTCGCGGTGATCGCGATCTCACTGACGATCATCGCGATCTTCGCACCCGCGAGTTTCATGTCGGGCATCGCCGGACAGTTCTTCAAGCAGTTCGGCATCACCGTCTCGGTACAGGTGTTCTTCTCGCTGCTCGCGGCGCGCTTCGTCACGCCGGTGCTCGCCGCCTACTTCCTCAAACATGGCAATCACCAGGAGCCACCGCCCGGCCGCGTGCTGCGGTCCTATCACAGGCTCGTGGCTTGGTCGGTGAAGCACTATTTCATCACGGTGCTGGCCGGCTTCGGCGTCTTCGCCGCCTCGATCTGGAGCATCACGCTGCTGCCGCAGGGTTTCCTGCCGGCGCAGGACAGCTCGCGCTCGCTGGTGGCGCTCGAGCTGCCGCCGGGCACGCAACTCGCCTACACCGAAAAGGTCACCGAGGACATCGTCGCGCGCCTGCGCAAGCGGCCCGAGGTGAAGAGCATCTTCGTCGACGGCGGCCGCGTTCCACCGGGGACCCAGGAAGTCCGGCGCGCCGCCTTGATCATCAACTACACGCCCAAGGACAGCCGCGACATCACCCAGCGCGAGCTCGAATTCTCGATCAGCCAGGAGCTGGAGAACATTCCGGACATCCGCTTCTGGTTCCTCGACGAGAACGGCCTGCGCGCCATCTCGCTGGTCGTGACCGGCGCGGACGCCAACATCGTCAACAACGTCGCCAGCGAACTCGCGACGCAGATGAAGCGGATTCCCACCATCTCCAACGTGATCTCGGAAACCACGCTGGAGCGGCCCGAGCTGCGCGTCGAACCGCGCGCCGATCTCGCCGCACGGCTCGGCGTGTCGACCGAAAGCCTGTCGCAGACCATCCGCGTGGCCACCATCGGCGACGTCGGCCCCGCGCTCGCCAAGTTCGACGTCGGCGACCGTCTGGTGCCGATCCGCGTGCAGCTCGAGGATGCCGCGCGCGGCAATCTGAAGACGCTCGAACAGTTGCGCGTGCCGCTCGGCGAGCACGGCGAGAAGGGCGGGGTGCCGCTCTCCGTCATCGCCGACGTCAAGCTCGACCAGGGTCCGACCAGCATCAACCGCTACGATCGCGAGCGACAGGCGACCGTCGCGGCCGATCTCGTCGGCTCCGCCGCGCTCGGCGACGCCACCAAGAAGATCTACGACCTACCGGTCATGAAGAGCCGGCCGAAGGGCGTGAAGGTCTCCCCCTCCGGCGATGCCGAAAGCCTGAACGAACTGTCCGAAGGCTTTGCCACCGCGATCACGGCGGGTCTGATGATGGTCTACGCCGTGCTGGTGCTGCTGTTCGGCACCTTCCTGCAGCCGATCACCATTCTGTTCTCGTTGCCGCTCTCGATCGGCGGCGCGATCGCGGCCCTGCTGGTCACCGGCAAGCAGCTCACGACGCCGGTGTGGATCGGCATCCTGATGCTGATGGGCATCGTCACCAAGAACGCGATCATGCTGGTGGAATTCGCCATCGAGTCCATTCACGCCGGCACACCGCGCGAAGAAGCCATGATCGACGCGGGCATGAAACGCGCACGCCCGATCGTGATGACCACGATCGCGATGGCCGCGGGCATGATGCCAAGCGCGCTCGCGGTCGGTGCGGGCGGCGAGTTCCGCTCGCCGATGGCGCTCGCGGTGATCGGCGGCCTGATCTTCTCGACCATCCTGTCACTGGTGTTCGTGCCCGCGATGTTCATGGTGATGGACGATCTCGGCGCCCTGATCTGGCGCTTCGCCAAGCGACTGGTCGTGCACAGCGAAGATGCGGAGGGCGCCGGTCATCATGAAGCGGCGCCGGCCGACGCCATGCCGGGGCCGAAGAACATCGTGCACCCTGCAGCGGAGTAGCTATTGCCTCCGGATCTCGGGCTCGACATCGCTAAGTGAAGTGCTATCTTTCGGGAATGAACCTCGTAAGCCGAACGCTTGAGATCGACGCCGACACCGATGCCCGTCTCCGGGAGATCGCGTCCGAGCGGGGAAAGGACGTAGCAACGGTTCTCGCAGAGGCCGTCGCATTGCTCGATTCAGTGATCGACGTTTCTGGTCCAGACCTCGCAGAGGACCGCAGTCGCTACGATGATTTCAATCGCACCGGTCTAGCTGTGCCACTCGACGACGTCAAAGCGTGGGTGGCAAGCTGGGATTCGGCAGACGAGCTGCCCCGTCCCCAGCCGCGCAAGGTGAAATGATCCACCTTTCGCCAACCGCTGTCGAAGACATCGAGCGGCTGCGAACATTCCTCGACACTGTTAATCCTGGCGCCACGAAACGCGCCTTGGCCTCGATCTGGAAGGCAATCGATCGTCTGCCGGAATTGCCGGCGCTGGGCAAACCGACTGAGGATGCCGTCATCCGCCAAATCATCGTCCGCTTCGGCTCGTCAGGTTACATCGTGCGATATGTCATCGTTCCCGAGACACGCGATATTCTCATTACGAGAATCTGGCATGGCCGTGAAGCACGGACCTGACGCCCCTACTCGTTCCGCGCGATCGCCGTCAGCTTGGTCATGTTCCGCAGCAGGATGCGGCCGCGCTGGAGATCGAGGATCGCTTCCTTGCGCCAGGCCTGAAGCTGGCGGTTGACGCTCTCGCGGGCGGCGCCGACGAAGACGCCGAGTTGCTCCTGCGAGATGTGCACCTCCGAGCCGAAATCGGCGGCGAGCGCGCAGAGGCGCCGCGCGAGGCGAACCGGCAGCGGCTGGAGCATGGACTCTTCCATGCGCTCGCTCTGCCAGCGGATGCGCTGGCACAGCAGCGCGATGATCTTGATCCCGACCTTCGGCTCGCGTTCGAGGAAAGCGAGAAAGTCTTCGCGCCGCAGCACGAACAGCTCGCTGGCTTCGCCCGCGGTCGCGTCCGCAGTGCGGCTCTGGCCGTCCAGCACCGCAACCTCGCCGAACAGGTCGCCCGGCCCCATGAAGTTCAGCGTCAGGCGGCTGCCGTCGGAGGCGCCGGTCTCGATACGGACTTGGCCACGGCGCACGCCGAACAGCGCATCGCCCGCGTCGCCCTTCTGGAACAGCACCTCGCCATTCCCCAGATGCTGGGTGTGGCAGAGATTCGCCAGCCGCTGGAGTTCGTCTGCGCCGAGATCGGCGAACATCGCATTCATCTTGAGGATGACCGCAAATTCGGCCTGCTTGCTCATTTCAATATCCTTGTGAATTTCGTTGGCAAATCGCTTGGAACCATCAACATCAGGATCGCGTAAAACCGCGCCGGGGAAGTGTGCCATAAGTCACATAACTTTGCAGCACCCCCAGACTATTTTTACGTGCTTGGAGCCGCTTCCCGTCCCGGGATAAACTCAGGCGCAAAGGACGGGTGGAAATGACGGTCATGTGCCGGATTCGACGCCGATCGCTCGCCGCTGGAAAATCGACATGAGAGCCGTGAAATTCGCCGGCGCGGCGGTGGCCGCGATCGTCATCGTGATCGCACTCCTGCTGGTGGTCGGGATCCCCTCGGGCTTCCTGACGTCGACGATTGCCTCGCGGGTCGAGAGCGCGACCGGCTATCGCCTGTCGATCGACGGCACCATCAGAATCAGTTTGTGGCCGACGCTGAACGTGACGCTGAACGACCTCACGCTTGCCGACCCCAAGGACCGCAGCGGCATCACCCGCCTGGCCATCGACAGCGTGCAGGCCGACATGTCGCTCGCGAGCGTCTGGTCGGGCCGGCCGAAGATCAGCGAGCTCGTCGTCACCCATCCCGTGCTCTACCAGCCGCTGCTGCGTGAGCGCCTGCCGAATGCCGGCGGCACGTCGAAGCCGGTCGCGCTCGATACCGACGGCGCCGCCATCGAACGCATCAAGGTCACCGATGGCGAGATCGCATTCGCGCGGGTGCGCGATCGCGTCGAGAGCCGCATCAGCGCCATCAATGCCGATGCGATCGTCGGCCGCGACCGCAAGATCAGCATCACCGGCACCGCACGGGTCGGCGAGCATCCGACCAAGTTCGACATCAAGGCGACCACGCCGGCGCCGCCGGCCGACCGGCCGACCATTCCGGTAGATTTCGCCATCGACATGCCGGACGTGTTGAAGTCCCGGCTCGCGGGTCATGCCGAGATGCGGCTGAGCGGCGATGTCGTGATGATCAATGGCGTAAGCGGCACGCTCGGCGATGGCGCGTTCAACGGCTGGGCCTCGGTCGATATCGCGAGCAAGCCTCTGGTCAAGGTCGATCTCGACTTCCAGCGGCTCGCGATCCCGCTGGCGAAATCGCCGGAAGGCGCGTCCGGGCAACCCTGGAGCGATGCGCCGATCGACGTGTCCGGGCTCAACTATGTCGATGCGCAAATCAGGATCTCCGCGCATGAGGCGGTGATCGGCGAGGCACGCCTCGCGCCGCTGGCGGTCGATGCAAAACTCGCCGGTGGCGTGCTGAAGGCCGGCACCGCCAATCTCGGCGCCTATGGCGGCCAGGTCTCGGGCGAATTGATCCTGGATGCGACCAGCGGCGCGCCGAGCTTTGCCATGCATTCCGACCTCGCCGGCGTGCGCGCGCTGCCGCTGCTGCAGGGCCTCGCCGAATTCGACCGGATCGACGGCAAGCTGCAGGCCAAGCTCGCGCTGCGCAGCGCCGGCACCAGCCAGCGCGCGCTGATGGCGAATATGCAAGGCACGGCCTTCGTCAATTTCCAGGACGGCGCCATTCGCGGCATCAACGTCGCGCAGATGATCCGCTCGCTGACCTCGGGCACGTTGTCCGGCTGGCAGGCAAACCAGGACAACGGTCGGGAGCAGAGCACGGATCTGTCGCAGCTCTCGGCGTCGTTCCGGATCGACAAGGGCCAGGCGGTGACCACCGATCTCAACCTGACCGGACCGCTGGTCCGCGTGACCGGCGCCGGCACGATCGCGCTCGACACCAAGATGATGGGCTTTCGCGTCGAGCCGAAGCTGGTGATGACGACCGAAGGCCAGGGCCGCGCCGCCGAGCCGGTCGGCTTCGGCATTCCCGTGATGATCCAGGGCACATGGTCGCAGCCGCGAATCTATCCCGACATGGCCGGCATGCTGGACAATCCGGACGCCGCCTATGCCAAGCTGCGCGAGATGGGCAAGGGGTTGTTCGGCGCTGATGGGGCCGGGCTCGGCAATATTCTGGGAAGCCTTGGCCTCGGGGGAGCCACCGCGCCGGGTGGCGGCAATGCGGCCGGCAATGCCAATCCGCAAACCCAGCAGCCCGGACAGAACAATTTGCTCGGCGGCCCCCTGGGCGAGGCGCTCGGCAATCTGATCCAGCAGGGACTTTCCGGTGGCGCGGGAAACGGCACTGGGACTGCCACCGGTACAGGCACTGCCACCGGCCGCAGCCGCAGCCTGCCTGCAGCGCCATCCACACTGATGCCGCAAGCTTCGCCGGCGTCCCCCGGCCTGGAGGACCCGCCGGCGGCGCAGCAGGACAGCCAGCCGATGAACGACGTGCTGCGGCAGCTTTTTAATCGATGATTGCAGGACCAAAGCGCTGGGCTCCCAGCCCTCCTTTGCCAAGGACACCCTCTTACATCGGCTGGCCCGGCCGCGGCTTCCCCCAAACGGATGAGACTGCGACAATTCACCATCCTTCCGCCTGCCCCGACGCCCACAGCGGGTAACCACACCGGCCGGTCAGGCGGCCCCGACCAGTCCCTTCACAGTCCGTTGGACCAAATTGTGCTAGAAGGCTCGCAGGGTCCGTGCGGCCCGTAGCGCCGGCGCCGATGGCGGCGCGAGAGGATCGGGATGGCAGGAGCGAACGACAAGACACGGTTTCTGCGCGAGGGTCTGTTCGCCAAATACGTCGTCTCTCTCGTCGGCCTCGTCGTGTTCGTGCTCGCCGTCAACGGCGCGATGGAGAGCTGGATCTCCTACCGCGCCACCAAGACACAGCTGACTGACGGTCTCGAGGACAAGGCGCAGGCCGCCGCGCGGCGGATCGAGCAGTCGATCTCCGAGCTCGAGCGCCAGATCAGCTGGGTGACGACGGCCAGCCGGGACACGCTCGAGAAGCGTCGCGCCGACTACGCCCAGCTCTTGCAGCAGGTCTCGGTCGTCACTCAGCTGTTCCAGCTCAACGGCGACGGGCGCGAGGTGCTGCGCGTCTCGCGCCAGTCGACCACGACCGGCAGCAACGCCGACCTCTCCCGCGACATGCGCTTCACCGACACCGTCGCCCGCGGCGTCAGCTACGCACCGGCCTGGTTCTCCGACCGGACGCCGTTCATGTCGATCTCGGTGGCGCATTCCGGGTTCAACGCCGGCGTCACCGTGGCCGAGCTCGATCTCAGCTTTCTCTCCGAGTACCTCTCCGACGCCCAGGTCGGCAAGGCGGCCTTCGCCTATGTGGTCGATCCGCGCGGCCGCGTGCTGGCGACGTCGTCGAAGGGCCCCGAGATCGGCAAGGATTTGTCGAAGCTGCCGCAGGTCGCGGCTGCGGTCGCACCGGGCCACGCGCCCGACAGTTCGGGCACCGACTTCAACGGCCATGCGGTGATGAGCGCGGCGAGCACCGTGCCGAAGCTCGGCTGGAGCGTGATGTTCGAGCAGCCGACCACGCAGGCCTTGATGCCGATCCGCGACCAGCTGGTGCGCATTGCGCTTTTGATCGGCATGGGCCTGCTGGTCGCGATCCTCGCCGGCACGCTTCTGGCGCGCCGCATGATCATCCCGATCACGGCGCTACGCGACGGCGCGCACAAGCTCGGCGAGGGTGATTTCAGCCATCGCATCGAGGTGCACACCGCGGACGAGCTGGAAGATCTCGCCGGCCAGTTCAACCGCATGGCCGACCAGATCCAGGAAACCTATTCGGATCTGGAGACCAAGGTCGAGGAGCGCACCCGCGATCTCGCGCAGTCGATCAACGAGCTCAAGGTGCTGGAAGAGGTCGGCCGCGCGGTCGCGGCCTCGCTCGATCTCAACGCCGTGCTGCCGACGATCGCCGCGCGCGCGATCGAGATCACCCATGCCGACGCCGTGCTGATCTACGGCTATGATGCCGAGGTGCGCCGCTTCAATCTGGTCGAAGCCAACGGCATCGACAAATCCGCCGACGGCGCCCATGTCACGATCGACGAAGGCCAGGATATCCTGAGCGATGCGGCCGGGAGCGGCGAACCGATCGCGATCGCCGATCTCGACCAGGCCTCCGGGCAGCCGCTGCGCGACGTCGCGATCGCGGCCGGCTTCCATTCGGTGCTGGTGGTGCCGCTGGTGGACCAGCAGGGCACGCTCGGCTCGCTGGTGGTGCTGCGCCGTGCCAGCGGCGAGTTCGCCGCCAGCATCATCGGCCTGATGCGTACCTTTGCGAACCAGGCCGTGCTGGCGATGCGCAATGCGCGGCTGTTCACCGAGGTCGACCACAAGGGCCGCGAGCTCGCGGCGGCCCACGAAACCGTGCAGCAGCAGGCCGCCAAGCTCCAGGAGCAGACCGAGCAGCTGCGCAACTGGAATCGCTCGCTGGAAGAGCGGGTCGAGAAACAACTCGGCGAGATCGGCCGCATCAAGCGGCTCGAGCGTTTCCTCGCCCCGCAAGTGGCGCAACTGATCGCCTCGTCCGACGGCCACGATGCGCTGCTCGACAGCCACCGCCGCGAGGTCACCGTCGTGTTCTGCGATTTGCGCGGCTTCACTTCGTTCACGGAGGCGACCGAGCCGGAAGAGGCGATGAACGTGCTGCGCGAATATCACGCCGCGCTCGGCGAGCTGATCCACCGCTATGAAGGCACGCTGGACCGCTTTGCCGGCGATGGCGTGATGATCCTGTTCAACGCGCCCATTCAATTTGCCGACCACACCAAGCGCGCGGTGAAGATGGCGGTCGAGATGCGCGATGTGATTGGCCAATTGACCGAGAAATGGAAGAACCGCGGCCACTCGCTCGGCTTCGGTGTCGGCGTCGCGATGGGCTACGCCACGCTCGGCCAGATCGGCTTCGAGCAGCGGCTCGAATATGCCGCGATCGGCAGCGTCACCAATCTCTCCTCCCGCCTCTGCGACGAAGCCAAGGCCGGCCAGGTCGTCGTCAGCCGCCGCGTCTACGGCATGGTCGAGCCCTGGGTCGAAGCCCGCGCGCTCGACGATCTCGTGCTCAAGGGCTTCAACCACCCCGTGCTTGCGATGGAGATCTTGTCGTGGCGCGAGGAGGTCGAGAACGTGGTGGATGCCGCCGCGGCAAGGCGGCGCGGGTAGTCCAAACAAAAAAGTGCGAAAACAACCCCATGCACAGTAGCCGGGGCCTGCAAGATCAATGACTTACGCGGGCACGGAATTGGCTGGAGGCGGTTTGACTCGTCGGGCAAAACACCGGCAGGATGGTAGCATCCCCACGAACCACATCCCCCCTCGTTGCGACTAACGATCGCCTCAGCGTCGGGGCGAAAGTTCGGATGGAGCTGACCTGTGGCGCTTGCCTTGCCTTCGCGTGCGTATGATTTGCAGATGCTGGATCGGCCCGCTGATCGCGCGCGTGATCATGGCTGGGTCTACGGCCTGCCGCCGGGCATCAGCAGCGAACAATGGCCGCTTGATCCCGTCACCGGGTTTCCGCTGATGCACGGCTTCACCTTGAAGCTGCCGGAGGATTATCGCGTGCATGGCGAGGACATCGTCGCGGTGTCGTTCTTTGCCACGGCGCCCGATCACAACGACGGCGGGGCGCCTGACGATCCCGAGATGCGCGACGCGGTGCTGGCGCGCCCCTCGCATCCGCGGCTCTCGCGTATGACCGACATCCTTGATTACGAATATGCCGCGCTGCTGTTGACGAAGAGCGAGTACGAGGGCCCGTTCGCTATGCCGCCGGCACCGCTTGCGCTTGCGACGACGGAGCGGCCGCGCTGGCTCGATGTCGGCGGCGCCAGCGCTTTCTTCGAATCCGCCCCGCCCTTCGCGCAGAAGATGTTCGCCGGCCCTCCGCGGGGCGATCTGGCGGAGAATCTCGCGATCGCCTTGATGCCGCGCGCGGCTGATCCCAACGCCGGCAAGGCCCCGCAGGACCCGCACTTCCCGCGCAACCCGCCGAGCGACTATCAGTCCTACTACTACTTTGTCGACGGCGTCCCGAGCACCGAGAATTTCCGCTCGCACGACTGGGGCAAGGACCACGCCCACAACCACCTCGGCGGCACCATGCGGCCCTGCCAGGCGGTGCCGGAGATGAGCCCGTTCTACATCGAGTTCGAGGAATATTTCGGCGGCTACAATTTCGGCAGCGGCAACGCGCAGCTCGACTTCAAGGACATGAAGTTCGAGTGGGCCTGCGGGTGATCACACCCCGCGCTTCGGCCCCATCGCCTCGAACCCCGCCTTCTGCTCGTCGCTTAAGTCGGCCTCGAAATCGTCGAGCGCGTCAGTGACGCCGTTCACCGCCTGCAGCATCGTCTCCAGCCGCGCCTTCACGGCCGTGAGGCGTGCTTGTGGTGTCGCTGCGGCCTGTGACGGACAGGCGCTGAGCGTTTCCATGGTGCGCAGCGTGGTGTCCTGGAGCACGTCGAGGCGGACGCGGGCGGTGTCGTCGAGCTTGAGGGTGGAGGCGATCTCGGCCGCGGGCCATTGCTGCTGCACGAGCTGCTCGTATTGGCGCTGCAGCTTCTCGTCGTAGCGGGGATCGCTGTCCGCCTGGCAGGCCGATGCCGCCTGGGGATTCTTTCGCTGGATCGCTGCAAGTGCGGCGCGGCGGTCCTTGGCCAGGCCATCGAGCCTGGCCTTCTGGTCGTCGTCGAGGAGATCGGCGAATTTTGCCAGCGCAGGTGCGACGGCGTCCGTCGCCTTGATCATGGCCTCGATGCGCTCGCGCATCAGGCCGAGGCGCTCGATGGCCGTTGCGGGGACCTGCGTCGGACAGGCGGCGCGGATGGTGTCGCGCGCGGATGCCCACGCGGTGGCGAGTTCGTCGAGCGCTGTGCGCTGCAATTCATTCGGCTGCACGATAGCGGCGATGCGATCGACCGGCAGGCCGCCGGTGTCGCTGGCATCGCAGACCGTCTCCGCGGTCGGGACTCGCCGTCCGCGCCGCCCTTGCGGCGTGGTGTAGGCGGCAAGCTCCGTGGCCGCATAGGGCGCGAAGATCGCGGCATAGATGTCGCCATAGCCATACAGCGAGAGGCTGGTCGTATCGCCGAGGATGATCGCGGTGGTGAGATCGTCATGCGCGAACGGCCAGAACACCGGGCCGACCCAGCCGTAGCTGCCGTCGGGGTGGCGCCACCAGCCCTGCGGACGGCGGCCGCCGCGCCAGCCCGCCAGCGCAGCTTGCGCCGTCATCGCCGCACGGAGGACGTAGGGATTGGCAGGCTGGCCGCGCTCTGCGCCGCGAGGATCTTGCGACCTCAACGCTGCGGAGCGGTATCGGCTGCCCCGCACCGCCATGCGGGCATGGCGCAAGCGTGACATGCCGATCATGTGGCCGACGGCAAAGCGCGCGACACCGAGCGGACCGCCGCGGAAGCCGAACTGCGCCTCGGCGCGACCTGGCAACAGCACCGCCAGAATCACGAGGGTTGCGCCTGATAGCACCAGCCCCAGCCTTGGCCTGAGCCCCAAGCGTGATCTCGACATGACCACTGACCTGTCCACCTTGGCCCTCCTCCGGCGCCAAGCGCGCATCGCGTCGCATCACCATGACGCGCGAGGGAACCAAATGTTCCGGAAGCGCACAGGGCAAAGCGTCGCAACGCGCACCGGCAGAGCCGATGCGGTGTTACTCCGCCTTTTGCGGCAGCACGAAGGTTTGGCCGGGATAGATCAGATTGGGATTGTGGATCTTGGCGCGGTTGGCGTTGTAGATCACCGCAAAGCGGGCGCCGTCGCCGTAAGCGAGCCGGCTGAGCGCCCACAGGCTGTCGCCGCGGGAGATCACCCGGCTGCCGCCTGTTTCCGCCGGTGCACCGCTGATGGCGTCCGCCGGCGAGGCCGATGCGACGGTCGTGGCCGCGGGCGCCCGCGCCATGACCCCCGACCCGCCCTTTGGTTTCGGTGCGCCCATCACCCGGGGCCGGGCCGCAGGTCTGTCCGACACCGATGCCACCACATCCGACTTGTCGTCGGGCTTCTCGGCCTTCGCTTCCTGCTTCGTCTCTTGCCTCGCGACCGGTGCAGGGCGCGCGGGCGGCGGCGCGGCTTCGGCGATCACCACCGGCATGCTGCGGCCGGATTGCGTGATGGTGCCGTCAGGCGATTTCGCCCGCAGGGTCAGCTCATAGGAACCGGCGGGAAGCTGCGGCGGCGTCATCACGAATTGGCCCGAGGCATCCGCCACCACACTGTCGAGCGGCTTGCCGTCGCGCAGCAGCTCGACCTTGGCGCCCGGCGTCGCCTGGCCCGCGATCACCGCCGCCTCGCCGTGATCGTCGACGCGCGCGACGTCGAAACGGGGGCCGCTATCGGCAACCGCCGGCGGCGGCTTGACCGGTGCAAGATCGGCAAGCGCGGCCGTGACCTGCTTCTGGGTTTCAGCCAATGCACCCGCCTTCGGCTCGGGGGCCGGCGCCGGAGATGCAGCTGGCGCCGGCGGCGCGACCGCAGCGAGCTTGGGCTCTTCCGGCTTGAGTTCCGGCTTGGGTTCGACTTTGGCCTCGACCTTCTGCTCGACCTTGGGTTCCGGCTTGGCGGCGATGTCGGTCTTCGCCCCCATCGGCAGCAGGCGACGCAGCTCGGTGGGGCCGATCACCAGCACGGTGCCGCCCACCGCGAGCAGACAGAATGCAATGAAGGCCTTGGTCGCGGTCACCATCGGAAATGAACCTTGATCAGGAAGAACCTGGCAAATCAATCGAGCCGGCAAGTTGCGCCGTTTTGGCCACGGCAGCAAGACGGTCGATAGGATGATGAGCCGGCGCCGGGGATGAACCGGCGCACCCCCGCCGGCGTCAAATGATCGAGGCCGCATCGCGGCATTTTCTCGAGGAATTTTCACCGTGAACGCATTTTGCCGTCCCGCACAATTGTTTGTTGGGCTGGTGCTTGCCCTGACAATGGCCGCAACTCCAGGGCTCGCCGCGTCCGGCCCGCCGCCGGATTACATCCTCACCGACAATGCCGATCTCGCCTTCACCTCTCCCGACGGCGCCACTGGGATCGAGCAGTACATGAAAGACGGCGGGGATTTCGACGTCAAATGGCAGGCCTGGGCGAGGCGTGGCGAACAGATGACGGAGCTCAGGCCCGAGCAGGGTTACGGCGGCGGCTTCCGCTTCACGCCCGACTCGCAATGGCTGGTGCGAATGCAGAAGACCGGCTCCGGCGAGCAGGACCTCTATCTCTACCATGTCGAGAAAGGCGCCTTCGTCAGCGCGACGAAGGCCTCGTTCAGCGACTTGGCCTGGGCCTATTTCCACAGCCGCCCGGACACCGGGAAGATGAAGCTCGACTACCACATCTCGGCCAATCTCGTGAAAGGCACCGAAGAGGCCTATCGCGGCCTTGGCGTGCACTGGCCGGACAACCGTTACCTCGTGATCTCGCTGTCGGGCGAAATGGACAAGCACCCGAAGAACGTCGCCGTGAAGGGCCTGGCCGACTGGCGCTGCCGCTATGATCTCAAGACCGGGACCTTCGACGTGCCGGCGATGTTCGCCAGGACCAATGCGGAAGCGTTGAGATGGGAGATCCGACGCTGAGGGAACCATGCCCACCGCGACTTCAGACAAGCGAGGGAACCAACCCTCTGATTACGCTCCGATTCATGTTTTCCTAACCCTTACTGGTAACGCGGTCTTGTCGGTTTTGCCGCATCTTGCATCCCACGGGAGGGCTGCATGGGCACATCGATCCGATGGAGCGCGCGCATGCGCGCGTTGCTGCGCCGTTGGCGCGGCGCGCCGCTGACATGGCTGATCGCAGGCGGCTTCGTGCTGATGGCCGCAATGGCGATCGGCACCGCGCTCACCGTCGACCGCTTCCGGCAGAATGCGATCGAAAGCGGCCGCGACAGCTTAGAGAGCGCGGTCCGCTTGCTCGCCCGCCATTTCGACCGCGAGTTCGAGGACTTCGCGGTGCTGCAGAAGAGCATCATCGCCGAGCTCGAAAGCCACGGCATCGAATCCGCCGATGTCTTCCGCAGCGAGATGGGCACGCTCGCTGTGCACGAAGTGCTGCGCGCCAAGGCCAGCGGCTGGTCCGACGTCGCCGGTGCCAATTTGTTCGATGCCAAGGGCGTGCTGATCAACTCGTCGCGGCGCTGGCCGGTCGCCGATGTTTCGGTCTCCGACCGCGGCTATTTCGATCGCCTCAAGAACGATCCGGCCTCGCAGGAGGAGGTCGAGGTGGTGCCCGGACGGTTGGGCAGCGGACCGGCGATCGTGTTCGCCCGCCGCGTCTCCGGTCCTCACGGCGAATTCCTTGGGCTGGTCTCGCGCGCGATCGCACCCGACCAGCTCGAATCCTTCTTCGCCTCGAGCGGGCTCGGCGAGGACTCCTCGATCGCGATGCACCACCAGAACGGCCAGTTGCTCGCGCGCATTCCGCATGTGGACGCGATGATCGGGCAGAATTTCCGCAACGGCACGCCCGAGCAGATGGCCGTGTTCGAGCGCACCTTCGTCACGACCCAGCTCGCAAGCCCGATCGACGGCAAGGATCGCATCGTCGCTGCACGCCTCCTGGCCGGCGAGCCGCTGGTGGTGGTCGCGACCAAGTCGCTGGATGCGACGCTGGCGTCATGGCACACCCAAACCAAATTCTTCGTGGCCGTCGCCGTGCTCTCGATCGGCCTGCTCGTGCTCACGCTCTATTTGATCTTCCGCCAGATGACCCGTCGGCTCGCCGTGGAGAAGCACCAGCTCGACACCGCGATGAACACGATGACGCAGGGTCTCCTGATGTTCGATCAGGACGAGCGGCTGATCGTCTGCAACCGGCGCTACATCGAGATGTACGGACTGTCGGCAGACGTGGTGAAGCCCGGCGCGTATTTCCGCGAGGTGATCCAGCATCGCCACGACACCGGTTCGTTCCATGGCGACGTCGATGCCTATTGCGACGACATTTTGGGCAATGCCGGGCAGACGCAGAGCACGATCGTCGAGACCTCGGATGGCCGCCTGATCGAGATCAAGAACCAGCCCGGTGCCGCCGGCGGCTGGCTCGCGACCCATGACGACGTCACCGAGCGCATCCGCGCCGACGAGCGCATCGCGCATATGGCGCATTACGACGCGCTGACCGACCTGCCCAACCGCGTGCTGATGCGCGGCCATCTGGAGCGGCGCGTCGCGGAGCTTGCCCAGGGCAAGCCGTTCGCGATCCTCTATATCGACGTCGACGAGTTCAAGGGCGTCAACGATTCGCTCGGACACGAGGTCGGCGACGAGTTGCTGCGCCAGGTCGCAAACCGCCTGCGCGCCTGCGTCAGCGGCAACGACATGGTCGCGCGGCTGGGCGGAGACGAATTCGCCATCGTCAAGGCCGGCACCCGCGATGTGGCCGAGCTGACGGCGCTGGCTGAGCAGATCCTCAAGGCGCTGCGCGCGCCCGTAAACTACAATGGCCAGGAAATCCCGACCGATGCCAGCATCGGCATCGCGATCGCGCCCGACCACGGCGACAATCCCGACGATCTGCTCAAGCGCGCGGACCTCGCGATGTATGCGGCGAAATCCGAGGGCCGCCGCACCTTCCGTGTCTTCGCGCCCGAATACGACGCCAAGGCGCGGCTGCGCCGCCAGCTCGAGTTCGATCTGCGCCAGGCGCTGGCCCGCGGCGAATTCGAGGTGCACTACCAGCCGCTGGTCGAT
This sequence comes from Bradyrhizobium sp. Kon69, assembly GCF_055807515.1. Taxonomy (NCBI): domain Bacteria; kingdom Pseudomonadati; phylum Pseudomonadota; class Alphaproteobacteria; order Hyphomicrobiales; family Nitrobacteraceae; genus Bradyrhizobium; species Bradyrhizobium sp. Kon69. The sequence goes on along the minus strand of NZ_JBVVOS010000036.1, from coordinate 33,113 downwards.
CTCGCGGCCAACGTCGTCACCGGCTGCGAAGCGCTGCTGCGCTGGCACCATCCGGAGCGCGGCATGGTCTCGCCCGCCGACTTCATCCCGGTTGCGGAAGAGACCGGATTGATCGGCGAGATCGGCGAATGGGTGCTGAGGCAGGCCTGCACCGAGGCCGCCTCCTGGCCCGGCGATATCCACATCGCGGTCAACGTCTCACCGGTACAGTTCCGCTCGCGGACATTGGCGCTGAAGGTCGCCGCCGCCCTCGCCGAGTCGGGTCTCGCCCCCGGACGGCTCGAGCTCGAGATCACCGAGACTGTCCTGATCCGCGACGACCAGGAGGCGCTGACGATCCTGCAGCAGCTGCGCGAGCTCGGCGTGCGCATCGCGCTCGACGATTTCGGCACCGGCTATTCGTCGCTGAGCTATTTGCATCGCTTTCCGTTCGACAAGATCAAGATCGACCGCAGCTTCATCTGCGACATCGGCGAACCCGAGGATTCCTCGCCGATCGTGCAGGCGGTGGTGCACATGGCCGCCGCCCGCCACATGGTGACGACCGCGGAAGGCGTCGAGACCGAAGCCCAGCGCAAAGTGCTGCTCCAGCTCGGATGCAGCCAGATGCAGGGCTGGCTGTTCAGCCCGGCCGTGCCGGCGGCGAAACTGAAGCAGCTGTTGTCGGCACAGGCGGCCGCGGCCTAGCAGCGCCCGGGTCATCCGGTCCCCTCCTTTTGGAGGATTTCCGGACGAGGCTTGTCCGCCTTGAAATCCAACCGTTCCACGCCACGAGCGTGCCCGATCGCGACATCGATGTGGCGGCCGTGTGGCGGCCTGCGCCCTTTTCTCACAAGCACTTCTCCTCCCCGCCCGCTCACCGTGCGTTCGCGAAAGCGCGGGCCGGCTTGGAGCAGGATCGGACAAAGCATGCCGGGTTCAGGAAATACGCACCGCAACCGCGGCGCATAGAACACGCGCCGTTCCGTACAAATGCGGACGACTGATCGAAAGCCCGAGTTGATCAGCAGGAGCCACATCATGACCGGGAACACGGCACTCATGCGCAATCCCTCGCACAGGGGCTTGCCGCCCGCACCCGACGCACAGCCTGACGACCGCTCAACGTTCGAGCGGCGCGCCGCCGACGGGGAGATGGCGCGCGTGCTCAGGACCCAGCCGTTTCGCATGGCGCTGGACTCCTCCGGTGCCGGTATCGCGCACTGGAAGCATGATCCGCTGCACGACGTCGTCGAGCCCATGCGCCATCACGTAATCATGGCGCACAAAGGCGTGATGCAGCGCATGGAGCGGCGCTCGGGAAAATCGATCGCGATCGGCACGTTTCGTCCGGGGGTCGTGAACATCGTTCCGGAAGGGTCGAGCTCCCGATGGGACATTCCGAAGCCCGTCGACGTCGTGCAGCTTTACCTTCCCGACGCGACGCTGCAGCGCATCGCCGGCGAGGCCGGGACCGCCGGGCCCGCCGAATTGATCGAGCGAACGGCGCATCCCGACACGATCACGTCCCGACTGCTCCTGAGCGCGGCGGATTCGCTGGAGAGCCATGGCGTCCTTGATACGCTGTTCCGGCATCAGCTCACGGATCTTCTGGCCACGCGCCTTTTGGCTGCGCATGCGGGATCGCCGACCACGTTCCAGCCGACCATGGGCGGACTGGCGCCGAAGGTCCTGCTCCGTGCGATCGAACGATTACGCTCCGACAGCGAAGCGGACGTCTCGCTCGATGCGCTGGCGTCCGATGCGGGTCTGTCGCGCTTTCATTTCTGCCGGTCCTTCAAGGAGAGCACCGGGCTGTCGCCGCATGCCTGGCTGCGCCAGCACCGGCTCGAGCAGGCCATGAACATGCTGCGGGAGAGCGACGAATCGATCGTCTCGGTCGCCGCGGCGCTTGGTTATTCCTCGCAGACCGCCTTCGCCGCGGCATTCAAGAAGCTGACGGGCGAGACGCCGAGCGATTGGCGCAGGCGCATGCGTTAGCAGCAATCTCTCGACAGCGACGGCAATCGCGCTGGGGCAACGGCAAATCGGGTCGGCTACATCATCTCCATGTCCAGACCAATCGAGGGAGACCAAAGATGACCTGGAAAAACTTCGTCAGCCGACGGTTGATCTCATCACGCCGCCGGAGTCTCGCAACCGCGACCTTGTACGGACTCTCGCTGGCCGTTCGCTTCACGTCGGCGACGGGCGAGGAAGTGGAAATTCCGGCTTACACTATGCACCCGGCACAGCCGCCTGTTTCCATCATGATCCGAAATGGCCCCGGCCTTCCCTATCAGGACTGGAGTCGAAATGAGCTTCAGCCCGTCGTCTTGGGCTACGGCCAGCCGCCGAGATCGGTGATGGCACGCTGCATCGGGCCCTAAGCCAGCGATCCAACCCACCCCACGCGCCGACGCCGGACGCTGCCCTCAACGCAGCAGCGCGGTCGCGCGCGGTCTTTCGAACAGCAACCAAGGAGAAAATCCATGCGACTCGTCATCATCGGCGCCGGCTTCGCCGGCATGTACGCCGCCCTTTCCGCAGCGCGACTGCGCGACATCCGGGGCGTCTCGCCGCAAGATCTGCAGATCGCGCTCGTCTCACCGGAGCCGACGCTGGTGGTCCGTCCGCGGCTCTACGAGCCGAAGCCGGAAACCCTGACGGCCCCGCTGCTCGAGGTCCTCGAGGCGATCGACGTCGACTACATCCAGGGCAGCGCCGAGACGATCAACACCGAGGCCCGAACGGTGCAGATCACGCCCGCGAAGGGCGCGCGAAAGACGCTGTCCTACGACCGCCTGGTCGTGACCACCGGCAGCCGGCTATTCCGTCCGAACATTCCGGGCCTCACCGAGCACGGCTTCAGCGTCGATTCGCTCGACGATGCCGTTGCGCTCGACAAGCATCTGCACGGTCTCGCGAAGCGGCCCGCCGTGAACGGACGGGACACCGTCGTCGTCGCCGGCGGCGGCTTCACCGGGATCGAAGCGGCCACCGAAATGCCGGCGCGGCTGCGCGAAATCCTGGGCCCCAATGCCAGGACTCGCGTCGTCATCGTCGATCGCAACACTGCGATCGCACCCGACATGGGTGCCGGCGCCCGCCCCGTCATCGAGGAAGCCTTGCGCAAGATTGGCGTCGAGACACGGCTCGGTGCCGGCGTCGCCGCGCTCGACGCGACCGGCGTCACCTTGTCCAGCGGTGAGCACATCGAAACCGAGACGGTGATCTGGGCGGCGGGCATGCGAGCAGCGCCGCTGACCGGGCAGATTCCCGCCGAGCGCGACAATTTCGGCCGGTTGCTGGTCGACCGCTGCTTGCAGGTGCCAGGCGTTCAGGGTGTCTTCGCGGCCGGCGACGCAGCACGCGCCGCCTGCGACGACGAGGGCAATTACGCGCTGATGTCGTGCCAGCACGCCACGCGGATGGGCGCCTTTGCCGGCAACAATGCCGCGGCCGAATTGCTCGGCGTTCCGACCAGGCCCTACCACCAGAAGGCCTATGTCACTTGCCTCGACCTCGGCGAAGCCGGTGCGCTGTTCACACGCGGATGGGAGCGCAAGGTCGAGCTGGTCGGCGAAATCGCCAAGAAGACCAAGCGTGAGATCAACACCGTCTGGATCTATCCGCCGAAGGCGGAGCGCGCCCTGGCGCTCGCGTCGGCCGATCCGGAACGGGTGACCGACGTCTAGCGCAGCAAGCGATCACGGGCTGCGCTCTCCCCCGGCGGCGCGGCCTGCTCAACCACCAGCCGGAAGCCTCTATCTTTGAAACAGGAGACCAACATGAATCTGCACAACACCTCATATCCCGTGTCATCGGGACCCGAAGAGCTCGTTCCGTCGCGCTACGCGCTGAAGATCGGCGAGATCGACGTGCTGGTGGTCAGCGACGGCGTGCTGCCGCTCCCGACCAAGATGCTCGCGCACAACGCCGACCCGGCGGTGCGGGCGACCTGGTTGCACGACATGTTCCTGCCGCAGGATGCTTTCGACTGGGCGCTGAACGCCGTCATGGTCCGCAGCGGCGGCAAGACCATCCTCATCGACGCCGGGCTGGGCTCGGACCCGAACTTGAACTTGCCGCGCGCCGGGCAGTTGATCAGGCGACTGGCGGCCGCCGGCATCGATCTTTCGGCGGTAACCGATCTGGTGCTGACCCATCTGCACATGGACCACATTGGCGGGCTGCTGGTCGACGGCGTGAAGCAGCAGCTGCGCAAGGACCTGCGGATCCACGTCGCGGCCGCCGAGGTCAAATTCTGGGAAAAGCCTGATTTCTCCCGCACCGCCATGCCGGAAGGGTTTCCGGACGCGCTGCGATCGACCGCCAAGCAGTTCCTGAAGGAGTACGGCAGTCAGCTGCGGCTGTTCGATGACGAGCAAGAGATTGCGCCAGGCGTCATCGCCCGTCGCACCGGCGGTCACACCCCCGGACACAGCGTGGTTCGCATGGCGGCCGGCGACGACGCGCTGACATTCGCCGGCGATGCCGTGTTTGCCGTCGGGTTCGAGCAACCCGACTGGTTTAACGGTTTCGAACACGACCCCGAGGAGGCCGCGCGCGTTCGCGTTCGTCTGTTGCGACAGCTTGCCGAGACCGGCGAGATGCTGGTGGCGACGCACTTGCCGTTCCCGTCCGTGGGCCGGGTCGCTGCCGACGGCGACGCCTTCCGTTGGGTGCCGGTGTTCTGGGACTACTGACCGCTTGCAGGGTTAGAGCTGAAGCAGGGCGCGGACTCGATAGGTCCGCGCCCTCCAAAATAGGATCAAACATCGACCCTCGCGGTTATCGCCCCGCTGAGACGGCTGGAACCGGTCCGCGGCGCCAGCCAGCATTGCGTCACGTGCCGCGCAGGCGGCTCCTCGTCTGCGCTCGTGCGTGCGCGAGATCGAGCGAGGCGATATGGCGATCGCGGCATTCAGGATGGTCACTCTCGTAGCGGTTGCTGCCATGATCGGCCCATCCGTGCAGGCCCGCGACGACGGTCGCTACGCGAACTCTCCCCTCAAGGGCTGGTTCGAGAGCCTGCACAGCAAGGGCGGCGGTCCCTGCTGCGCCGACGCCGACGGCACCGCGCTGGACGATGTCGACTGGGACACGAGCAACGGACATTATCGCGTGCGACTCCTGGGCGACTGGATCGAGGTGCCCGACGACACCGTGATCACAGAGCCGAACCGCGCCGGCCGCACCATGGTCTGGCCGTATTACGTCAACGGCCGCGCCAAGATCCGCTGCTTCATGCCGGGCAGCATGATTTGAGATTTTGAATTCTGATGTCCCGGCTCGGCCCAGCATACGATGATGCGCCGCTGAACCGGCCGGCGCGGGCTCACTTGACCTGCTTGGCCGCGTGGATCTCGACGAACTCGGCATCGGGATGCGCGACGATGGTCGCGAACATGATGCCGCTGATGATGAGCGACCAGGCGGTGTCCCAATAAATCCAAAACACGTGCCAGCCTCCGTTTCGATCTGCACCGCCCGCGGGATCAGGGTAACGGCAAGGCGAGGCTGCCGTTCCCGGTGCCAATGCGGCGCGGCCGAGGTGCTATTTTGATTTGGTCGGCGCGGAGTCGGGATCGGTTTGGCCGGTGTGGCGCTTTGCCACGACGTCCTCGTCGCGCTCGCCCTGACGCGGGCGCGGCGGCGGCTTGGGCTGGCCGGCCTGACCGCCATGCTTGCCGCCCATGTCGGGCTTACCTTCAAGATCGTTTTCACGGGGCATGCCGGTTCAATGCGCTCGCGCGGCATTGGTTCGGTTCGCCTGTGAACGAGTTCATAGGATCGCCGCGATTTGCAGCGCATGATCGCCAGGCCCGCCCCCGGGAGCATTCTCATTCATGTGACTGACGGATTCGGCCTGATGCGGAAACGACTCGTCGCCTGGACGATCCTGACCTGCGCGCTGCTCGCGGTCACCGTGTGGACCGTGCTCGGGCCGCCCCACACCCCGCCCGGGCTCCATCCGCCCTCCCGCACAGCGGCGATACGGTAGGTCTCCCACCGATACCATTTCGGCATCGATCGATCCCAATTGGAGTTTGGTGCGGCGGGGCGGCTGCCGCTATCCTCGCCGGCAAAACGACAAATGCCGCACCGGCATCCAGGAGGACCCCCATGGTGAGATCGACCCGACGCATCAGATCCGGCGTACCCCGCGCCGCGATCGCCACCACGCTTGCTTTCCTCACTCTCATTTCTGGAGTCCGCGCCGGCATGGCCGAGACCTTCGCCTATGTCGGCAACGCCGACAGCAACGACATCAGCGTCTTCAAGATGGCCGAGAACGGCGAGATGACGCCCGTGCAGACGGCCGCCTTCACCGGCGTCGAAAAGCCGGGATCCTCGACGCCGCTCGCGATCACGCCCGATCATCGCGTGCTGATCGCCGGTGTCCGCTCGCAGCCGTTTCTCGCGGTGAGCTTTGCGATCGATCCCAAGACGGGCCAGCTCAGCCATCTCGGCAACGGCCCGCTCGCCGACAGCATGGCCAATATCGCCATCGACCGTAGCGGCAAATTCCTGTTCAGCGCCTCCTATGGCGGCAACAAGGTCGCGCTGAATCCGCTGCTTGCCAACGGCGTCGCAGGCGAGCCGAAGCAGGTGATCCCGACCGGGCTGAACGCGCACGCCTTCCTGCCCTCGCCCGACAACCGCTTCGCGTTCGCGACCAATCTCGGCTCCGACCAGATCCTGGCCTTCGCGTTCGATGCCACGACCGGCACGCTCACGCCGAGCGATCCGCCGGCTCACAAGGTGCCGGAGAAATCGGGGCCGCGGCATTTCGCATTCCACCCCAACGGCAAGTTCGTCTATCTCCTCCACGAGCTGAACGGCGACGTCGCGGCGTTCGCCTATGAGGCCAAGGGCGGCGCATGGGACGAGATCCAGCGCACCAGCGCGCTGCCCGAAGGATTTACCGGAAAGCCCTGGGCCGCCGACATCCACATCACCCCCGACGGCCGTTTCCTCTACGCCTCCGAGCGTACCACCAGCACGCTCACCGCCTACAAGGTCGATGCAACAACAGGCAAGCTGACGACGATCGGCAGCGTGCCGACCGAGAAGCAGCCGCGCGGCTTCCATATCGATCCCGGCGGGCGCTACCTTGCCGCGGTCGGAGAGCTCTCCGACAGCATGACGGTCTATGCCATCGACCAGAGCAGCGGGGCACTCGCCAAGCTGAAATCCTACGCCACCGGCAAGAAGCCGAACTGGGTGGAGTTCTTGAGCCTGCAGTGAGGGGGAGCTGATACCTCCTCGTCGTCATGGCCGGGCTTGTCCCGGCCATCCACGTCCAGCTCCGCGGCACAAAGAACGTGGATGCCCGGGACAAACCCGGGCATGACGAGTTGATTGGGCGGCGGCCGCCGACGAACCTCTTTGCTTCTGCGGCGACTAAATCAACGGGCGGCATCGCGCCGCCCGTGCTGCTGCGGCATTCTCATTCGGCCGGCCCATGGTCCGCAGCGATCGCTTCTGCTAACGATGAGGCCGTCAAGGCCCCAACCGGAATGACCCATGCGTTCATTGCCTGCGCGTTCTGTTTCCAGACATCTCGTTGCGCTCGCCGGACTGCTGGTGCTGTCGGCCCAGCCCGCTGCCGCCGCCGATGACGACGCGCCCAAGGGGCCGGCGGTCACGGTGCTGAAGGTCGCAAAATCCTGTTTCTCCGACATCGTCGAGGGCACCGGCACGATTATCGCGCGCGAGGCAAGCTCGGTGCGGCCGGAGCGGCCCGGCCTGAAGGTGACGGAGGTGCTGGCGGAAGCCGGCGACACCACCACCGCCGGCCAGGTGCTGGCGCGGCTGGCACTGCCCGAGGGCGGCACGCTTCAGGTCACCGCCCCCGTCGCAGGCGTGATCGCGACGTCGACCGCGCAGATCGGCAATCTCGCCTCCGCCAAGGGCGAGGCGCTGTTCACGATCGTGGCGCGCAGCGAGTACGATCTCGTCGCCCTGGTCGCGACCAGCGATATGCGCAAGCTCGCAGTCAATCAGGTGGCGACGGTGCGCATCGCCGGCGCCGGCGACATCGACGGCAAGGTGCGCCGCATCGGCCCGACGGTCGAGCCGAACATCCAGCAGGGCATGGTCTATATCGGCATTTCCTCGCAGAAGCGGCTGTTGCTGAATGCGAGCGGCCGCGCGCTGATCAAGTCGGGCCAGAGCTGCAACGTCGCGGTGCCGCTGACATCGGTGCAGTATTCCTCCGCCGGCACCGTCGTGCAGGTGATCCGCCGCAACCGCGTCGAGACCAAGCGGGTCGAGGTCGGACTGATGTCGGGCGGCAATATCGAGATCCGCGACGGCCTCAACGAAGGCGATATCGTCGTCGCCCGCGCCGGCGCGCTGCTGCGCGAAGGCGATCCGGTGCGGACCGTGATGGCCGCGGAAGCGGCGAAGTAGATCTCGCCACCGTCATTGCGAGGAGCAAAGCGACGAAGCAATCCAGGATCTTTCCGCGGGAAGATTCTGGATTGCTTCGCTACGCTCGCAATGACGATGGAGAGGCAGATGTGCGCTGAGCACGTCAATCGTAGGGTGGATTAGCCGAAGGCGTAATCCACCTCTTTGCTTTCCATGCTGACGAGAGAAGTGGTGGATTACGCTTCGCTAATCCACCCTACCAGCGCTAAGAAAAACTAGCCGCCGGCTTCGCCGAAATGGACGTCCTCGAGCAGCGAGGAGGAGACGGTCGGGACCTGGTCGCCTTCGCTGGCGCGGGAGATGGCAAGGCGGGTCTTGTTGAAGACGCTCTCGGCGCTGCCCTGCGCATTGAGGTTGTTGAGGAACTCGCTGACCAGCACGCTGTGCTCGCCCTTGCCGTCGTCGACGACCTTGCCGGGCGAAGCCGAGGAGAGGATCAGCGCATTGTCGGTCGCGCTGATCGGCGCGAGGCCGTGGCTGTAGGAGCGGAAGCGGCGCTCATAGGGATTGCGGCGGGAGGCGTCGACCACGACGAGCTTGGCCTTGGCGCCCTGCTCCTTCATCATGTCGAGCACGCCCTCGATGGAGACGCCGTGACGGCGGACATCGCTTTCCTTCCAGATCACGGCATCGACCGGCAGCATGTAGCTCTCGCGGCCGGCCTGCACGCCGTAGCCGCCGAAGAACAGCATGACGACGGTGTCGCGCTTGATCCGGGACTTCAGGCGATTGACGGCACGAACCATGTCGTCCTTGGTCGCGTCTTCCACCATGTCGACGTCAAAACCGTTCTTGCGCAGCGAGGAGGACAGCGCGCGGGCGTCGTTGATCGACTGCGTCAGCGGCGCGCTGGCGTCGGGGTAGTGTCCATTGCCGATGACGAGGGCAAGACGCGAGGCCTGGCCGATCGAGCCGGTGACCTGGTCGGTCGAGACGGCCTTGGCGGCATCGAGCGCCCGCATATTGAGAGCAGCATGGGCGCCGATCACGAGCGAGACCGTGCCGATGAGGGCTGCGGCCACCGCGATCGTGCGTCGGGAAATGTCGAGCTGCGTTACATTCATCTCGCGTCATTCCTGTCAGTGCCAAAGACCAGCCAAGCACGCGCACACTGTTTGAGTAGCGCGATAGCGTCTTTGGGTTTGAGGGATTGGCCGGGGGTGTGCCCCCGAATTGCGCGCAATTTGCGGCGCCGCACCAAACAAAGCCTTAACCGGATATCGCCTCCCCCGCAATAGATCGCCGAAAATTTGAGCTAAGTCACTGGAAGTACGAACTAATTTGCACCGCCAAAAGTGTGATTTTTTTGCGTCCCTGTAGCCTTCCGGAGCCTGATTATGCAGGCTTCGTGCCGGCTTTTTCTGTGACTGCCGTCACATTTGTATTTCCTGCGAATCCGGGTAGCTTTTTCAACGACTTGCAGGGGGTGGCACGCGGCTGGGAGCGTGCCGGCCGGCCCCCCGGCCAATTCCCGCGACCAGGTTATTTCATGAGCTTTCAATATTTTGCCGGCGCCGCCTGCCGGGCGCTGACGGCGCGGAAGGATGGCCCCTCGCTTTACGACGTCTGCGATCCCGTCTTGTCTGTTGCGGCCAGCGGCGATCCGCATCTGGCCAAGTTCTACAAAACCGCGCTCGGCAATCCCGCATTGCGGGTGCTGCTCCGCCGGGCCGGACTGCCCGAGCTGCGCGACGAAGGCAAACTGGCCCGGCTGCGCGAGGCGCTGGTGCGCGCCCGCGACGAGGCCGAGCCCGATTGGGCGGTGGTCGGCCAGCCCGTTGCCGATCTCGTCGACAGCATCGCGCTGGACCATCCCAAGCCGCCGCCGGCCATGTTCACCGGCGCCATGCCGCAACCATCGCAGATCGACGGCGTGATCCGCGACTGCGCGGAGCATCTGCTGGGCTCGTACCGCAAAAATGGCTTTCTGCCGACCTACGCCGCGTTCAACCTGATCGGCGATCCCGATTTCCGCGGCCGCGAGCTGACCATGGCGCTCACGGGTCTCAACGCGCGCGGCTACAAGAACTCCTCGCTGCTGTTCAACCTCGCCCGCGTCTTCATCGCGCGATCGCCGGCGCGCGCCGTCGTCAATCCGCCCTGGCGAGGGGTTGCCGAACCGATGTGGGAGCCGGTGCAGATCCGTCACCGCTCGGCCTATTACGACGCGTTCTTCATCGAGGCGTTGTTGAGCTACGTCGAGACCGGTCTCGCCTCGTCCGCCGACAAGATGGCGGCGGAGCGCGCGGTCGCGGACATGGTCGATTTCTGCGTCAACATCAGCCGCGAAGACGTCGAGGGCCTCGACGGCGCGCGATTCAACGTCATCACTGCGCTCGCGCCCGCGCCGCATCCGCGCTTCTCCCGCTACTTCGCCCAGATCAAGCAGGACCTCGGTTTCGGCGTCTACGTGCCGGATTGCGACACCACGGCGTGCTCGATCTCCGCGGCGACACAGGCCGGCTGCACCGATCCGATCCTCGACCAGCCGCTGCTGGATTTCTATGCAGGCTATCAGGTGCGCGCCGGCGTCAACGAGCCGCGCGTGACCGTGCCGATCAACGACAATATCGACTACGAGGGCGGGGTTGCGACCTGGATCGACAACCTCAAGGGCGAGCGGCCCTATGGCAACGATCTCGATCCGACGCTCAATCTCGACATTCTCGAGGTCAGCTTCCGCAACCTCGCGCGCTGGAAAGTCTTGGAGACACCGGCGCGGCTTGCCACCGTTCATCGCATCATCGGCTTCCAGAAGCGCCTGGCGGCGAGCGGCGCCTTCGCCAATCCGCGCTCGCACATCTATTATCTGCCGGAGCTCTACAGCGCCTATTTCGGCCGCTGCTACGCCGCCTTCCTGGCGCTGCCGCTGGCGGCGCAGGCGATCATCGATCCCGACGGCGATTTCGATTTTATCCGCCACCGCGTGCTGTCCTACGTCAAGGGCGAGCTGATGGCCGCCGAGATGAACGTGTTCGACGCAGCACTCGCGCTGATCGCGCTCGGCCATCTCGGCGCCGATCCACGCGCCTTTGCGCCGGCGCTGAACGTGATCGTCGCGAGCCTCGGCGAAGGCGGTCGCCGCGGCCCGTTCCGTGCCTATGAATGGAACAAGATGAAGACGCCGACGCGGATTCTGGTCGGCGGTCCGGAGGTCACGTCGGCGTTCGTGCTGATGGGGCTCGCGGTGGCCAAGCGGGCGATGGCGCGGGGATAGGTTTCGTCGGGTGGCTTAGCCCTGCGGCTGCGCGAAGCGCAGTCCGCTCGGCGTAACCCACCACTTCTGCGTCGTGGAGACGAAAGATGACAGTAAGTTGAAAGCCCAACTGCCAGGCATATGCTGGCCGGGCGGACAAAAGCCGACCACAATTGCGAGGTCTATCGCAGTTTTCATCACACGCGGACCGGCATGTTGCGAAAATTCCTGATTGCGCTGTCATTGCTTGGCTTCTCCTTGCCCGGTTTGCCGTCGCCGGCTGAGGCCGCCGACATCACCGGCACCGCAAAGGTTCGCGCCGGCGACGCCGTGATGATCGGCAACACGCGGATCAGGCTCGGCGGCATCGACGCGCCCGCGGTCGACCAGCTCTGCCTCAACAACAAGGGCGAGCGCTGGACCTGCGGCATCGCGGCCCGCGACGAGCTCGCCAAATACGCCGACGGCAAGAACTGGATCTGCCACGCGAGGTCGATCGACCGGCGCGGCCGCACCGTGGCGCGCTGCGATGTCGGCGGCGAGGACATCCAGAAATGGCTGGTGCGCACAGGTTGGGCGCTGGCCTACACCCGCATGTCGCACGACTATGAGGCGGACGAGAAGGCCGCGCGGGAGGCCAAGGCTGGCATGTGGCAGGGCGCCTTCATCGCGCCCTGGGACTGGCGCGTCCGCAACAAGAAGACCACCATCCTCGGCGCCACCAAGCCGCCCGACGGCGCGCATGCGATCCTGCTCGCTTCGGCCTCGGGCCCGGTCGCGCCCTCGCCGGACTGCACCATCAAGGGCAACGTCAACTCCGCCGGCGAATGCATCTATCACCGGCCGACCAGCCGCTGGTATGCGCAGATCAAGATGAAGATCAGCAAGGGCACGCGCTGGTTCTGCTCGGTGGAGGAAGCCGAAGATGCGGGCTGCCGCGAGACTAAGAGATAACCCAATTCAGACCTGCGTTTTCCGGCCTTTTCTTGCACCGCAGCGCCGCGTAAAAGTGTGAATCAGCGACCCACCATCCTGTTCTCAGGCAACAAGGACCAACAGCAATGACCGTTCGCGCGGGCCGGGAATTTCTGGCCATCCCCGGGCCCACCAATATGCCCGACGAGGTGCTGCGGGCGATGCATCGTCCGGCGATCGACATCTACTCCAAACAGATGACCGATCTGACCGAGAGCCTGCTCAGCGACATCTCGAAACTGTTTGCGACCAAGGGCAAGTCCTACATCTACATCGCCAACGGTCACGGCGCCTGGGAAGCAGCATTGAGCAACGTGCTGTCGCGCGGCGACAAGGTGCTGGTGCTCGAAAGCGGACGGTTCGCGATCGGCTGGGGCCATGCCGCAGCGCTGATGGGCGCCGAGGTCGAGGTGCTCAAGGGCGACTGGCGCCGCGCGGTGCGACCGCACGAGGTCGAGGAGCGCCTGCGCCGCGACAAGGAGCATACGATCAAGGCCGTCGTCGTCGTCCAGGTCGACACGGCGTCTGGCGTGCAGAACGACATCGAGGCGATCGGCAAAGCGATCAAGGCGAGCGGCCATCCGGCGCTGTACATGGTCGACACTGTCGCCTCGCTCGGCTGCATGCCGTTCGAGATGGACAAATGGGGCATCGACGTTGCGATGTCGGGCTCGCAAAAGGGCCTGATGACGCCGCCCGGGCTCGGCTTCGTCGCGGCCAACGCGCGTGCGCTCGAGGTCCAGAAGACGGCCAATATGAGCACGCCCTATTGGAGCTGGAGCGAGCGCGAGGGCAGCGAGCATTATCGCAAATATGCCGGCACCGCGCCGGTGCATCTGCTGTTCGCGCTGCGCCAGGCGATCGACCTGCTGCACGAGGAAGGGCTGGAGAACGCCTTCCGCCGCCACAGCCTGCTCGGCGAAGCCGCACGCCGCGCCGTCGGCGCGTGGTCCGAAGGCCAGGTGCTCGGCTTCAACGTCGCGGAAGCCAGCGAACGCTCCAACACCGTGACCACGGTGACCATGAGCAACGGCCACGATCCGGCAATCCTGCAACGCTATTGCAAGGAGAAGTGCGGCGTGGTGCTCGGCACCGGCATCGGCGATCTCTCGGGACAAGCCTTCCGCATCGCCCATATGGGCCACGTCAACGCCCCGATGCTGCTCGGCACGTTGGGGGTGATCGAGGTCGGGCTGAACGCGCTGAAGATCCCGCACGGCAAAGGCGGGCTCGAGGCAGCGGTTGCGTATCTCGGCGAAGAGGTGGCGGCGTAGCCGTCTTTTTTCTTCTCCCCTTCTGGGAGCAATCTTGTAGCCCGGGTGAGCGAAGCGACACCCGGGATTCTTGCGTGAGGCCCCGCATGTCGCTTCGCTCATGCGGGCTACGGCAGCGGCGCGATCCGATACGCCTCGACCTGCGCCTTCAACGCGTCCAATGACACAAGCGGCGCCTTCGGATCCACCCGATACTGCCCGTGCGCCAACCACGACAGCACCTTCGCATCGACGACCGGCGAATGGTGGATGACGTCACCGTAATTGTCGAGGTTGTGCGTCACGTCCTTGATCGCCCGGAAATCGTACAGACGCACATTGGGAAGCTGCGTCAGGCGCTGCGCCATGACGGCGGTGAGGTCGGTGACGGTCTTCAGCGTCGCAGGCGACGCGTCGCGCATCGCGACGAATTGCAGGATCGAATAGGGCGGGAAGTAGATGTCGAAGGTCACGTCCGGATGGCGCGCGATCAGGCCGACGGCGTCACGCTCGAAATGCCGCACCATCGCGTCGTAACGATAGCCTTCGCCGAGAAAGCGGCTGCGCACGGGATCGGTGATATAGGTGAAGGCCGCGAGCGTCCTTTTCGCATTGTAGGCGCGCGCGACGTCGATATCGCGCGGCAACGCATAGATGTCGTCGACGTCTTCAAGCGCAAACTTGACGGGCAGATAAGGCGCGGCCCGGGTCAGCGGCTGCCGCAGCGGCGGAACCGACCGCAGCAGCGCAAACAGGGATTCCTTCGCCATCGCTGCGCTGAACAGGTAGGACGCGATCCCCTTGGCCGTCCCGCGATAGAGATCGGCAGAGAGATAAGGATCGGTCTCGATGTCGGCCGCATCGACAAAGATAAAATCGTCCATCGCCCAGATCACGCGCCTTGCGCCGCGGTCGATGGCCCGCTCGAGCACAAACCCCTGCTGGCGCGAATTAGACCCGGTCATCGCCAGCTTGAGCGAGTGCACGCCAAGCGCATGGTCGATGTCGCTCTGGCGAAAATGGATCGCGAGCGAGGTACCCATGAAGGCGGCGTCGAACGGCTGGCTGCGGATCAGCCCGGCATTCTGCACCCGCGTGTCATCGGAATAGAACGGCGCGACGAGGCGCGAGGGGCGAAACAGCTGCAGGGGATCGATGACATAGGTGAGCGCAGCCGCGCCCAGCACGCACGCGATGCTCGCGAGGAGAAGACGCCCTGGATGTGTGAACACGCCCCGCATCAGAACCGAAAATAGATGAATTCGCTGTGGCTCTGGATGCCCAAGATCCCGAACGCAAGCACCAGCGACGCACCATAAAGCACCAGCGGCCGCATCCGTCCGGCCATCAGGCCGTCGCCGACCCTGCGATTGGCGTGGTCGTACCCCATGATGCCTTGCGTGTTCGGCGCCAGCCACACCAGCGCGGCATAAATTGCGACCATCACCGAGGCCGCAATCTCTTCGCGGCCGAACACGATGTTCCCAGGATCGGCCATCGCATTCAGAATCCGCATGGCCCAATCGACCCGTTCGGCACGGAAGAAGACCCAGGCGACAACGACGGCGAGGAATGTCAGCACGGCCCCGGCGACGCGAGCTGGGCACGCGAGCAATTTTGGAAGATTCGGCACCAGCGCGTTGAGAGCGTGATTGATACAGAGATAGGCGCCATGCAGCGCGCCCCAAATGACAAACGTCCAGGCTGCGCCATGCCAGAGCCCGCCGAGCAGCATCGTCAGCAGCAAGTTGACGTAGCGCAGCACGCGGCCGCGACGGTTGCCGCCGAGCGGGATGTAGAGATAGTCGCGCAGGAAGTGCGACAGCGTCATGTGCCAGCGCCGCCAAAACTCGACGATGCTGGTGGCCTTGTAGGGCGAGTTGAAATTGACCGGCAGGAAGATGCCGAACATCAGCGATATTCCGATCGCCATGTCGGAATAGCCGGAGAAGTCGAAATAGAGCTGGAATGTGTAGGCGAGAGCGCCAAGCCAGGCCTGATCAAAACTCGGCGCGCGCGCATCGAAGGCGAGCGCGACCAGCGGCTGGATGCCGTCGGCGAGGCACGTTTTCTTGAACAGGCCGATTGCGAAGATGATGATTCCGCACAGGATCAGATGCGCGTGCGGCTGCTTGGTTTCCTCCTGTTCGAATTGCGGGATCATGTCCTTGTGGTGGAGGATCGGTCCCGCGATCAGATGCGGAAAGTAGGTCACGAACAGCGCGTAGTGCGGCAGCGCGTAGGCCGCGACCTGCCCGCGCCAGGCATCGACCAGGAACGCGATCTGCGTGAAGGTGTAGAAGGAGATGCCGACCGGCAGCAGGATGTGGACCGCAAAATGCGTGCCGGCCAGCGCATTGACGTTCTCGGCGACGAAGCCGGCATATTTGAAGACGCCGAGCACGAAGAGATCGCCGACGACCCCGAGGGCAAGTGCGGCCTTTCGTTGCGACGGAGCAAGCTTCGCCACGATGAGGAGGTGGCCTATGCCATAGTTGAAGGCGATCGATATCAGCAACAGGGCCACGAACTGCCAATTGCCGATGGCATAGAAGGCGAGCGAGGCCACCGCCAGCCAGATCACCGGCGCCAGATTGCTGCGCCCCCCGAGCCAGAAATAGCCCGCCAGCGCGGCGGGCAGGAACAGCAGGATGAACGGGTAGGAATTGAACAGCATCAGGCTGGACCGGCGGCGGGGATTAGGAAGCCTAAAGCATAGAAGGGACCGATCAACAACCCGGCGACTGGCGCTATTCTGGCGCGGTCCTTGGCGCAGTGGCGCTGGCAATTGGTGGAATCGGGACGATATAAGGCAGGACGCATCTTCTCCCCCTCCCCGCCTGCGGGGAGAGGGTTGGGGTGAGGGGGAGTCTCCACGAGGACGGTGACAGCGAGACTCGCGGAGAGCCCCCCTCACCCCGATTGCATCTTCGATGCAATCCGACCTCTCCCCGCAAGCGGGGAGAGGTGAAGAAGAAGCCGCGCGCGAACGTGACATGATGAGGATCGAGTGACACAAGCCAAAACACCTTCCCAGCCCCCCGTCGCCCCGCGCCGGCCGCATTCCTTTACGCGGCACGGGATCACCGTGACCGACGACTATGCCTGGCTGAAGGACGAGAAATGGCAGGACGTGCTGCGCGACCCCGCGGTGCTCGATCCCGACATCCGCAAATATCTCGACACAGAAAATAGCTACACCGAGAGCCTGCTCGGCCATACCGCTGCGCTGCAGAAGACGCTGGTGCGCGAGATGCGGGGGCGGATCAAGGAGGACGATTCCAGCGTTCCGTCGCCGGATGGTCCCTTCGCCTATTTCCGAAAATTCCGCGAAGGCGGTCAGCACGAGCTGTTCGGCCGCATGCCGCGCGACGGCGGCGAGGGCCACATCGTGCTCGACGGCGATGCGCTCGCCAAGGACCATGAATACTTCAAATTCGGCGGCAGCCGGCACTCGAATGACCACAGGCTGCAGGCCTGGAGCGCCGACACCAAGGGCTCGGAGTATTTCTCCATCCGCGTGCGCGACTGGTCGACCGGCAAGGACCTTGACGACGTCGTCGAGGAGACTGACGGCGGCGTGGTCTGGAGCAAGGATGCGACGTCGTTCTTCTACGTGAAGCTCGACGACAATCACCGCCCGATGCAGGTGTGGCGGCACAAGCTCGGTACCGGGCAGGCCGACGACACGCTGGTCTACGAAGAGCAGGATTCAGGCTGGTTCACCCATCTGCAGGAGAGCACCAGCGGCCGCTTCTGCGTCATCGCGGGCGGCGACCACGAGACCTCCGAGCAGCGGTTGATCGACCTCGCCCATCCCGACGCGCCGCCGCGCCTCGTCGCGGCACGCGAGGATGGCGTGCAATACTCGCTCGCCGACCGTGGCGACGAACTCTTCATCCTCACCAACGCCGATGACGCCATCGACTTCAAGATCGTCACCGCACCTCTCAGCTCACCCGAGCGCAAGAACTGGCGCGATTTGATCCCGTATCGTCCCGGCATCTACATCATCGACCTCGATCTTTATGCCGGCCACATGGTGCGGCTGGAACGCGCCAATGCGCTGCCGTCGATCGTGATCCGCGACCTCGCGACCAAGGAGGAGCACGCCATCGCGTTCGACGAAGCGGCCTATTCGCTGGACACGATGGGCTCCTACGAGTTCGAGACGACGAATTTACGCTTCGCCTATTCGTCGATGACGACGCCGTCGGAAGTCTACGATTACGACATGGTCAAGCGCACGCGCACCCTGCGCAAGCGGCAGGAGATCCCGTCCGGCCACGATGCGGCCGACTACGTCACGACGCGCATCATGGCAAAGGCGCAGGACGGCGCCGAGGTGCCGGTGTCGATCCTCCATCGCCGCGGGCTCACGCTCGACGGCGCGGCGCCGCTGCTGCTCTACGGCTACGGCTCCTACGGCATGGCGATGCCGGCTTCGTTCAGCGCCAACCGGCTGTCGCTGGTCGATCGCGGCTTCGTCTATGCCATCGCCCATATCCGCGGCGGCGCCGACAAGGGCTGGGGCTGGTATCTCGACGGCAAGCGCGAGAAGAAGACGAATTCGTTCGACGACTTCTCTGCCAGCGCCCGCGCACTGATCAATGCGAAGTACACCAGTGCGAAGCGCATCGTCGGCCATGGCGGCTCGGCCGGCGGCATGCTGATGGGCGCGGTCGCCAACCGCGCCGGCGAATTGTTCGCCGGCATTGTCGCCGAAGTGCCGTTCGTCGACGTGCTCAACACCATGCTCGACGACACGCTGCCGCTGACGCCGCCGGAATGGCCGGAATGGGGCAACCCGATCGAGAGCGAAAAGGATTTCCGCACCATCCTGTCGTATTCGCCCTACGACAACGTCGCGGCGAAAGACTATCCGGCGATCCTGGCGATGGGCGGCCTGACCGATCCGCGCGTCACCTACTGGGAGCCCGCCAAATGGATCGCGCGCCTGCGCGCGACCATGAGTGGCGGCGGCCCGGTCCTGCTCCGCACCAACATGGGCGCCGGCCACGGCGGCGCCTCGGGACGCTTCAACCGGCTCGATGAAGTCGCGATCGTGTATGCGTTCGCGCTGTGGGCGGCGGGGATGGCGGAGGCCGGGGTGTAGGCGCTCATATGCCTCTCCATCGTCGTCCTGGCGAAAGCCAGGACCCATACCGCGTGATCTATCCGACGAAGCTCGGTGTCCGTACCGCGCGAAAACACGACGAGTCCGAGTCTTCGCCAAATTACTCCCTGGGGTAATGGGTCCTGGCTCTCGCCAGGACGACGGCGGAAATTGTGGGACGAGTTGTCGGCCTTTACCTTCCGTTCGCCTTCCGCCATGCGGCGAAGTCGGTGAGCGTCTGCGGGTCCGTCGCCGGATAAAGACCGAAAATGCCGCGGCCCTTGTTGACTTCCTCGGTGACGAAGTCCTCGAACGCGGTCATCTCGAAGGTCTCGTTGGCGATCTCCTCGGCGAGATGCGCGGGGATCACGATCACGCCGTCGCTGTCGCCGAGAATGACGTCGCCTGGAAACACCGGCGCGTCACCGCAGCCAATGGGAACGTTGATCTCGATGGCGTGATGCAGCGTCAGATTGGTCGGTGCGCTCGGGCGGTGGTGGTAGGCAGGGATGCCCAGCTTGGCGATCTCGGCCGAGTCGCGGAAACCGCCGTCGGTGACGACCCCGGCGACGCCGCGCTTCATCAAGCGCGTGACCAGGATCGCGCCGGCGGAAGCCGCGCGAGCGTCCTTGCGGCTGTCCATCACCAGCACGCTGCCTGGCGGGCAATCCTCGACCGCCTTGCGCTGCGGATGCGAGCGATCTTTGAAAACCTCGATGGTGTTGAGATCCTCGCGCGCCGGCATGTAACGCAGGGTGAAGGCCTCGCCGACCATGGTCGGCTGGTTGGCGCCGAGCGGGTGCACATCCTGGATCATCTGGATGCGCAGGCCGCGCTTGAACAACGCGGTGGCGACGGTGGCGGTGGAGACGGATTTGAGCTTGTTGCGGGTGGCTTCGGTAAGTTTGGTCATGTCACGCTTTCTAGTAAATCGAGGGCTCGCCGATCGGCGCGCCGAAATCGGTCTCGAGGAAGTCGAAGTCGCAGCCGTCATTGGCCTGCTTGATGTGCTTGGTGAACATCCAGCCATAGCCCCGCTCGAAGCGGCGCTCGGGCTGCTTCCAGGCGGCGCGGCGCTTGTCGAGCTCGGCCTCCGACACATCGAGATTGATGGTGCGCGCGGCGACATCGAGTGTGATGCGGTCGCCGTTCCGCACCAACGCCAGCGGTCCGCCGACATAAGACTCAGGAGCGACGTGCAAAATGCAGGCGCCGTAGCTGGTGCCGCTCATGCGCGCATCGGAGATCCGTACCATGTCGCGGACGCCCTGCTTCACGAGCTTGGTCGGGATCGGCAGCATGCCCCATTCCGGCATGCCCGGTCCGCCCTGCGGCCCCGCATTGCGCAAGATGAGAATGTGGTCTTCGGTGACGTCGAGATCGGGATCGTCGACCGCCTTCTTCATCGACGGATAGTCGTCGAACACCAGCGCAGGCCCAGTGTGCTTGAGGAAGCGCGGCGCACAGGCGGAGGGTTTTATGACGCAGCCGTCGGGCGCGAGATTGCCCTTGAGCACGGCGAGCGCGCCTTCCTTGTAGATGGGATTGTCGATCGAGCGGATCACGTCGTCATTGTGAACCTCGGCGCCATCGATGTTCTCGCCCACGGTCTTGCCGGTGACGGTGATGCAGTCGAGATGCAGATGCGGCTTGATCTGGCCCATCAATGCCGGCAAGCCGCCGGCATAAAAGAAGTCCTCCATCAGATAGGCATCGCCGCTCGGCCGCACATTGGCGATGACGGGCACCTTGCGGCTCGCAATCTCGAAATCGTCGAGGCCGATGTCGAGACCGGCGCGGCGAGCCTGCGCGATCAGATGGATGATCGCATTGGTCGAACAGCCCATCGCCATCGCCACTGCGATCGCGTTCTCGAACGCCTTGCGGGTCTGGATCGTCTTCGGCGTCAGATCTTCCCAAACCATCTCGACGATGCGGCGGCCGCATTCGGAGGCCATGCGGATATGGTTGGCGTCGGCGGCGGGAATCGAGGAGGCGCCCGGCAGCGTCATGCCGATCGCCTCCGCAATGGCGGTCATGGTGGAAGCCGTGCCCATGGTCATGCAGGTGCCGTAGCTGCGTGCAATGCCGGCTTCGATGTCGAGCCAGTCCTTGTCGGAGATCTTTCCGGCGCGGCGCTCGTCCCAGTATTTCCAGCCGTCCGAACCCGAGCCGAGCGTCTTGCCCTTCCAATTGCCGCGCAGCATCGGACCTGCCGGCAGATAGATCGCCGGGATGTTCATCGAGGTCGCACCCAGCAGCAGCGCCGGCGTGGTCTTGTCGCAGCCGCCCATCAGCACCACGCCGTCGACGGGATGGCTGCGCAGCAGCTCCTCGGCGTCCATCGCCAGCAGATTGCGATAGAGCATCGTGGTCGGTTTCAGCAGCGATTCCGACAGCGACAGCGCCGGCAGCTCCAGCGGCAGGCCGCCGGCCATCAGGATGCCGCGCTTGACGTCGTCGACGCGCGACTTGAAGTGCATGTGGCATGGCTGCGCGTCCGACCAGGTGTTGAGGATCGCGATCATCGGGCGGTCCTTCCACTCCTCCGGCGCGTAGCCCATCTGCATGGTGCGGGAGCGGTGGCCGAATGAGCGGAGATCGTCCGGTGCGAACCAGCGCGCGCTACGGAGCTGGTCGGGCGTTAGTTTCTTCTTGGTCATGATTGGGTGCCCCATTTCTGCACGGTGTTCCGCTCGATGGCGCGGAAGATCAGGTTCTCGACAAAAAGCCCGATGATGATCACCGTCAAGAGGCCGGCGAAGACCGCAGGTATGTCGAGCAGGTTGCGGTTTTCGAAGATGAACCAGCCGAGCCCGCCCTGCCCGGACGATACGCCGAACACCAGCTCGGCGGCGATCAGCGTGCGCCAGGCAAAGGCCCAGCCGATCTTGAGGCCGGTCAGGATCGAGCCGAACGCCGCGGGGATGAGGATTTTCGCCACGTAAGGCAATCCGCGCAGGCCGTAATTGCGACCGACCATGCGCAGCGTGTTGGACACGCTCTTGAAGCCAGAATGGGTGTTGAGCGCGACTGGCCACAGCACCGAATGGATCAGCACAAACACCAGACTGCCGTTACCGAGACCGAACCAGATCAAAGCGAGCGGCAACAGCGCGATCGCCGGCAGCGGATTGAACATCGCCGTGACAGTCTCGAGGAAATCGGTGCCGATCCGCGTCGAGATCGCGAGCACGGTGAAGATCGCGGCGAGCGCGATGCCGGCCGAATAGCCCATAAACAGCACTTTCAGCGAAGCCCAGGCCCGCAGGGGAATCGTGCCGTCCTTGACGCGATCGTAGAGCGTGAGGATCGTGTCGTGCAGCGTCGGAAATAGCAGGGGATTGTCGAGGGTCAGGCCGTAGGCCTCCCAGACCGCCGCAAGGAACAGGATGATGACGGTCTTGCGGACAAAACCATCGTTCCACAACAGCTCGAGCACGCTCAGCTTGCGCTCGACTTCGGCTGCGCTGCCGGCGACCGGCGCCTCACGCGGCAGGATTCTGGCTTCGCCCATGAGAGGCTCCCTCAATGCGCCGTGGCTTCGGAGGCGAACAGGAGATCGTGAATCTCCTTCTCGAGCCGGCCGGCACTGCCATCGCCATTGGAGACCTTGTCGACGTCGACCACCTCGGCCTTGACGCGGCCGGGATGCGGCGACAGCAGCAGGATACGGTTGCCGATGCGGATCGCTTCCGCAATCGAGTGGGTCACGAACAGCACGGTGAATTTGGTCTCGCTCCAGAGCTGGAGCAGCTCGTCCTGGCAGGTCCGGCGCGTCAGCGCGTCGAGCGCGGCGAACGGCTCGTCCATCAACAGGATGTCGGGCTCCATCGCCATGCCGCGCGCGATCGCGACGCGCTGCTTCATGCCGCCGGAGAGCGTGTGCGGATAGGCATCGACCACGCGGGTCAGGCCGACCTTCTCGATATAGGCCCGCGCCCGCGCTTCGGCGTCCTTGCGCGACAATTTTCGCGCGGTCAGGAGCGGAAACATCACGTTGGCCAGCACGCTCTTCCAGGGCAGCAGCTGGTCGAACTCCTGGAAGATCATCATGCGATCGGCGCCGGGTCCGTGAATCTCGCGGTCGTTGATGGTCATGCGGCCTTCGCTCGGCGCCATGTAGCCGCCGACGGCCTTGAGCAGGGTCGACTTGCCGCAGCCGGACGGCCCGAGCAGCACGAAGCGATCGGACCTGTCGACGGCGAAGCTCACCCTTTCCGTGGCGGTGACGACGGCGCTGGAGGTCTTGTAGCGCAGCGTCACGGAGCTGACGTCGAGCAGCGCCATCAGTTGCCCTTCAGGTCGTGGGCGACGGGGAGATAGTAATCGGTCCAGGCCTTGGGCTGGGTCTTCAGGGTACCGGTCTTGAACAGATGCGCGGCGAATTTCATCGTGCCCTGCGGTTCGAGATTCCACTCCATCATGCCGGGCTCCTTGAGCAGATCGAGCAGCTCTTCCACCGAGGTCTTGTCGCCGGTGATCTCCTTGTAGATCTCGACCGCCTGTCTGGTGTCGCTGCGGATCAGATCCTGCGCTTCCTTGGTCGCATCGCGCACGGCCTGGATGATTTTCGGGTTGGCATCGGCGAACTTCGTGGTGGTGAAGAACTGCGCCTGGCTGAGCGGGCCGCCCATCACGTCAGGCGACGACAGCACGACATGCGCACCGGGCACGTTCTTCAGCTCGAGGAAGGTGAACGGCGGGATCGAGAAATGGGTGTGCACCTCGTGCTTGGAATTGGACAGCGCCGCATAGGCGTCGGGATGGCCGAGTTGCACCGTGTTAACGTCCAGCTTCGACCATTGGTCGGCACCAAAAGCCTCGGCGGCGGCGATCTGGAGCACGATCGCCTGGGTCGAGACTCTCACCGTCGGCACGGCGATCTTGTCGCCGGGGCCGAAATCCCTGATCGACTTGATGTTGGCGTCGCGGCTGATCAGCGTCATCGGCTGCGCCGAGGTCGCGACGATGCCCTTGACGCCGCCGCGGGTGCGGTCCCACAGCAACAAAAGATTGCCGGTGCCGGTGTTGAGGATGTCGACGCCGCCCGCGAGCAGCGCATCGGTCTGCGCACCGCCGCCGGAGAAGGTGACCCATTTGGTCGTGACACCGGCCACCCCGAGCTGGGCTGCGTGCTTCTCGATCAGCTTCTGCTTTTCCATGATGTGGCTCGGCATGTAGAAAATGCCGGGCTGGCGCGACAGCGAGATCTCGGATTTTTGCTGCGCGTTCGCGGACGAAACCGTCAGCGCCGTGGCGGCGATCAGGGCGATGGCCGTGAGGCCACACTGCAATTGCTTGATCATTGTTGTTCGTTTCCTCCGGTCGCCATTGACGAGCGATCTTACTGATGCACTAATGCATTAGTGTATCAAAGGCAAGGCCGGCCGGAGCCCTTCGCATGGAAACAGCCCAACCCGCATCCCGCGGCGCTGCCCGCCCCGGTACGCGGCTCGACCGGGCTCGGCAGGCCGCACCGCAAGTGTTCGAGCGCATGCGCAACGCCATTCTCGCGCTCGAGCTGCCGCCGGGCTCGCCGCTGTCGCGCACGGATCTCGCCGCACAATTCGGCGTCAGCTCGACGCCGATCCGCGACGCCCTGATGCGGCTGGAGGAAGAAGGTCTGGTCGACGTGTTTCCGCAGCACGCCACCGTCGTCAGCCGGGTCGACGTCGGTCGGGCCGAGCAGGCTCATTTCCTGCGCCAGGCACTGGAGCTCGAAATCGTCCGGCTGCTCGCGGAGCAACATGACGACGCTCTGGTCATACGCCTCGACCATACGATCGCGCTCCAGCAGCAATTCGCCAAGGCCGGAGACTTCGAGAGCTTCATCGCCGGCGACAATGATTTTCACGCGCAGCTTTATGCCGCGGCCGGCAAGCAGGAACTCTGGACGCTGGTGCGCAGCCGCAGCGGACATATCGACCGGCTGCGCCGGCTGCATCTGCCCTCACCCGGCAAGGCCCAGAACATTGTGCGCCACCACAAGCTGATCACGCGCGCGATCGAAGCCGACGACGCCGATGCTGCGCAACAGCATTTGCGCAAGCACCTGTCGGGCACGCTGAGCGAGCTCGATACGATCCGGAGCTACCATCCGGAATATTTGACCGACTAAGCCTATGGCGCGCGGTCGTCGCGAGCACTTGTGCACGTCAACGTGCATAAGTTGACGCAACCGATTCGCCTTTCGCGAGCAATCGTCGGATCGATGGCGAAGTGCTTGCAGGCCGGATGCAATCCGCGCAACAATTTCAGAGTTGATGGTTTGATTTGCGGTCGCTGGGAAACCCCATCCGGCCCGGGAGGATACCAGACGTGGCCAACATCCTGATCGTGGATGACGACCCGGCCGTGCAGATGACGATCCGGCTGCTCCTGGAGAGGGCCGGTCATCACGTCACCGTCGCCGGAGACGGCCACAAGGGACTTGCGCTGTTCGAAGCCGGCGAGTTCGACCTGCTGTTTCTCGACATCTTCATGCCCGGCATGGACGGCCTGGAGACGATGCGTCACATCCGGGCGCTGCAGCCGGCCATTCCGATCGTCGTCATTTCCGGCCGTTCGTTCGCGCCGGATGCCCATGCGGAGCCCGACTTTCTCAAGATGGCGACCAAGCTTGGCGCGGTGGCGAGCCTGCAGAAGCCGTTCCGGGCCGACGCGCTGCTCGCCGCGGTCGCCGGCTGCCTGGACGCGGCTCGGACGGCATCGGTGAGGAATCCGGATGTCAGCACCGGCCGCCGATGACAAGAACCTTCATTCTGTTCCAACCGAACACGGGCGCCATTCAGGACGCGGTGCAAATTTCGCCATGACCCTCGCTACGCGGCTCGCAATCGCGATGATCCTGCTGGTGGCGGTCACCGTGGCCGCAGTCGGCTGGCTCGGCTATCGCAATATCACCCAGGCCGTCATTCCGCGGGTCCTGGAACGGATTGAAGCCCAGTCGAGCCTGCTGGCCACCCATCTTGAATCCTACGTTGCCGGCGCCCGTGGCGATCTGCTCGGTTATCGCTCCGCCGCTGCCATCAATGGCCTGATCCGCGCCCATATCGGTGGAGGCATCGATGCAGTCGACGGCGTTTCGGAGCAAACCTGGCGCGAGCGTATCGCAACGCGGTTCGCAGCCGAGATCGACGCGAAACCGAGCTACGGGCAATTTCGAATCATCGGCCTTGACGACGACCAGCGCGAACTGGTCCGCGTCGATCGCGCCGGCCCGAACGGAGCAGCACGGATTGTTCCCAACGGCGAACTCGAACGCAAGAGCGAACGAACCTACTTCCAGGAGACGATTCGACTGGCGCCGGGCGACATCTATGTTTCGCCCATCGATCTCGCCACCCGGCAGGGAGGAACCACGGACCCTCACATTCCGACGTTGCGCGTCGCGACGCCGCTGTTCACGCCCGATAGCAAGCCGTTCGGCATCATCATCGCCAATATCGACATGCGTCCCGCGCTCGACCGCGTTCGTTCGACCGCGAGCGCAGGAGGAGACATCTATGTCGTGAATTCGCGTGGCGACTATCTGGTTCATCCGGATCGCGCGCGGGAATTCGGTACGTTGCATGGCAACGCCAACGATTGGCGCCCGGACTTTCCTTTCTTTGCAGCCCGGGCCGGCCAGCCGCAAGGATCCACGCAGCTTACGAGCGACCGGTCTGGCCGGCCGAGCGGAGCGGCGATCGCACCGGCGCTGCTGGCCGGCAAGGAGTGGTTGGCTATCATCGAGACGGCCCCCGCATCCGTGTTCAGCCGCGTTCCGGCGGCCATTCAAAAAACCTCCTCGCTGGTGGGGCTGCTTGCCGTCCTTGCCGCAGCCTTGCTCGCGGTGCTGCTGGCGCGCTCATTGACGCGGCCGATCGGGCGTTTGACCGCAGCGGTGGAGGCGATCGGCAGCGGACGGCGCGCCGATATTCCCGTCGATGCGAGCGGAGAGACAGGCGTGCTGGCGCGGGCATTTGCCCAGATGGTCGAAGAAACGAGAGCGAAGACAGCCGCTCTTGAACGCGAGATCGAGGAGCATCGCCGCACCGAGGCCGCGCGAAGCCATCATGAAGCGCGCGAGCGCTTGTTCAGCGCCGCCGTCGAATCCTCCGACGACGCGATCGTGATGCAATCGCTCGACGCCGTCATCACCGGCTGGAATGCCGCCGCCGAACGCCTCTACGGCTATTCGGCGGATGAGGCGATCGGGAAATCCACCTCGATCATCGTCCCGCCCGACCGACGCGAGCAAGGCAAGGACTATTTGCAGCGGCTCGCCCGAGGTGAAGCGATCGAACGCTTCGAGACGGTGCGCCTGCGCAAGGATGGCGCGCCGGTCGAAATCTCACTCAGCCTGTCGCCGATCAGGGGCCCGTCGGGCGAGATCATCGGCGCCTCCGGCACCGCGCGCAGTCTGACCGAGGCGCGGCGGGCCGAGCGGGCGCTGCAGCAGCAGCTCGAGGAACGGCGGCAGATCTTCGAGACCTCTCAGGATCTGATCATGGTGATGGACGCGCGCGGCCACATCGCGCAGATCAGTCCGAGCAGCGAGGCCATTATCGGCTACCGGCCGGAACAGATGATCGGCCGCAGCGGCGCCGATTTCATTCATCCCGGCCATCTCGACCAGTCGCGCGACGAGATGCGCGCGCTCAGGCGCGGCGAGCGGCTGAAGCTTGCCGACACCCGCTGCTTCCACAAGGACGGTCGCGAGGTGTGGCTCTCCTGGCTCGGCAGCTGGTCCGACCATGCCCAGCGCTACTTCTTTGTCGGCCGCGACATGACGGAGGCGAGGCTTGCACAGGAGTCCTTGCGGGAGAGCGAACAGCTTGCGCGCAACATCGTCGAGACCTCGCTCGACGCTTTCACCCAGACCGACCAGGCCGGTGCCATCCTGAGTTGGAACTCGCAAGCCGAGAAGCTCTTCGGATGGACGCGTGAGGAAGCAATCGGCAAGAATGCGATCGAGCTTTTCGTCGCCCCCAGTGAGCGCGAAAGCGTCAGGGCCAGACTGAAGCTCTTTCTCGAGTCCGAGCAGCAATCGCTGGCCAATCCACGGCGCGAACTTTTGGTACGGCGGCGCGACGGCAAGGAATTCAGGGCCGAGCTCAGCGTCACGGCGCTCCGGAGACGCGAAGGCGTTCTCTTCAACTCGTTTTACCGCGACCTGACCGACAAGATCGCGGCCGACGAGCGCATCCGCCAGGCCGAGAAGATGGAGGCGGTCGGCCAGCTCACCGGCGGCGTGGCGCACGACTTCAACAACATCCTCACCGTCATCACCGGGACGATCGAGATCCTGGCCGACGCGGTGGCCAAGGAGCCGGAGCTCGCCGCGATCACGAAGATGATCGACGAGGCCGCCGGGCGTGGCGCCGAGCTGACGCAGCACCTGCTGGCGTTTGCGCGCAAGCAGCCGCTCCAGCCGCGCGAAATCGACGTCAACGCGCTGATCATCGACACCGCGAAACTGTTGCGGCCGACGCTGGGCGAGCAGATCCACATCGAATCGGTGTTTGAGGACGAGAACTGCGTCGCGATCGTCGATCCCAGCCAGCTCACCACCGCGATCCTCAACCTCGCGCTCAATGCCCGCGATGCCATGCCCGGTGGCGGCAAGCTGATCGTGGAGACGGGTGCGGCCTATCTCGACGAGGTCTATGCCAGCGTCAACGACGTCCCGCCGGGTCACTACGTGATGATTGCCGTGAGCGACACCGGCAGCGGAATTCCCGCCAACATGCTGGCCAGGGTGTTCGACCCCTTCTTCACGTCGAAGGGACCGGGCAAGGGCACCGGACTCGGGCTTTCGATGGTCTACGGCTTCATCAAGCAGTCCGCGGGCCATATCAAGATCTACAGCGAGGAAGACCACGGCACCACGATCAAGATGTATCTGCCGCCCGGCAAGACGCCGACGTTGGTCGGCGACAGCGTGACGCCGGCGAGCATTGAGGGCGGACACGAGACGATCCTCGTGGTCGAGGACGACCGGCTGGTGCGCGACTACGTGCTGGCGCAGCTGCATTCGCTCGGTTACGTCACCTTGCAGGCTGCGAACGCCGCGGAGGCGCTCGCAATCGTCGCCGCCGGAAAGCCGTTCGACCTCCTGTTCACCGACGTCATCATGCCCGGCAAGATGAACGGACGGCAGCTCGCCGACGAACTGCAGAGAACGCGTCCCGATCTCCGGGTGCTCTACACGTCCGGCTATACCGAGAACGCGATCATCCATCACGGCCGGCTGGATTCGGGCGTTCTGCTGCTGGCGAAGCCCTATCGCAAATCGGATCTGGCCCGGACCATCCGCAAGGCGCTGAGCAGTTGATAGCGCATCGGGCTGGGTGAGAACCCGTAGCCCGGGTGAGCGAAGCGATACCCGGGAACACTCCGAGCCAAGTCCCGGATGTCGCTTCGCTCATCCGGGCTACGAAATGTCACCCACGGAATTTACGACGCGCGCTGGGCCGCGGTCATTACGATCCGGATCAGATCGGCGGCATTGCGCGCACCGAGCTTCTTCATGATGTTGGCGCGATGGTCCTCGATGGTGCGCGGGCTGATGCCGAGCGTGCGGCCGGCCTCCTTGTTGGAGGCGCCGGCGGCAAACTGCTCGAGCACCTCCCGCTCCCTGCGCGTCAACGGCTCGCGCCCGGGGAAATGCAGCGAGCCGAACTTCGGCGCCGCGTTCTCCGACTGCCTGCGTGCATAGGCACCGATCGCCTCGTCGAGCCGGCCGACGATCTCGCTGCCGCGGAACGGCTTCTCGATGAAGTCGAGCGCGCCGCTCTTGATGGCTCCCACCGCCATCGCGATATCGCCCTGTCCGGAGATCATGAAGATCGGTGCCGGATAGTCCTCGCCGTGCAGCTCATTGAGAATATCGAGGCCCGATTTTCCGGGAATGTGCACGTCGAGCAGGACCGCTGCAGGTGTGCGGCTTCGCGCGACGGAGAGCAATGCTGCACCGTCCGCAAAACAGATCACCTCATAGCCCGCCGCCTTCAACACCATCGACAAGGTGTCGCGAACGGCAGCGTCGTCGTCGACCACGAAGATTTCACCGCGAGAGCTTTGTTCGGCCATGTGCCACACATCCGGTTGGCATGAAGGACTCGCGTCCGCCCCAACCGTTATGGCGTTCGGCGCGGATTCGGCCCACCGTATTTGTACGGGACATGGACTTAACGCACAAGTAGCGGCGAGGCGCCTAATTGCAGGGGACGGAGAATATCCATGCTAATTTGGCCGCTATGCCGCCTCTCGTGGCAATGCCCGAGGTCGAGAGCCGTGAGCTGATTGCGGCTGACCTTCGCATGCTGATCTCGCAGATCGAGACCAGCATGCGCCGGACCGCCACAGCCATGGATCAAGAACACGGGAGCGATCCGGAAGGTTCCGCCGACGTCTTCGTGCTCGACGATGTCACACCGCGGTATCCACGGTGATCGCCGCGCTCGACGCCTGCCGGGCCGGCCTTGGCCACGCCCTGGAACGCCTGTCGGAGGCCGGCAGTACGGTGTAGATGGCGATCGCTGCGACGCGGCGACCGCATTCCTTCATCGCATGGCGGCTCAGGCGCGGTGCCGCTCCACGATCGCGTCGGTGGCGACACCACCCCAGGTGTGGATCGCCGGCAGGCCCATCGCGGTCTTGCCAAGATTGGCGAGGCTGATGCGCAACGCGGCGAGATCCAGCGGCTTGGGCAGGCTCTGGAGCTCGATCCCGACGGAACGGGCGAAGCTGCGGGCGGCGCTGCGGCGCTTGCCGTCCATGCCGCTGATGACGATCACGGCGCCGCCAAATTTCGCCTTCGCCATCTCGCCCAGCACGTCGACACCGTCGCCATCCTCCAGCACGAGATCGAGTGTCACGCAGTCGAAGCGCGCGGCGCGGAGCTTTTCGATCGCTTCGGCCACGGACGGCGCCACGGTGACTTCGTGGCCGGCCTGCTTGGCCGCGACCGTGATCAGGCTGCGCTGCGTGGCGTCGTCATCGACCACCAGAAGCTGAAGTGCACGCCGCTCGGCGCCGTCGGGCAGGTTTGACGGGAGAGGTGAGAATGAGCTTCTGGGCATTGCGGTATCCTGAGATTGAGACCGGCAATGGATACACGGTTCGCGCTGAGGCGACGTAAAGCCGCGACGGCAAATTCAGTCGGTTGTTTCAGCAAATGTGAACCAACCTCGCGGAAAACGGCGACGAGACCAGGTGAAGATCACGCCGCCTCGTCACGGCCACCGGCGGCCCGCTTCTTCCGGTTCTTGCCACGCAGGAATTGGATGTCCATTTCGACGCCGTTGACGCGCACCAGTTCGCAGCGGCGGTAGGCAAGGCCGGTGGACGACAGCAGCAGGAAGAACTCTTTGAGGTTCAGGCCCTGAATCGAGCCTTCCACCGTCAGGATGGCGTCGGTGTCGGAGATCGCGTTGAGCTTGCAGTCACGGCGCCAAGTGCCGTCGATGGCCATGATGCAGACATCATAGCCGCGACTGAACGTCACGCGTTCCACGCCCTTGCCATCCTCGGCCATGTCTATCGTCCTGCCATGACCGCTACGCGCGGCGCGGCGCCGGCAAGAGCCGGCTTGGCGGCCGCGGCACGCGGGTCGTTCGGCTTGTAGAGACCGCGCTTCTCCGGAATCGGCTTGAACGTGTCGGTCAGTCCGACCACCGTTTCGGCGGCGCCCAGCACCAGGAAGCCGTCTCCCTCGATCTGGCGAGCCAGGCGGTTGAAGATGTTGATCTTGGTGTCCTGGTCGAAATAGATCAGCACGTTGCGGCAGAAGATGACGTCGAAGGTGCCGAGCTGAGCGAAATCGTGCAGCAGATTGAGCTGCCGGTGCTGGATCATCGCCCGCAGTTCGGGATTGATCTGCCAGGTCTCGCCGGTCTGCTTGAAATATTTCATCAGCATCTGGATCGGCAAGCCACGCTGCACTTCGAACTGGCTGTAGATGCCGGCCTTGGCCTTCTCGAGCACCTCCTGCGACAGGTCGGTCGCGATGATCTCGACGCGCCAGCCGGTCAGGGCCGCCCCCATCTCCTTCAGGCTCATCGCCAGCGAGTAGGGCTCCTGCCCGGTCGAGCCGGCGGCGCACCAGATGCGCACGCTGCGGCGGCCGGCGCGCGCCTTGATGATCTCCGGCATGATGGTCTCACGGAAATGATCGAACGGGACCTTGTCGCGAAAGAAGAAGGTCTCATTGGTGGTCATCGCCTCGACCACGCTGGTGACGAGCGCGCCCGAGCCAGCGCCTTGCAGCTTCTGCACGAGCTCGCCGATGCCGGAGATCCCGGCCTTGCGCGCCAGCGGCAACAGCCGGCTTTCAATCAGATATTGCTTGTCTGCGGACAGATCGAGCCCGGAATGATCCCTTAGGAACTTACGCAGATACTCATACTCGGTCGGGGTCACTGATAGGCCTCTCGGAAGCTGTACTGGGAACACTCTGGCCGGAACACTCCGCCAGATAACTCAGACCATGGCTTGTCCGACCGGGATCAAGCCGACTTCAGCGAATTTGTCGGCGATGATGTCTTTATCGAAGGGCTTCATGATGTACTCGTTGGCGCCGCCGCTGAGCGCCTGAGCGATATGAGCCACGTTGTTTTCGGTCGTGCAGAACACGACCTTGGGCTGGTCGCCGCCGGGCAGTCGGCGCATGTGGCCCATGAACTCGAAGCCGTCCATCACCGGCATGTTCCAGTCCAGCAGCACAGCGTCGGGCAGCTTGTGCTGACAGACCTCGAGCGCCTTGGAGCCGTCCTCGGCCTCCGTGACTTCGAATTCCAGGCCTTCCAGGATCCGGCGTGCGATCTTGCGCACGACGCTGGAATCATCGACCACCAAACACGTCTTCATTTCGGTTCTCCGGCTTCGATGTTTTCGGGGCTCACGCAGCCATTTGCACTTCGGTCTTGAGCTCGAGGACGCGGTCGACGTCGAGGACGACCATGAGCTGGCCGTCGAGACGGTGGACGCCGCCGGCGAGCTTGGCCATGCGGGGGTCGAGATTGACGGGGTTTTCTTCCATGCCGTCCTCGGCAAGCCGCAGCACTTCGCCGATCTGGTCGATCAGGAGGCCATAGGATTCACCGCGCAGGTCGACGCCGACCGCCATCGGGATCTTGCCGTCCTCGGGCTTGGGCAGGCCGAG
>NZ_JBVVOS010000035.1:0-75671 GCF_055807515.1 Bradyrhizobium sp. Kon69 | reverse complement strand
AGCAATGCCGGCCGCGATCTCGGCTTCGTGACGCTGGAGCCCGAGGCGTTCGGCGCGGCCAAGGCGATCTCGATCGATTATGCGGTGATGGAGAAGACCGCGCGCGCCGCGGTCGTGCCGGTGTCCTGCGGCTGGTCCGACGTCGGCTCCTGGCACGCGGTGTGGGAATTGTCGGAGAAAGACGCGCAAGGCAATGCTTCGCACGGCGCCGCCGTGTTCGAAGATAGCCGCAATTGCAACGTCACCACCGATGCCGCGCTGGTGGCACTCGAAGGCGTCGACGATCTCATCGTGGTCGCGACTGCCGATGCGGTTCTTGTCTCGCGCCAGAAGGATGCCAACGGGCTCAAGCGGCTGGTCACAAAACTCAAGGCGGTCGCGCCGAAAGTCACCGAGGAGCATCTCAAGGTGCATCGGCCCTGGGGCAGCTACCAGTCGGTCGACAATGGCGAGCGCCACCAGGTCAAACGCATCGTGGTGAAGCCGGGCGGGCGTCTGTCGCTGCAGAAGCACCATCATCGTGCCGAGCACTGGATCGTGGTCCGCGGCACCGCCCGCGTCACCGTCAACGAGACCGTCAAAAGCGTGCACGAGAACGAGTCCATTTACATCCCGATGGGCGCGGTGCACCGGATGGAGAACCCCGGTAAAATCATGCTGGAGCTGATCGAGGTCCAGACGGGAAGCTATCTCGGGGAAGACGACATCATCCGGATTGAAGACGACTACCAAAGGTCGTAACCAGCACACTCCGAATCACGCGACCCGGGCCAAAAGAGTGGTCTCTTCAGAGGCTTAAGGCCCGGGAAACGTGTAACTTTTTGAATCAAATCGTGTCCGGACCGCTAGCTCCGCATTCGCCACAAATGTGGCGGCCGTGCTAGAAGCGCCTCGGGGATTTGCGTTGAATCGGGGTTTGCTCAAATGAGTTCCACAGGATCGGCACCGGCAAAGGCCGGCTTGCGCGTCGGCGTCATTGGCGCCGGCGTGATGGGCAGCAACCACGCGCGCGTGCTCGCGGGTCTTCCCGGCGTCAACCTCGTCGGCGTCGTCGATCCTTCGCCGGCACATCGCACCCGGGCGATGGAGCTTGCCAATTGCGCGAGCTTCGAGACGCTCGACCAGCTGCTGGCCGAAGGCGTCGATGCCGTCACCATCGCGGCGCCGACCCATCTGCATCACGAGGTCTCGCTTGCCTGCATCGCCAAGAACATCCACGTGATGGTCGAGAAGCCGATTGCGTCCACGGTCGCGGAAGGCCGCGAGATCGTCACGGCTGCGCAAAAAGCCGGCGTGACGCTGATGGTCGGCCATGTCGAGCGCTTCAATCCAGCGGTCGCCGCCGTCAAGCAGGCGATCGCGGGCGAGGATATTCTGTCGATCGCGATCACGCGCGTCGGCCCGTTCCCGCCGCGCATGTCCAATGTCGGCGTCGTCATCGATCTCGCCGTGCACGACATCGATCTGATCCGCTGGTTCACCGAGTCCGACATCGTCGAGGTGCAGCCGCAATTGTCGAGTGCGGTCGCCGAGCGCGAGGACATCGCGCTCTTGCAGTTCCGCACCGCCAACGGCGTGCTCGCGCACATCAACACCAACTGGCTGACGCCATTCAAGGCGCGCAGCGTCACGGTCGCGACCCGCGGCAAATACGTGATGGGCGATCTCCTGACGCGCCAGGTCACCGAATGCTTCGGCTTCAAGCCTGACGGCAGCTATTCGATGCGCCATCTGCCGGTCGGTCATGACGAGCCGCTCCGCGCCGAGCTGATCGCGTTCCTCAAGGCCGTGCGCAACGGCGAGACGCCGGCGGTCACCGGCGACGAAGGCGTCGCCAGCCTCGAGATCGCGACGCAGTGCCTGGAAACGCCGTCGCGGCCCGCGGCCACGTCGGCCCGCAAGGGTCCGCGCCGCGTCGCCGGCTGAACTCTTTCGATGTCGACTAGCCAAGAAGGCGCCATGAACCAGCATCTGCGTTCCGAACCCATTCCCTTCATCGATGTCGCCTCGCAGCGCCGCCGGCTCGGCGACTCGCTCGATGCAGCCGTGAAGCGCGTTCTCGATCATTGTCAGTTCGTCAACGGCCCTGAAGTCGCCGAGCTCGAGAAGCAGCTTGCGGCCTATTGCGGCGCCAAGCACGTCATCGGCTGCGCCAGCGGCACCGATGCGATCCTGATGGTGATGATGGCGAAGAATGTCGGGCCTGGCGACGCCGTGTTGTGTCCGTCCTTCACCTTCATCGCGACCGCGTCGCCGGTGGCGCGGACCGGCGCGACGCCGGTTTATGTCGACGTCGATGAGACCACCTTCAACATGAGCCCGGAATCGCTCAAGCGCGGCATCGCGACCGCCCGCAAGGCCGGTCTCAAGCCGGTCGCGATCATTCCGGTCGATTTGTTCGGCCAGCCCGCCGATCACGACGCCATCGCCGAGATCGCCAAGGCCGAAGGCCTGTTCGTGCTCGACGACGCAGCGCAAGGCTTTGGCGCAAGCTACAAGGGCCGCAAGCTCGGCACCCTGGCGCTCGCCACCGCGACCAGCTTCTTCCCCGCAAAACCGCTCGGCTGCTTCGGCGACGGCGGCGCGATCTTCACCGATGACGACGAGCTCGCGGCGACGCTGCGCAGCATCCGCGTGCACGGGCAGGGCGTCGACAAATACGACAACGTCCGCCTCGGCCTGACCGGCCGGCTCGACACCATGCAGGCCGCGATCCTGATCGAGAAGCTGAAGATCTTCGACGACGAGATCGCCGCCCGCAACAAGGTCGCCGAGCGCTACGCGCGCGGTCTCAGCAATGTGGTCACCGTGCCGCGCGTGGCTCCCGGCAATACGTCGGTCTGGGCCCAGTACACGATCCGTCTCCCTGAGGGCACCGACCGCGACGGCTTTGCCGCCGCGCTGAAGGCCCAGGGCGTGCCGACCGCGATCTATTACGGCAAGTCGATGCATCAGCAGACGGCCTACAAGCAGTACCCGGTGGCCGAGGGCGGCCTGCCAGGCTGCGAGAGCCTGTCGCAGGACGTCATCAGCCTGCCGATGCACGCCTACCTGACCGAAGCCGATCAGGAGCGAATCATCGCCGCCGTGCGCGGCGCAATCGCGGGCTGATCCCGCTGTTCTTACCCTCTCCGCCTGTGGGAGAGGGTGGCTCGCCGCAAAGCGGCGAGACGGGTGAGGGGTCTCTGTCCGCACGGAATGCGCGGAGAGAGACCCCTCACCCTATCGAATTTGTGTCTACTCGCGGCGCTGCCCTCTCCCACAAGGGGAGAGGGCGCTGCAATGCGCGTTAGCAAGATGCAATCGACCTCTGTTCGATAAGTCTCTAAAACAGGCGCATGCTCGGACGTATCTTCACGGTTGGTGGCTACACGCTGCTCTCGCGGCTGACGGGGTTTGCCCGCGACATCATGCTCGCG
Organism: Bradyrhizobium sp. Kon69; assembly: GCF_055807515.1. Classification (NCBI taxonomy): domain Bacteria; kingdom Pseudomonadati; phylum Pseudomonadota; class Alphaproteobacteria; order Hyphomicrobiales; family Nitrobacteraceae; genus Bradyrhizobium; species Bradyrhizobium sp. Kon69. Next base: position 72,252 of record NZ_JBVVOS010000035.1, on the reverse strand, counting down.
GCGATCCTCGGCGCCGGCCCCGTGGCCGACGCCTTTTTCGTGGCGCTGCGGCTGCCCAATCATTTCCGTGCCATTTTTGCAGAGGGCGCCTTCAACGCGGCCTGGGTGCCGGCCTATGCGCACGTCCATGGCGAGCGCGGGGAGGGGGCGGCAAGATTGTTCGCCGACCGCATCTTTACGCTGCTGCTGGCCTCCCAGGTGGTGCTGTTGATCGTCGCCTGGCTGTTCATGCCGCAGGCCATGAGCCTTCTGGCGCCCGGCTTTTCCGAGGACGCCGAACAGCGCAAGCTTGCGATCGAGCTGACCCGGATCACCTTTCCCTATCTGCTGCTGATCACGCTGGTGACGCTCTATGGCGGCATGCTCAACGTGATGCAGCGCTTCGCCAGCGCCGCGGCCGCGTCGATCTTCCTCAACATCTCGATGATGATGACGCTGGCGCTCGCCGCCTGGTTTCCCAGCGCGGGCCACGCCGCCGCCTGGGGCGTCCTGATCTCCGGCTTTTTGCAGTATTTCTTGCTCGCCGGCGATCTCGCCCGCCATGGCGGCCTGCCGCGCTTTGCGCCGCTCAAGCTCGACGAAGACGTCCGCGCATTCTTTAGGGCGCTCGGGCCGGCAACGCTGGGCTCGATGGGCACGCAACTCGCGCTGTTCGCCGACACCATCATCGCAACTTTCCTGCCCGCCGGCGCGCTGTCGGCGCTGTACTATGCCGACCGCCTCAACCAGCTCCCGATCGGCGTGATCGGCATTGCCATCGGCACGGTGCTGCTGCCGGAGATGTCGCGGCGGATCACGGCCAACGACCATGACGGCGCGATCAAGGCGCAGCGCCGTGCGTTCGATTTCACGCTGCTGTTCTCGGTGCCGTTCGTCGCCGCCTTCCTCACCGTGCCCGATGCGATCATGCGCGCGCTGTTCGCCCGCGGTGCGTTCTCGAAAGCCGATGCCGCCGCCGCTGGCGCCACGCTCGCGGCCTATGCCATCGGCCTCATTCCTTTCGTGCTGATCCGTAGCGCGGTCGCGACCTTCTATGCGCGCAAGGACACGGCGACGCCGGTGCGGGCGTCGCTGACCGGCATCGCGGTCAACGTCGCCCTCAAGGTCGCCTTGATGGGATCGCTCGCCCAGATCGGCTTGGCGCTCGCCACTGCCGCCGGTGTCTGGACCAATCTGATGCTGGTGCTGTTCTTCGCGGTGCGGCGCGGCTTTCTCGTGCCGGACCGCGCCTGGCTGTTGTCGCTCGCCAAATTTCTGCTGACCGGGATCATCCTGGCCGCCGCCTTCTGGCTGATCGCGCGCTTTGGCGGTCCTTGGTTGGGGTCGATGCACTTCCGGGACGAATTGACGCTGCTTCTGCTGGCCGTCGGGGGCACGATCGTCTACGGGCTCGCCATCCTCGCGCTGTTCGGCCGCCGCTGGCTGGTCTCGCTGGTGCGGGGTTAGCTTTTTCATATTTTCAACGCATTGACGGCTCGACCCTGTCGGCACGGGCCAGTCTCGATCGTCCTTGGATGGACACATCTCGGAAGTGCGGCGGATGGACCCTGCACAATTGACGTGATGCCGTCACCTCGAGCCGGCAAAAACCGAACCAGGAGCACTGTTTATGAGGATCACCGTCGAAACCAACGTAGCAGCCCCCATCGATCAGGTCTGGCGCGCTTATACGACGCCGGCCGACATCATGAAGTGGAACGCCGCGTCCGACGACTGGCATACGACCAAGGCGACCGTCGACCTGCGAGAAGGCGGTGTCTTCTCATCTCGCATGGAGGCCAAGGACGGCAGCATGGGTTTTGACTTCGCCGGTACCTACACGAAAATCATCGAGCACAAGCGGATCGAATACGCGTTCGGCGAGCGAAAAGCCGAAGTCGAGTTTGTGCCCGGCCCGAAGGGCGTTCTGGTCCGGGTTGTCTTCGATTGCGAATCGACGCATTCGGTGGAGCAGCAGCAAGGCGGTTGGCAGGCCATCCTCGACAACTTCGCACGATACGTGGAAGCGAAGCAGACGAAGTCGTGAGGGCGTTGACGGGCGTCGTCGGCTTCGGCGCCCGGCACCCTCAAGTGGGGACTCGCCTCCAGGATGCAGCGAACCTCCACACATCTCTTGATTTTGCGCGATTGCTGTGGTAATCGCAGCGGATGATCAAATCAGTGCGCAAACTCAACTGCATTCACATGACCCGCTTCGGCTGGGCCGTGGAAGGAGTCGCGCGCTAGAATTCGACGACGACATCTTTTCCACCAGGCCCCGCCGGCATCGGACGGGGCCTTTTGTTTGGCCACGCTCCCTGCCGGCACAACAGCAGGAGCATGCGATGCCACCTCAACAGACGAACATCACATCCGAGGCCGAGGGGCTCCCCCTCGAACTTGCATCGACGCGCAGCATTCTGGGCTTGCTCGCGCGATACTGGCGTGCGCTCCAGGACTGGCGCTGGCGGCAGGGCCCACAAATCGCCTTGCGGGACCTGAGTGACCGGGAGCTGAAGGATATCGGCCTAACGCGCGGCGAGATCGACTACTTCACGCCGGAGCGGGCTATCGATGCGCTGAGAGATCGCGCGTCGCAGCCGTGGGGCCGTGGTGTGATGTAAATGACGATAAATCCTAGCTGAGGCACTAGAAGGACGGCGATCATGACACCACATTCGGCCGCTGCCCAAGTGGACGCGGACATCCGACGATTGACTGTCGACGACCTGGAGATCTTTCGCGACATTCGCGCGGAGGCGTTTCGGACGCACCCTCAAACGTTTGGTTCTGCTGAAGAGGACGAAGGCGGAGAGGCGATGCTGACTGCCTATCGGCATTGGCTCAGCGGAGCGATCCTTGGTGCCTTCTGGCGGGGAAATCTGATCGGAGTCGCGGGCTTCTACGTGTCGCCAGCTCTTCGGTCGCAGCACAGGGGTCACATCTTCACGGTTTACGTGAGGGAAGATGGCCGAGGTAAAGGAATCGGAGATCGACTCGTCAAGGAGCTTCTTGACCATGCCGAGGCACGCGTCGAGCAGGTACATCTTGAGGTCCTGCTCGAAGCAACCGCTGCAATCAGGACCTACAAGCGCAACGGATTCGAGGTCTACGGCACGGATCCCGCTGCGGTCCGCATAGGTCATATCACGTATGACAAATATCTTATGGTCAGGAAATTCGGCCATTGAAGGGCAGCTGCGCGTCAGGGTTGCCCTAAGACCCGAGGGCGGCTTCGAATCATCGGCCTTGACACGGGCGGCTCGCCTAAACCCGTTTGCCTTGCCAGTTTTTCCACGGCAATATGCCGGCAAAACAACCATGAGAAACGGGACGAGAAAATGGCGGCTCCCATCAAGTTCGGCGTTGGCCAAAGTGTGTTGCGCAAGGAGGATGACGCGCTGATCCGCGGCAAGGGCCGCTATACCGACGACTATGCGCCGCAGGCCGCTTTGCGCTGCCTGATGCTGCGCTCGCCGCATGCGCATGCCAAATACACCATCGATGCGAGCCGCGCCCGTGGCTTGCCGGGCGTTGCGCTGATCCTGACCGCCGATGACGTCGCAGATCTCGGCGACCTGCCGTGCCTGTTCAATCTCGAAACCGACCCGTTCAAGGGGCCGCCTTATCCGATCCTCGCCAAGGATGAAGTGCGCCATGTCGGCGATTCCATCGCCTTCGTCGTCGCCGAGACCATCGACCAGGCCCGCGACGCGATCGAGGCAATCGAGGTCAAATGGAGCCCGCTGCCGGCAGTGACCGGCGTCGTCAACGCCGTGAAGAAGGGCGCAGCCTTGGTCTGGCCGGATAAGCCCGGCAACGTGCTGTTCGACGTCTCGATCGGTGACAAGAAAGCGACCGAAGCTGCCTTTGCCAAGGCGCATGCGGTTGCCGAGATCTCGATCGTCAATCCGCGCGTCGTGGCGAACTTCATGGAGACGCGCGCGGCAGTGTGCGAATACGACGCCAAGCGCGACCATCTGACGCTGACCGTCGGCAGCCAGGGCAGCCATCGCCTGCGCGACATCCTCTGCCAGAACGTGCTCAACATCCCGACCGACAAGATGCGGGTGATCTGCCCCGACGTCGGCGGCGGCTTCGGCACGAAGCTGTTTCCCTATCGGGAATACGCGCTCCTGGCAGTCGCCGCGCGTAAGCTGAAGAAGGCGGTGAAATGGGCGGCCGATCGCACCGAGCATTTCATGGGCGACGCGCAGGGCCGCGACAACGTCACCACCGCGAAGATGGCGCTGGCCGAGGACGGCAAGTTCCTCGCGATGGATTGCGACCTGATGGGCGACATGGGCGCGTATCTGTCGACCTTCGGGCCTTATATCCCGCATGGCGGCGCCGGCATGCTGCCGGGCCTCTACGACATCCAGGCGTTCCACTGCCGGGTGCGTACCATCTTCACCAACAGCGTGCCGGTCGACGCCTATCGCGGCGCCGGGCGGCCTGAGGCTGCTTACGTCATCGAACGTCTCGTGGACGCCTGCGCGCGAAAACTCGACATGACGCCTGATGCCATCCGCCGCAAGAATTTCATTCAGCCGAAGGCGCTGCCCTACAAGACCGCGACCGGCAAGGTCTACGATTCCGGCGACTTCGCCGCGCATCTGAAGCGCGCGATGGAGATCGCCGAGTGGAAGGAGTTTGGCAAGCGCGCCAAGGCGGCCAAGAAGAACGGCCTGATCCGCGGCATCGGACTTGCGAGCTATGTCGAGGTCTGCGGCACCATGGGCGAGGAGACCGCCAATGTGCGGATGGACCCCAATGGCGATATCACTGTCCTGATCGGCACCCAGTCGAGCGGGCAGGGCCATCAGACCGCCTATGCGCAGATCGTTGCCGAGCAGTTCGGCGTGGCGCCTGAGCGCGTGCACGTCCACCAGGGCGACACCGACATGATCGCCACCGGCCTCGGGACCGGCGGCTCGGCTTCGATCCCGTCGGGCGGTGTCAGCGTCGAGCGCGCGACCCGCGAACTCGGCGCGCGGCTGAAGGAGATCGCCGCGCAGGCGCTGGAAGCCAGTGCCGGCGACCTCGAGATCACCGATGGCCTGGTGCGCATCGCCGGCACCGACCGTTCGATCTCGTTCGCCGACCTCGCCAAGCGTCCCGGCGTCGATCCATCGAAGCTCAACGCGAGCGCGACCTTTGCCAGCGCCGACGGCACCTATCCCAACGGCACCCATGTCGCGGAGGTCGAGATCGATCCGGCCACCGGCATCATCAAAATCGTCAACTACGTGATCGTCGACGATTTCGGCATGACGCTCAATCCGCTGCTGCTGGCCGGGCAGGTCCATGGCGGCGCCATGCAGGGCATCGGCCAGGCGTTGATGGAGCAGGTGGTCTATGGCGCGGGCGACGGCCAGCTCGTCACCGCGACCTTCATGGACTACGCGTTGCCGCGCGCGGCGGACGGGCCGGACTTCGTGTTCGAGACCGCCAACGTTCCCTGCAAGACCAATCCGCTGGGGGTGAAGGGCGCGGGCGAGGCAGGCGCGATCGGATCCTGCCCGGCCGTCGTCAACGCCATCGTGGACGGGCTCTGGCGCGAATACAAGATCGACCACATCGACATGCCGGCGACCCCGGAGCGGGTGTGGATCGCCGTCAACGAGCACCATCGCCGTCACAGCCTGTGACAATCTTCCACGGGAATGAAGTCTGCCGAGCGGTGTTGGCCCCATTGAGGGGTCAGCACGATCGTGCAGCACTGCGATCCTGCATCAAGGAAATCCTGCATCAAGGCAATCCTGCATCAAGGAAGGGACTTTGCGAATGAAGCGAATGTTGGTTGTTGGGGGCGCGCTCCTGCTCGGCATGGGTGCGGTTTGGGCACAACAGGACTCCGTCAAGGAGGTCCAGACCCTGATGAAGGGCAATGGCAAGAACGCCGGCGCGGTGGCGGCGATGGTCAAGGGCGAGAAGCCCTACGACCAGGCCACGGTGGACAGCGCGCTGGCGCAGTTCGAGGACACCGCCAAGAAGCTGCCGAACCTGTTTCCGGCGAGCGCCAAGGGCATGAAGCCCGAGGGCGACTACAGCGCCTCGCCGAAAGTGTGGGAGGACAAGGCCGGATTCGATGCCAAGGTCGCGAGCTTCGCCAAGGTCGTTGGCGAGGCCAAGGGCAAGATCAAGGATCTCGACTCGCTCAAGGCGAATTTCCCCGCGGTCGGCAAGGAATGCGGCGGCTGCCACGAGACGTTTCGTGTGAAGAACGGCTGAGGCAAGAAAAAGATTCGTAGCCCGGATGGAGCGCAGCGCAATCCGGGAATCCATCCGAGCTGACTGACTGCCCCGGATTGCGCTGCGCTCCATCCGGGCTACTGGGAATCAAGAAGGGCGGCCTGCGAAAGCAGCCGCCCTTTTTATTGCGTCGCGTTTCGCCGCTGGAAATTCTGTCCGCAAGGCCTGACGGATCACTGCCGGAGCAGCTATCTTTGATCCAGCCGCCGCGGCATTGGCGTGAGCTTTTGACGCTGACGCATCTTGCTCCTGACTGCGTCATGACATCAGGAGTTCCAACCCGCGGCGAGCAGCTCAATCAGCAACAGCGAGACAAGCCATGGTCAAACCGTTCCCGTCGAAGACGCACATCGGCAACCATATGCTGCATCCGGAAACGCTGATGCTGACCTATGGCTATGATCCGCAATTGTCGGAAGGCGCGGTCAAGCCGCCGGTGTTCCTGACCTCGACCTTCGTGTTCAAGACCGCCGAGGACGGGCAGGACTTCTTCGATTTCGTCTCCGGCCGGCGCGAGCCCCCGGAAGGGATGGGCGCGGGCCTGGTCTATTCGCGCTTCAATCACCCCAACAGCGAAATCGTCGAGGACAGGCTCGCGATCTACGAGCGCACCGAGAGCTGCGCGCTGTTCTCGTCCGGCATGGCGGCCATCGCAACCACGATCCTGGCGTTCGTCCGCCCCGGCGATGTCATTCTGCACTCCCAGCCGCTCTATGGCGGCACCGAAACGCTGCTGACGAATACGCTTGCGCGTCTGTCGATCGGCGCCGTCGGCTTTGCCGATGGCGTCGACGAAGCCGTGGTCAGCCAGGCCGCGGAGGAAGCCATGGGCAAAGGCCGGGTCTCGATGATCCTGATCGAAACCCCGGCCAACCCCACCAACGGGCTGGTCGACATCGCGATGATGCGCCGTGTCGCCGAGACCATCGGAAAGACCCAAGGCCACGTTCCGATCATCGCCTGCGACAATACCCTGCTCGGGCCGGTGTTTCAGCGACCGATCGAGCACGGCGCGGATATTTCCCTGTACTCGCTCACGAAATATGTCGGCGGTCATTCAGACCTGATCGCGGGCGCCGCGCTCGGTGCGAAGGCGGTGGTGAAAGGCATCAAGGCGCTGCGGGGCGCCATCGGTACCCAGCTCGATCCGCATTCCTGCTGGATGATCAACCGATCGCTCGAGACGCTGAGCCTGCGCATGGAAAAGGCCGATGCGAATGCGCGCCTCGTGGCGGACTATCTGCGCGATCATCCAAAAGTGGCCAAGGTGCACTATCTCGGTCATCACGAGGCGGCGTCGCCGGACGGACTTGTGTTCGCGCGGCAATGCACGGGGGCGGGGTCCACGTTCTCGTTCGACATCGTCGGCGGCAAGGCCGCGGCCATGAAATTCCTCAACGCGCTGCAGATCCTCAAGCTGGCGGTGAGCCTTGGTGGAACGGAGTCGCTTGCGAGCCTGCCCGCCACCATGACCCATTCCGGCGTTCCCGCCGACATCCGCCGCAAGATCGGCGTGCTCGATTCCACGATCCGGCTGTCGATCGGCATCGAACACCCGTCGGATTTGATCGCCGACCTCGCGCAGGCGCTGAACGCAGCCGAACCTGAGGTGTGACGCCTGCGCCAGCGCTACGGGAATCGAAAAGGGCGGCTGCGATCGCAGCCGCCCTTTTTTGCTGGTCTGTGCGAAGTTTACTTGGTCACCTGACCGCGGATCTCGCCGCCCGGATTGGCCGCGGTGTGGATGTTGACGTAGAGCTTGCCGCCAAGCAGATCGGCGGCCTGCGCGTCGGTCAATGTCGCGGAGCCCTCGGCCGGGCTGGTGGCAGCGCCTGGAATCGCGACCGCGACGCCGGCGTTCTTGCCGGCCTCGGCGGGTCCGTGGAAATGCGCGGCGGTGGCGGGGCCGGACAGGCCGGAATAGGTGAGCTTCCAGGACAGCTTCTTGCTGGCGGCGTCGTAATCCAGATCGGCCGTTCCGGTGCCGCTGCTGGTCGTTGCGGGGACCTCGGACTTGGCGTCGAGCGTTGCTTTCAGCTTTTCGGCGCTGGCCGAACTCGCAAAAGCAACGGCGCCAAGCACTGACATGGCAATGACGATCTTGTTCATGATTTTTCTCCCTGCTGAACCCGTTTGGGCTGCCAAACTTCCAACAGCCGGCATTTCAGTTTATTCCCGTTTCAGACTGCGGTGGGCTAAATTCTTCGTGGCTGGAGCCGCGAGGACATCGGTCATAAGCTTCGCCGCGACGACGAAAGGACCGCATGTTGCGACGAACAATCTCCGTGGCGCTGCTTGCCGCACTCGCCGCAGCCGGCGTCTATTGGTGGCTCAGCGCGCCGGTGGTGGCGGCCGCCGGCACCGCGCCCGCCCGCGCCCCTGATCTTGCCAATGGCGAGGTGATGTTCAACGCCGGCGGCTGCGCCTCATGCCATGCCGTCCCCGACCAGCCCGATCGTCTCAGGCTCGGCGGCGGCGTCGCGATCAAGTCGCCGTTCGGAACGTTCTACGCGCCGAACATCTCCTCGGATCCGACCGACGGCATCGGCAAATGGAGCGAGGCCGAATTCGTCAATGCGGTGATGCACGGGGTCTCCCCGGACGGGCAGCATTACTTTCCGGCCTTTCCCTACACGTCCTATCAGCACGCCAGGCGCGAGGACGTGCTCGATCTATTCGCGTACCTGAAAACGCTGCCGGCGGTTGCAGGCAAGGTGCGCGACCACGATGTGCGCTTTCCGTTCAACATCCGGCGCAACGTCGGCATCTGGAAATTTCTGTTCATGGACGGCAAGCCCTTCGTCGCCGACAGCGCGAAGTCGCCGCAGTGGAATCGCGGCGCCTATCTCGTCAACAGTTTTGGCCATTGCGCGGAATGCCACAGCCCGCGCAACGCGCTTGGCGGCATCATCGCCGGACAACGGTTCGCCGGTGGGCCCAATCCGGAAGGCGAGGGATGGGTGCCCAACATCACCCAGAAGGGCCTCGGCGAGTGGAGCGCGAAGGATATTGCCTATTTCCTGAAGACCGGCGAATTGCCCGACGGCGACAGCGTCGGGGGCGCGATGACGCGGGTGATCAAGAACACCTCGCAATTGCCGGACGACGATCTCGCGGCGATGGCGGACTATCTCAAATCGCTGCCGCCGGTGGACGGTCCGCCGCGCCCCAAGCGCAAGGAGGGCGGCGCCTGATCAGGCCCGCCCTTTCCGGACGGTCAACTCGCGCCAAACGCCTTGAAGGTGATGATGGTGAGGGTGTCCTGGATACCGGGCAGCACCTGCACCCTCTCGTTGACGAAGTGGCCGATATCGGTGTCGTTGTCGACGTAGAACTTCACCAGCAGGTCGTACTGACCGGCCGTGGAATAGATCTCGGAGGCGATCTCGGCTTCGGCAAGCGCATTGGCGACCACATAGGATTGCCCGAGCTTGCATTTGATCTGGACGAAAAAGGGAACCATCGCGGTCACTCCGAAAGCATATCTGGCGGCTAATAGGCCAAACCCGGCCGGATTTAGCAAGCGAACTTGCTGGGCTGAAGGAGGCGCGCTAGGACGGGCCATGGCTTCGAAAACGCGGAAAATCGCCCCATGACGACGCCCGTCGCACTGACCATTGCCGGCTCCGATTCGAGCGGCGGCGCCGGCATCCAGGCCGACCTGAAGACCTTTGCCGCGCTCGGCGTTTTTGGCGCGTCCGCCATCACGGCGCTGACCGCGCAGAACACCCGCGGCGTCACCGGCATTCATGCGGTGCCCGCCGAATTCGTCACCGCGCAGATCGACGCGGTGTTTTCCGATCTCGAGGTCGGCGCGGTCAAGATCGGCATGGTGGCGCAAGCCGCCAGCATCGATGCGATTGCCGCCGCGCTGTCGCGCTGGGCGCCCCGGCATATCGTGCTCGATCCCGTGATGGTGGCGACATCGGGTGATCGCCTGCTCGCGTCCGAAGCCGTCGACGCCCTGCGCATCAAGCTGATGCCGCTGGCCTCGGTGATCACACCCAATCTGCCCGAGGCCGCGGCTCTGCTCGGCGAACCGGTCGCGGCCAGCGAGGCCGAGATCGAGAGCCAGGGGCGCCGGCTGCTGGCGCTCGGCTGCCGGGCGGTTCTGATCAAGGGCGGGCACGGCGAGGGCGCCGAGAGCATCGACTATCTCGTCGATGCCAGCACCACGATCGCGCTCGCCGCGCCGCGCGTTGCCACTCGCAACACCCATGGCACCGGCTGCTCGCTGTCCTCGGCGGTCGCCGCCGGGCTCGCCAGGGGCGAGGATCTCGAGCGCGCCGTGCGCAAGGCCAAGACCTGGATCAGCGCGGCGATCGCGGCCGCCGATCGCTTCAGCGTCGGCCACGGTCACGGTCCGATCCATCATTTCCACAAATTCTACTGACCCGCTCGCGGGCGCGCCGCGGTTCCGGGTTCTTGCGGAGGGCGCTGCGACGCCATGTCGCCTGATTGTCGCATGCGACTGATATTCGCGGGGTGGGCGAGGCAAGCGCGATTCGTATCCGAAGGTGCCTCAAAGGTTCAATTGGTCATCCCCCTGTCACGGGACATTGTTACAGGCTGGCGCATGGGAAGTTACGATGTGAGTGACGAGAGCCCGGAGCGGCGCTTTCGCACGTTGTTCATCTCCGACGTTCATCTCGGGGCCCGCGGTTCTCAAGCCGACCTTCTGCTCGATTTCCTGCGTTTCCATGATGCCGACACGATCTATCTCGTCGGCGACATCGTCGACGGCTGGGCGCTGAAATCGAGCTGGCATTGGCCGCAATCGCATAACGACCTGGTCCAGAAGCTTCTGCGCAAGGCACGCAAGGGCGCCAAGGTCATCTACATCCCCGGCAATCACGACGAGTTCCTGCGCAACTATTACGGCACGCATTTCGGCGGCATCGACGTGGTCGAGAACACCGTCCACACCGGCGCGGACGGCAAGCGCTATCTCGTCATCCATGGCGACATCTTCGACCTCGTGGTGCAGAACGCACGCTGGCTCGCCCATCTCGGCGACAAGGCCTACGACTTCGCGATCCAGCTCAATCGCTTCGTCAACTTCTTCCGGCGCATGTTCAAGGTGCCGTATTGGTCGCTGTCGCAATGGGCCAAGCAGAAGGTCAAGAACGCGGTCAACTATATCGGCGCGTTCGAGCAGGCGCTCGCCGCCGAAGCGCGGCGCCACGACGCCGACGGCGTGATCTGCGGCCACATCCATTACGCGGTGATCCGCGACGAGGGCGGCATCCGCTACATGAATTGCGGCGACTGGGTCGAGAGCTGCACGGCGCTGGTCGAGCACGACGACGGCCATTTCGAGATCATCACCTGGGCGGACCAGGCCGAGAAGCCGGCACAGGTCCCGCAGGTTGCAGCCAGAGCTGCATGACAAGGCTAGCCTGATGCGCATCCTGGTCGCGACCGACGCCTGGCACCCGCAAGTCAACGGTGTGGTTCGGACGCTGACCAAGCTTGCCGACGGTGCCAAAGGCCTCGACGTCGAATTCTCGTTCCTGACGCCGCAATCGTTCCGCACCTTTGCGATGCCGAGCTATCGTGACGTGCGGCTGGCCATGCCGCGGCCGGGCAGAATCGCGAAGCTGATCGAAGAGGCGCGCCCGGACAGCATCCACATCGCGACGGAAGGGCCGATCGGCCTGATGGTCCGGCGCTATTGCCGCCAGCGCAAGCTGCCGTTCACGACCAGCTTCCACACCCGTTTTCCCGAATATGTCCGCGCCCGCATGCCGGTTCCGGAATCCTTGATCTGGCGGGCGCTGCGCCGATTCCACAGCCTCAGCCGCGCCGTGATGGCGGCAACGCCGGCGCTTGCCAGCGAGTTGACCGAGCGCGGCTTCGACAATGTCGTGTTGTGGCCGCGCGGTGTCGACACCCATCTGTTCCATCCCCGCGCGATTGATCTCTGCCTGCCGGCGCCGGTGTTCCTCTCGGTCGGCCGCGTCGCGGTGGAGAAGAATCTCGAGGCGTTCCTCGACCTCGACCTGCCCGGCACCAAGGTGATCGTCGGCGACGGTCCGGCGCGGGTCGCGCTGGAGCAGGCTTATCCGGACGCGATCTTCCTCGGCGAGAAGCACGGCGAGGAACTGGCGGACATCTATGCTGCCGCCGATGTCTTCGTGTTTCCGAGCAAAACCGACACCTTCGGCCTGGTCCTGCTCGAAGCGCTTGCGAGCGGCCTGCCGGTCGCGGCGTTTCCGGTGAAGGGGCCCCGCGACGTGATCGGCGATGCGCCGGTTGGCGCGCTCGATCACGATCTGCGCAGCGCCTGCTTCGCCGCGCTGGACATCTCCCGGCAGGATTGCGTCGAATTCGCCGCAAACTACACCTGGGAAGCCTCGGCCCGGGCCTTTATCGACAGCATTTTGGCGGTCGGCGCGGTGCTGCCGGGCCGGAACGGGGCGGAGCCGGCGCGATTCGTCGCCTGAGAGCCCAGAATGCTCGCGCGGAGATGCCTTGCCCGCGCCTCATCCGCCGCGATAACATCAGGCATGACAGAACAGCTCCTTCCGATCGGCCCTGCCGATATCGATGCCGCAGCGCGCGTGATCGCACCCTTCGCCGTCCGCACCCCGCTGTTGTCCTTTCCCGTGCTCAACGAACGTGTCGGCGCAAAGGTCTATCTCAAGCCGGAGATGCTCCAGCGCACCGGCTCGTTCAAGTTCCGCGGTGCCTTCAACAAGGTCGCCTCGATCCCGCAGGACAAGCGCGCCGGCGGCGTGGTCGCGTTCTCCTCCGGCAACCACGCCCAGGGCGTGGCTGCGGCGGCCAAGATCCTCGACATGCAGGCGACCATCGTGATGCCCGCCGATGCACCGTTGTCGAAGCGCGAGCGCACCAAATCCTACGGTGCCGAGGTCGTGCTGTACGACCGCGACCGCGACGACCGCGAGGCGATCTCGCGCGGCATCGCCGAGAAGCGCGGTGCGACGCTGGTCAGGCCCTATGACGATCCCTTCGTGATCGCCGGCCAAGGCACCGCCGGCCGCGAGATCGCCGAGGACATGGCGGCGCTCGGCCTCAGCCCCGACATCGTGGTGGCGCCAGCCTCCGGCGGCGGCCTGATCGCCGGCGTTGCAACGGCTGTGAAGGCGCGTTTTCCGCTGGCGCAAATCGTCGTCGCCGAGCCCGAGGCTTTCGACGATCACGGCCTGTCGCTGACCGCAGGTCATCGCGAGCCGCACGGCCCGGCAGGCCGCACCATCTGCGATGCGCTGATGGCCCTGATCCCCGGCGAGATGACGTTCGCGATCAACAGCAAGCTGCTCGCGCGCGGCGTGACCGCGTCGGACAAGGAAGTCGGCGCGGCCGTCGCGTTTGCCTATCGCGAGCTGAAGCTCGTGGTGGAGCCGGGCGGCGCGGTCGGCCTGGCCGCGCTGCTTGCGGGACGACTTGATGTGGCCGGCAAGAATGTCGTCATCGTGCTCTCCGGCGGCAATGTCGACGCCGATTTGTTTGCCGAGCTGGTGGCCTGATAATCTAATCTTCTGACATGAAGAAGGGCAGAGCGTCACCGCTCTGCCCTTTGTCGTGTGTGGCCGACCGCGATCAGTGCATGAAGCCGCGGTGGTTGTTGCCGCCGTTGCCACCCTGGCTCTGGTTCATCGACTGGCGGAAGTTGTTGCCGCCATTGTTGACCATGCGATTGGTCTCATTGAACTGCGGGCGGGTGTTGTTCTGCACCTGCAGCTTGTTCACGGGGTTGTTGCTGATCTTCGCGCCGTTGTTGAAGCGGATCGGGTTGTTCTGGGTCTGAACGTTGACGGGCTTCGTCTCGATAGTCGTGCCGCCCTTGCCGACATTCACCGGCATGCTCACGATCTTGCCAGGAGTGCCATTGGTCGTGCCATTGGTCGTGCCATTGTTGCCGCCGTTCGGCGTCTTGTTGGTCGCCGGCAGCGTCACGATCTTGCCGATGCCGCCATTGTTGTTGGTGGTGTTGGTCGGCGCGGGAAGGGTGACGATCTTGCCCGGGGTCTGCGACGGCGTGCCGTTCTGCTGGTTGGGCTGGTTGTTGCCCGCCGGCAGGTTGACGATCTGGCCGCCATTGCCGAGCTTGCCGATGCCGTTGTTGTCGCCCGACTTCTGCACGATCGGCAAATTGCCATTCATCTGTCCACCGCCATTGCCCTGCAGCGGCATGTATTTGGGCTGGCCGAGATTGCCGATCTTGAAGGTCGGGGCGATATTCTGCGGCGCCAGGAACTTGGTCGCCTGCATCAACGGGATCTGCTTCGGCTGCATCTGGAGCTTCAGCGCGACCTGCGCATAGGGCGTGTTGCCGTAGCTGTCGTAGAAGGACTTGTAGGCGACCGGCGAGTTCGCGAGCACCGTCTTGTGCCAGGCCTGCGTGAGCAGCAGGTTGTTGAGCAGCCAGCGGACGTGATCGCACAGCGGGTCGTGCGGATACATCGTGATGAACTCCTGATAGTACTCCGGCCGCGCTTCGGACACGACGTAGTCATAGGCCTGGCGGGTCGAGCGGCTCGGCAGGTTGGAGGCCATCTGCACCACAGGCGCATTCACCGGCGCGCGGCTGGCGGCAACAGCGGTGTCGCCGAAAAAGGTGAAGTCGGATGTCAGCGACGAGCTCTCCCACGGGATCTGCGCGCCGCTGGTGGTCTGGTTCACTTCGAGGCGCACGCGCTTGAACAGCTGCTCGATCGGGACGTTGGGCTCGCGCGCGACGTTCAGGAAGGCCTGCGTGTAGGGGCTGTGGCCGCCGGTGCCGTCCTGCGCTTCCGCGCCCGGTGCGGTCGAATAACCAACGATCGAACCGTTCGGCGCATCGACGATGGCCAAGCCGCGACCGGCATCATTCACGTTCGGGAACGGGTTGTTGCGGCAGGCATCGAGGATGACGATGCGCATACGGCTCGGGATCGTCTCCAGCGTCGACATCACGTCGACCAGGCGGACGGAGTTGTTGACGAGTTCGGTCTGGCTCGAGACCTTGGCGTCGACAGGAACGAGGTAGTTCTCGCCGGCCAGCTGCACGCCGTGACCGGCGTAGTAGACCATCGCCACCGTGTTCGGACCACGCGCTGACACTTTGGCGGAGAAGTCCTGCACCACACGGAGCATGTCATTCTGGGTGAGGTCGGTCGCGGCGACCACTTCGAACCCGGCCGAATTCAGGAACTTCGCCATGGACTCCGCGTCATTGTCGGGGTTGGCGAGCTGCGGCGCGTTCTGGTAGTTCGAATTGCCGATCACCAGCGCCACGCGCTGTTCCGGGCCTTGCAGCGCGGTGGGGGCCGGCTCGACCGGGGCGACTTGCGCGGAAACAGGGCCGCAGGCGAAGCCGAACAGGCTTCCCAGCAGGCTGGCCGTCATCAGGAAAGGTTTTAGGCGGAACATGGCGTGCTCCTTTGGCACTGATCTCGATACGAGATTGGTTGCCGGGGAGCTTGGCCGCGTTCGAGTTTGAGGTCCGTGATCACCATCACCATGGTAGGCTGCGTGATCTGAATCACGTTTGGAACCCGCCAAGGTGAGCTTCCGATGGGAGGACAGTCCGTCACATGCTGAAATCGATCGATCCGATCCTCACGCCCGACCTGCTCTGGCTGCTGGCGTCCATGGGCCACGGCGACGACCTCGTTTTCGTCGATGCCAATCACCCCGCGGCACGCATCGCGCAGAGCACGCATTCGCGGCGGCTGATCCACTTGCCGGGCATGAGCATGGAGACCGCGATCCGCGCCATCATGTCGGTCTATCCGCTCGACGATTTCGATCCCGATCCGGTGCGCGTGATGATGCCGGTCGACGATCCCGATCGCGTCCCCGACGTGCAGCGCGCGGTGCTCGCCGAGATCGAACGCGCCGTCGGCCGGCCGGTCACGCCCGGAAAACTCTCGCGGCCGGATTTTTATCGCGCGGCGGCGGCGAGTTTTGGAGTCGTGCAGGTCGGCGACAGCAGGGGTTACGGATGCTTCCTGATCAGGAAGGGTGTGATCAGCTAGAAGCGCACGATCGAACGATGCGGGACTGCGTCACGCGTGCTCGAACGGTCCGACCTCGCGGATCACCTTGCAGATCTGCAGGAAGCCGCTGGCATAGAACTCGGCATGTCCCCGCTTCATCGTCTCGACATGTTCGGGGTGGGTGCGCCAGGCTTCGAGCGCTTCCTCCGAGGCAAAACGGAACACGGTGAGCTCCTCGCCGTCGTCGGCCTTGAACGACTTGACCGACACAAAGCCGGGAAGACGGCTGACGATGTCGTACATGCGCGCGCCGAGCCGGTCGTGTTCATCGACAGAGGCGTCGTCACGCAATTGCAGATCGCCAATGACAATCACTTCACCAATCATGTTTCCTTGTCCCTCGGTGATGGATTTCCGTTCCCGATCTCTTCGGTTTCGCGATGGGCTTTGTTACATCGCCCACCCGAATTTGAATGGCCTGCCGGCATCCGACTGTTTATGGTCGGTCCATGTCGCGCCTTATGTGTCTATCTGTCGCTATCGTCCTATCGCTGCTGCCGGCTGTCGCGCCGGCTGCTTCAATTCAAAAGCGTCCCAAGCAAGCCTGGCATGGCTACGGCTTCCTGCCGGGCTATCGCCAGCCGCTGAGCAACAGCATTCCGCTCTACAAGCAGAAAGAAGCGATGCGGCGGATGTCGCCCAGCGACCGACGCCATTGGTACATCGACCCCGTTCCGCAATATTACGGCTGGGATGGTGAGTGGCGCTATTTCGGCCGGCCCGGCTTCGGCGGCGGCCGTTACAACGGCGGCAGTTTTGGGCCGTGCTGGACCCGGACTCCGATCGGTGCGGTCTGGAATTGCGGGTGAGGGACTGAGCCTCCGTCATTGCGAGCGTAGCGAAGCAATCCAGAGTGCCTCCGCGGACAAATTCTGGATTGCTTCGCTGCGCTCGCAATGACGTCGAGGAGAGAGTGTTTTCCTCACCCGCTCTCGTGCCCGGGACGCAGCGTAGCGTCTCTTCTACGATGCGCGGCAGAGCCGGGGCCCCTGTTGCGACGGACGTGGCTCCTGGGTCCCTGTGTCTTGGAAGTCTGTCATGATTGGGGTGGGCGGGAAGCCGTTGGGTCCTTGGCGCTTGACGCCGTGAGCCGGCGCGGTCTCCCGCCCGTTCCATCTATCAACCTGAACAGTTGCACGAGGCTGCAGCAACAGACCTCGCATCACAGGGACAGGCACCATGATCATACCCCTTCGTTGCGTCGGAATCGACGTCTCCAAACGATATCTCGATATCTTCGATGAAGACCTGGGCGTGCCGGAGCGCATCGCCAACGCGACACAGGCCATCACACAGCTGGTGGCGCGTTGGCGATGCGACGTGCTGGTCGTCTTCGAGGCTACGGGTGTCTATGACCTCGACCTGCGCGAGGTACTGCGTCAGGCCGGCATCCGCTTTGCCCGGATCAACCCGGCCCGTGCCCGCGACTTTGCACGCGCCAGCGGTCGGCTGGCCAAGACCGATCCGATCGATGCACGGATGCTGGCAGCCTTTGCGCGGGCCATGCAGCCGGTCACCGAGCAACTCGCCGATCCGGCCCGCAACACCTTGGCCAAACTGGCAAAACGGCGAGATCAATTGGTGCTGATGCGGGCCCAGGAGAAGACCCGACGCAGCGAAGCCGAGGATCACGCCATGGCAGGACGCATCAGCCGCCTCATCGAGGTTCTCGATAGCGAGATCGCCGAGATCGAGGCCGACATCAGCGCACTGATCAAGGCAGAGCCGGAGATCTCGGATGATGCACAGTTGATGCGCTCGCTGCCCGGCGTGGGCCCCGTGGCCTGCATGCAGCTCATCGCGCAGATGCCGGAACTCGGCAAGGTCGGACCGAAGCAGGTGGCGGCGCTCGCCGGCCTGGCTCCCTTCAACGTCGACAGCGGCGCCTTCCGGGGCAAACGCAAAATCGCCGGCGGCCGAAAGCGCGTTCGTGACGCCCTTTATATGGCGGCACTTAACGCGGTGCGCAGAGCCAACCCATTCAAGACCTTCTATTCACGGCTGAGACAGGCCGGTAAGCCGGCCAAGCTCGCCCTCATTGCCGTCGCCAGGAAGCTGCTCACAGTCCTCAACGCCATGATGCGCGATAGGAAATCGTACCTGCAAACCAACCCAACATAACAGTTGCCGGATCTGCGCTTCGCTTGTCCGGGACCGAGTAGGCGTCCCCCTTAGGAGAAGAACGCGATCTTCTCGGCTTGGGTCATGCGGCGGATTGGCGCCATGGGATCGTTTGCGGCGGCGCGGGGCTTTTGCAGGATGCCGCTGGCGAGGATGGTGGCGCCAAGCGAGGCTTCCGGAACCGGCGACGGCATCGGCAGCGTCGTGGCCTGCGCCGCGCCGAATGTCGCGGTGGCGGCCATCACCGGCGCCGGCTGCTCCATCACTTCGGCGGCGGCTTCCGCAATGGCGTTGGTGAGGCGCGCGAGCGATTCCATCGCGATCGGCGCTTCCTCTACGGGCTCCTCCACGACCGCTGCGGCGGCGACTGGCTCGGGTCTGAGCGGCTCTGGTGCGATCGGCTGCGGTATCTCGGCTGCGATGGGCGCTGCGGCCTCCGCGACGACCGGCTCCGGAACCGTCGCTTCCATCTCGACCGGTTCGATGATCTCGTCGAATTCCGGATCTGGCGCGGCCATCTCCAGCGCGATGGCCTCGAGGATGGCTTCGTCCTCGGCTTCGGCGGCGGCATCGAGCGAAAATTCGTCCGTCACCTCGGCGAAGGCGGCGGGCTCAGCGGCTGGCTCTGCAAAAACGGCGTCTTCAGCCGCGATCCGGTCCTCGGCGACGGTCTCCGGCTCGAGCGCCGCGTCCGTCGCCTGCTCGGCAACGGAGAAGGCCTCGGCGCCGATTCCGGCCGCTTCCACGGCAGCTTCGGGCTCGATCGCCTCTGCGATGTCCTGCGGTGCCTCCGTAAAAGCAACGGCTGCTTCGCTGGCCATCGCAGCAGGTGCGGCCTCCGCCAGCGGAGCTTCCGCAACGGGCGACGGTGCCTCCTGCACCGGAGCCGGCGACGGGCGCGCGCCCTGCGGCGTTGCGTCAGCGTCCGTCTGGTCGATTCGGTCCTTGAGCAGATCGAATGCGGCCTTGAGGTCGGCGCGGGGGTCGATGGTCGAAACCTGCGCGCAGGCCGCCTCGATGGAGGCGAGCTGCGAATCAATCAGGTCGCAGATTCGCCCGTCGGCGCCGATCTCGCGCCAGCGCCAGGAGATCTCCTTGATGATGCGCAGCCCGCGCGGAATCGGCGCGAGGCTCGCCTCGATCGCCCCGGGATCGAACGCCGCGATCGCAATCGTCTCGGCTTCGCGGATCGCATGCCGGATCGCGACCAGCGCCTCGGGCAGGCGGTCCTCGACGACGGGTTGGCGCTGTGCCGCAAGGGTTTCTTCGATTTTCGCGACCGCGTCGAGCACCATGCGGGTATCCGCATTGCGGTTGCGCTTGGCGTATTCGCCGAGGAACCAGCGGCCGCGCGCGGTCTCCATGAAGGCTTCGCGGATCGCGTCGTAATCCTGCTCGTTCGGCTCGGCCGCGCGGGCAGACATAGGCGAGAGGGCGAATGCTTCGTTGGCCATGTCAATCTCGTCGCGCAAATCACCGCGCGTTACAGTAACGATCATCACGATATCGACCGAATCGCAATTGGTTTGATGGCGCCCGAATCACAAATCCCCATCGCAGCAGCTCGGAAGCGGCGATTCGCCGTGAGCCTAGCGCTGTTCTATTCGGCCGTGTTCGCGGTGTCGGGAACGCATCTGCCGTTCTTTCCGGTCTGGCTGAAGGCGATCGGCATCGACGCGGCCTGGATCGGCCTCATCAACGCGCTGCCGGCGATCACGCGCTTCACCACGCTGCCGCAGATCACCGCCTTTGCCGAAAAGCAACATGCGATTCGCGCCGGCATGATGGTGTCCGTGCTGGCAACGGCGATCGGGTTCACGGCGGTCGCCTTGCAGCAGCAGCCGCTGGCGCTGTTCCTGATCTATGCGCTGACCTGCATGATGTGGACGCCGACCATGCCGCTGACCGACGCCTATGCGCTGCGCGGCGTCGCCCGCTACGGCCTCGATTACGGGCCGGTGCGGCTGTGGGGCTCGGCAGCCTTCGCGGCCGGCTCGCTCGCCTGCGGCTATCTCGTGGACCACATCGCGGCGCGCGATCTGATCTGGATCATCGTCGCCTGGGCTGTTGTTGCGGTCGCCGCCGGCATGCTGCTGCAGCCGCTCGACGATGTCAGGCGAAGAACGACAGTGGCGCATGCCGGCAAGGCGCTGCTGCGCGACACGGGCTTCTGGGCCATCATCGTTTCGGCCGCGCTGATCCAGGGCAGTCACGTCGCGTACTATACGTTCTCGGCCATCAACTGGCAGGCCCAAGGCCTCGGCGGGCTGACGATCGCGGGCCTCTGGACATTGGGCGTGATCGCCGAGATCGTCGTGTTCGCGCTGTCGCCGCGCTTCTCGCTGCATCCGGCCTCGCTCATGGCGATCGGGGGCGCGAGCGCGGTCGTGCGCTGGATCGTCACCGCATACGATCCGCCGCTCGCGCTACTGGCGGTCGTGCAACTCGGCCACGGCCTCACTTTCGGGATGACCATCCTCGGCACCATGAGTCTGCTGGTGCAGCGCGTGCCGTCGCATCAGATCGCGCGGGGGCAGGGCTACTACGCCGCGTGCAACGGGCTGCTGGGTGCGACCACCTCGATCGCGTCAGGCGCGATCTACGCCCGCATCGGCGACGGCCTATATTACGTCATGGCGGCAATGGCCGCTACCGGCGCGCTTGTGATCTGGTCGGCGCGGCACCGGCTGAAAGCTCACCCCCACAGCGACGAGTCCGGCGGGTAGACCAGGCTGTCGTCGTAACGAAGGCCATGATCGCGGTCGCGCGCCAGCAGCAGCGGGCCGTCGAGATCGACGAAGCGCGCCTGCGGCGTCACCAGCATCGCCGGCGCCATCGACAGCGAGGTTGCGACCATGCAGCCGATCATGATCTCGAAGCCGAGCGCCTGAGCGGCATCGGCCATCGCCAGCGCCTCGGTGAGGCCGCCGGTCTTGTCGAGCTTGATGTTCACGGCGTCGTAGCGCTCGCGGAGCGACACCAGCGAAGAGCGGTCGTGCACGCTTTCGTCGGCGCAGACCACCAGTGGCCGCTTGATCCGGGCCAGCGCGTCGTCTTTGCCGGCCGGCAGCGGCTGCTCGACGAGGGTGACGCCGACGGCCTCGCAGGCGGCAAGATTGTGCTCCAGATTGGCCTCGGTCCAGGCCTCGTTGGCATCCACGATCAACTCGGATTCGGGCGCCGCCTCGCGCACCGCCGTGATCCGCTCCGGATCGCCGTCGCCGCCGAGCTTGATCTTGAGCAGCGGCCGGTGCGCCGCTTTGGCGGTCGCCGCCGCCATGGCCTCGGGCGTGCCCAGCGAGATCGTGTAGGCCGTGGTGCGCTCGCCCGGCGCGGGGCGGTCGAGCAGGCTCCAGGCCCGCAGGCCCGCCGTCTTGGCTTCCAGATCGATCAGGGCGCAATCCAGCGCGTTGCGGGCCGCCCCGGGCGGCATGGCGGCTTGCAGGGCCTGACGGGTGAGGCCGCGGGCCACGGCCTCCCGCATGGCCTGGATGGCGGCAAGGGTCGCCTCGGGCGTCTCGCCATAGCGGGAATAGGGCACGCATTCGCCACGGCCGGTCAGGCCGTCCCGGCTGACCTCGGCCACGACCGTCACGGCCTCGGTCTTGGCGCCCCGGCTGATGGTGAAACTGCCCGCGATGGGAAAGCGCTCGATTCGCGCGCCGAGAACCGGAACTTTGCTGGAAGTCATTTTGAACTCTGGCGAAATCTGAACCTGCTGGTTACCTCTAGCAACTAAGGTTAACCAGTTGGGGATACCTTCTCCGGGTAAGGGCGCGTGCGCAACCATCTGATTTCAACCGTTTCTCGCGCCCCGGCACGGGAGCGGACATCTTGAACGGCGATCCGAAGCTGGAACGGATTGCAAAGGGCAATGCGCTGGCACTCTGCGCCACCGGAACCTGGACCGCGAGCTTCGCGCCGGTCCTGGAGCGGATGGTGGCTGACGCCGAGAAGCTCGCCGGCGGCCCGCAAAGCATCTTCATCGACGTGTCCGAGGTCTCCAAGCTCGACACCTTCGGCGCCTGGCTGATCGAGCGGCTGCGCCGCAGCCTGACGCAGGGCGCCGTCGAGGCGCAGATCGCGGGGCTGTCCGCCAATTATTCGAGCCTCGTGGACGAGGTGCGGCGGGTCAGGGCGACGCCCGTCATCGACACCAGCACGATCACCATCACCGGCATGCTGGAGCAGATCGGCCGGACCGTGGCCGGGGTTGCCGGCACCGTGGCAGGCCTGATCGACATGCTCGGCGCGGTGCTCGCAGCGGGCGCGCGCACCCTGATTCACCCGCGCTCGTTCCGCCTGACCTCGACCGTGCATCATCTCGAGCAGGTCTGCTGGCGCGCGGTGCCGATCGTCGTGCTGATCACCTTTCTGATCGGCTGCATCATCGCCCAGCAGGGCATCTTCCATTTCCGCAGGTTCGGCGCCGATATCTTCGTCGTCGACATGCTCGGCGTTCTGGTGTTGCGCGAGATCGGCGTGTTGCTGGTCGCGATCATGGTCGCCGGCCGCTCGGGCAGCGCCTACACGGCCGAGCTCGGCTCGATGAAGATGCGCGAAGAGATCGACGCGCTGCGCACCATGGGCTTCGATCCGATCGAGGTGCTGGTGCTGCCGCGCATGCTGGCGCTGGTGCTGGCGCTGCCGATCCTGGCCTTCCTCGGCGCGATGGCCGCGCTCTATGGCGGCGGTCTCGTCGCCTGGCTCTATGGCGGCGTCGATCCCGAAGCCTTCCTGCTGCGCCTGCGCGACGCCATCTCGATCGACCATTTCATCGTCGGCATCGTCAAGGCGCCGGTGATGGCCGCGGTGATCGGCATCGTCGCCTGCGTCGAGGGCCTCGCGGTGCAGGGCAGTGCGGAATCGCTCGGCCAGCACACGACGGCGTCGGTGGTGAAGGGCATCTTCTTCGTCATCGTCATGGACGGCGTGTTCGCCATCTTCTTCGCCTCGATCGGGATGTGACGATGGCTCCCGAGATCCAGAACCCCATCATCCGCGTCCGCGACATCACCGTGCAGTTCGGCGCGACGCGCGTGCTCGACGGGCTCGACCTCGACGTCAAGCGCGGCGAGATTCTTGGCTTCGTCGGCCCGTCCGGCGCGGGCAAGTCCGTGCTGACACGCACCATCATCGGCCTCGTGCCGAAGGTCGCAGGCAGCATCGAGGTGTTCGGCGTCGATCTCGATGCCTCCAATACGTCGCAGCGTCGCAATGTGGAGCGGCGCTGGGGCGTGCTGTTTCAGCAGGGGGCGCTGTTCTCCTCACTCACGGTGCGGCAGAACATCCAGTTTCCGATGCGCGAATATCTGCGGGTATCGCAGCGGCTGATGGACGAGATCACCATCGCCAAGCTCACCATGGTGGGTCTCAAGCCCGAAGTCGCCGATCGCTTTCCCTCGGAACTGTCGGGCGGCATGATCAAGCGCGTGGCGCTGGCGCGCGCGCTGTCGCTCGACCCGGATCTCGTCTTCCTGGACGAACCGACCTCGGGCCTGGACCCGATCGGCGCCGGCGACTTCGACGAGCTGGTCAGGACGCTGCAGCGGACTTTGGGGCTGACCGTTTTCATGGTAACCCACGACCTCGATAGCCTTTACACAGCATGTGACCGCATCGCCGTTTTAGGCAACGGTAAGATCATTGCGGCAGGGTCGATCGCCGACATGCAGGCCTCGCAGCATCCCTGGCTGAGGCAATATTTCCATGGCAAGCGCGCTCGCGCGGTGATGGGCTGAGGTGCCGGAGTAGCTGATGGAAACGCGCGCAAATTACGTGCTGATCGGGTCGTTCACGCTGGCGGTGATCGCCGCCGCGATCGGCTTCGTGCTGTGGTTTCAGTCGTTGCATACCACCAAGCAACGCAGCCCCCTGCGCGTGGTGTTCGAAGGCCCGGCCGCGGGCCTGCGCAACGGCGGCAGCGTCAATTTCAACGGTATCCGGGTGGGCGAGGTGGTCTCGGTGAAGCTCGACAATCCGCGGCGGGTTGTCGCACTCGCCATGGTCGAGAACAACGCCCCGATCCGCAAGGACACCCTGGTCGGCCTCGAATTCCAGGGCCTGACCGGCGTCGCCGCGATCTCGCTCAAGGGCGGCGAGGAGGCCGCGCCGTCGCCGCCGCTCGACGAGGACGGCATCCCGACGCTGACGGCCGATCCCAACAAGCTCCAGGATGTCACCGAGGCGATCCGCGGCACGCTCCAGAACATCAACAAGATCGTCGCCGACAATCAGGAATCGGTGAAGAACTCGCTGAAGAATCTCGAGACCTTCACCAACTCGCTCGCGCGCAACTCCGAGAAAATCGACGGCGTGATGGCCAAGGTCGACGGCGTGATGCTCAAGGCGGACAGCCTCATGCTCGGCCTCAACACGCTCGCCGGCGGCAAGGACGGCGGCGAGCTGTTTCTGGCGGTGAAGTCGATCCGTGAACTGGCCGACGATTTCGACAAGCGCTCCGGCGCATTGATGACCGACGGCCGCCGCACGCTCGGCGACATCAGCCGCGCCGTCAACAATTTCGACCGCAACCCGACCCGCGTCCTGTTCGGCGCCAGCAACAACGCGCCGCCGGCCGCGCCGCCACCACCGCCCGAGCCGCCGAAGCCTGCCGTGCCGGAGCGCCGGCGGCAGTAGCGTCCCAGATGTCGTCCTGGCGAACGCCAGGACCCATTACCCCAGGGAGGAGTTTGGCGAAGAGCAGTCGTTCGGTACTTCCACCGGCGGCAATCGACAGACCTCGCGGTATGGGTCCTGGCTTTCGCCAGGAGACGCCGAGTGCTTGGTCGAACGCTTCGTTCCTATGACGCCAAAACAAAACGGAGGCCGTGAGGCCTCCGTTTTCTTTCGTCATGCGTCTTGGCGACTGACCGCCTACCCCAGCCGGCCCGCTGCGTGCGCAAGCAGCGTGTACACCAGGCCCGTCTCCGAGGTCAGGTGGTTGCGCAGCTCCTGCGGGCCGCGGCCGTCGCGGGCGACTTCGTCGAGCAGGCGTTCGAACTCGGCGACGTAGCGGTCGACCGTGGCCTTGAAGTTGCGGTCGGAGCGATACTTGCGGGCGACCTCGTCGAAGGCCTTCTGGCCGGCGGGCGTGTAGAGGCGCTTGGTGAAGGCCTTGTTCTCGCCGCGCTGGTAGCGGTCCCACATCTCGGACGCGAGGTTGCGGTCCATCAGCCGGCCGATGTCGAGCGACAAGGATTCCAGCGGATTGCCGCCACCTTGCGGAGCCTGCGGCTGCGGCGCCGGTGCAGCCTGGCGGCCGCGCTGGGGCTCACGTCCGGTGGGCGCACCCTGGTTGGCGTCCGTGCGGCTCAACAGGTCCGACAGCCAGCCGTCACGGCCCTGGTCGTTGCCCGCGGGGGCGACCGGCGGCGCTTCGGTGCGGCGCGAGGAGGCCGGCATGCCGAGGTCCGGCGGCGGCAGCGTCGAGGCGCTGGCGCTCTCGCGCATGCGCGTCTCGGTGCTGCGCGCGCCGACGGCCGCGAGCATCGGCTCTTCCTGGCGCTGCACGCTGGCGCGGCCCGTCGTGGAGACGTCGAGACCACGGCCGTGCTGGGCCACGATGCGGTTCAGCTCGGCGAGCGCCTCGATCTGGTCGACGATCACCTTGCGCATCTGCGCAGTGCTCTCGGCGGCCTCCTGAGGCATCTCGAGCACGCCGCGGCGCAGCTCGTTGCGGGTGGCTTCGAGCTCGTTGTGCATCTCGAACGCCATCTGCTTCATGCTGGAGACGAGGTTGGTGAACTTCTCGGTCGACTGCTTGAACATTGCATCCGCCTCGTCGGTGGTCTGGCGGTAGATGTCGTGCATGGCCTCGACGGTCTGCCGGTGCTCCTCTTCGGAGGCCGACCGCACCGCCTCGAACTGGCGGGTGATCGCGGCGGAACCTG
The DNA here is from genome assembly GCF_055807515.1 of Bradyrhizobium sp. Kon69. NCBI lineage: Bacteria > Pseudomonadati > Pseudomonadota > Alphaproteobacteria > Hyphomicrobiales > Nitrobacteraceae > Bradyrhizobium > Bradyrhizobium sp. Kon69. The sequence goes on along the minus strand of NZ_JBVVOS010000035.1, from coordinate 45,998 downwards.
CGCCGGCGGTCTCGGCGACGACGCGGGCGATGTCGCGGGCACGCTCTTCGGCGGCCGCCAGCGATTCATCGAGCAGGCCGGTGAAGCGCGACAGGCGCTGGTCGAGATCGGCGGTGCGCAGGTCGATCGTGGTGACGAGCGATTCCAGCGCCTCCTTGCGTTCGGCGAGCGAGGCGGTGGTGTTCTTGTTGCTCTGCTCGACGACCTGCGCGGCCTCGACCAGTGCCTTGCCGTGCGCGTCGAACTGGGTCGACAGCTCGCCGAGATCCTGGAGCGCCCGCGTGGTCTTGCTGTTGAAGACGTTGAGCTGGTCTTCCAGGTTCTGCGTCGCAGCGCCGTTGCGCGAGGTGACGTCGTTCATCGCCGAGACGAAGTCGGCGACGCGCGTCACCAGCGCCCGCTCGAGCGAGTTGAGGTTGTCGTGCGCACCGGTCAGCACCTCCTGGAGCAGGATGTTGCCTTCGCGCAGGCGCTCGAACAGGGCGACCGTGTCGGTGCGCAGGATCTTGCTGGTCTCCTGCATCTCGGTGACGGCTGCGATCGAGACCTGGCGCGACTGGTCGATCGCCGCGCGGGAGGCCTGCTCGAGGTCCTTGAGCGACTTGTTGACGGCACCGGTCGCCATCTCGCTCGCCGAGTTGATGGTGCGCGCCACCTCGGAGCCGTTGCCCATCATGGTCTGCGAGAACGCGTGGCCGCGCGTCTCGATCGACTTCAGCGCGTCGGACGTGACGCGGTCGATGTCGAGCGTGAGCTGGCTGGTCTTGGAGCCGATCGCGTCCACGAGCGAGCCGCGCTTGGCGTCGATCATGTTGGCAAGACGGTCCGACTGCTGCTGCACGTAGGTGACGATCTCGTCGGTCTTGCCGGTCATGGCCTGGCCGAAGCTGCTGCTGGCGGCGAGCACCGAGCGCTCGACGTCCGCCGAGCTCGACTTGACCCGCGAGCTCGCCTCGTTGGAGGCATTAATCAACGCGTTCTGGGCGTTGAGCGCGCTGGTCTGGATGTCGTTGGTCGCGTTCGCGGTGGCCGTGCTCAGTGTACGCTCGATCTCGCTCGAGATCGTGCGGATCTGGCTTGCGGCATCCGCCGAGGTCGAGGTCAGCGAGGTCTGGGCCTCACGCGCGCTGTTGAGGATGGTCGAGGCGGTGTCGGCGCCGACCGAGGTCAGCGTGCGCTCGATGTCGATGGTCAGCGACTTGATCTGGCCTGCTGCGTCCGTCGAGGCGGAGATCAGCGTGCCCTGGGCTTCGCGTACGCCGCTGGTGAGCGCCTCGATGGTGGCGCCGCCGGCGGTCGCCAGCGCGCGCTGCATCTCGGCCGCCAGCGAACGGACCTGGCCGGTCTGTTCGGCGGAGACCGCCAGCAGGGTGCTCTGGGCATCGCGGGCGCTGGTCGTGATCGTCTCGGCGGTCGACTGGCCGACCTGCGAGAGCGAGCGATGCACTTCGGCGGCGAGGGACTTGACCTGGCTCGCCGCATCCGAGGACGCGTTGACGAGCGTGCTCTGGGCTTCGCGGGCGCCGGTCATGATGGTCTCCGCCGTCGCGGTTCCCGCCATCGAGAGCGAGCGCTGCACGTCCGAGGACAGCGCCTTGATCTGGTTGGCGGTCTCGCTCGAGGCCGCGATCAGCGTGCTCTGCGCATCGCGGGCGCCGGCGGTGATCGATTCCGCCGTGGTGGTGCCGGCCATCGACAGCGAGCGCTGCACGTCGGCGGTGAGGGTCTTGACGTGGTTGGCCGCGTCCGAGGACGCCGTGACGAGCGTGGTCTGCACCTCGCGGGCACCGGCCAGGATCGAGGCGGCGGTCGCCGAGCCTGCCGACGACAGCGTGCGTTCGACGTCGGCCGCGAGCCCCTTGATCTGATTGGAGGCATCGCCGGACGCTGCGACCAGCGTCGACTGCGCTTCGCGGGCGCTGGTCAGGATCGAGTTCGCGGCACCGGTGCCGACCGCGGTCAGCGCGCGCTCGACCTCGGCGGAGGTCATCTTGAGCTGGGCGTTGACGTCGGAGGAGACCGTCATCAGCGACTGCTGCGCGGTGCGCGCGCCGGTCTGGATGGTCTCGCTGGTGTTGACCACGAGATTGGTGAGCGAGCGCTCGGCGTCCTCGACATGCGAGCGGATCGCGGTCGAGATCATCTCGGCGCGGGACATCATGTCCTCGCTGGCCTGGCGTCCGCTGCTCTCGATGCGGCCGGCGACGGCCTCGACGCGCGAGCCGAGCAGGTCCTCGAACTGCGCCACGCGCACGTCGATGTCGCTGGCGACCGAGCCGACCTTGGTCTCGATGGCCTGCTGGATGTCCTGGAACCGCGCCGTGACCGTGTCGGTCAGGTGCATGCTGCGGCCGTCGATGATCTCGGTGACACCGGTGATGCGGCGGTCGACCGCCTCGATCGCCTGCGCGGTGCCGTCCGTGAGCGTCGAGGTCAGGAGGGTGAGGCGGGTATCGATCGACTGCACGGCCTGCGAGGCGCCGTTCGTCACCGCGGTGGTCAGGTAGGTGAGGCGCGTGTCGATGGATTCGAGCGCCTGCGACGCGCCGCCGGTGAGGGTCGTCGTCAGATGCGTGAGGCGCGTGTCGATCGACTGGATGGTCTGCGATGCGCCATCGGTCAGCGACGAAGTGAGGTGGGTGAGGCGGGAGTCGATCGACTGGATCGCCTGCGCGGCACCGTCGGTCAGCGACGAGGCGAGCGTGTTGAGCCGTCCGTCGATGGTCTCGGTGACCGACTTCGCACGGGTATCGAACGACTGTTCGAGCGCGGCAACGCGGCCGACGAGCTGCTCGTCGAAGGTCTTGATGTGACCGTCGATCGTCGAGTCGAGGCCCGAGATCTTGCCGTTCAGCGAGGCATCGAGGTTGCTGACACGTTCGCCGATCGTGGTCTCGAACTGCACCAGGCGCTGGTCGAGCACCGCCGTGATCGCGCCGCCGTTGGAGGTGAAGCGGGTGTCGAAATTGTCGACATAGGTCTTCAGCGACTCATGGATGTCCTGCGTGCGCTGGCCCATACGATCGACGATCTCGCCGCCGAAGGTCTTCACGGTGCGGTCGAACTCGGAAATGTGGCGGGTGATCAGCGCGCCCAGCGTGCCGGAGTCGCGGGCGAATTTCTCGACCAGCTCGGTGCCTTGGTTCTTCACCAACTCGTCGAAGGCGCTCATCTGGAGCGAGAGCGAGTCGTGCGCGGTCTCGGTCTGGCTGACGACCTTGGCGACCAGCGTGTTGACGGTGGCGTCGAGCGCTTCGCTCGCCTTGTCGCCGGAGGTCATGATGTGGCCGGCGAGGCGGTTGCCGGCGTCGTCGATCTTGGCGGAGAGGTCGTTGGAGCGCAGCTCGAGCTCGAGCAGCAGCGAGTCCGACGAATTCTTCAGGCTGTCGTGCACCTGCTCGGTGCGCTCGGAGATGCCGTCGACGATCGCGGCGGAGCGCTGCTCGAACTCGCCGGTGATGCGGTCGATGCGCTCGTTGAGCATTTCGTGGACGCGGTCGGCGAGATCGACGAACTCGTCGTGAACGTGGCCGGTCTTGAAATTCAGGCTGGTGGTCAGCCGCTCGCTGGCGTCGAGCACGGCGCGGGTGGTCTCGTTGCTGGCCTCCTCGAGGCGGTCGAGCAGGTCGCCGCCGCGCTCGCCGAGCGCGAGGATCATGTTGTCGCCGGCGTTGCTGAGCGCACCGGTGATGTGGGCGCCGCGCTCTTCGAGCGCGCCGGTGATGGACTTGGCGACCTCGTCGACGCGCGAGGCGATCGCGTCCGAGATCAGCGCGATGTCATGGCGCAAATCGATCTGCACGCCGGAGATGGCGCTGCGGACCTGCTCGGCTTGGCCGACCAGATTGTCGCGCTGATGCGCGATGTCCTGGAGCAGGGCGCGGATGCGCACTTCGTTGTCGGAATAGGCGCGTTCGAGCGCCGCGACCTCGTTGGCGACCAGCGTCTCGAGCTCGCCGGCGCGCGCGATGGCGCGCTCGATGCCGTCGCCCATCGCCGCAACCTCGCGGCGGATGGCCTGGCCGACGGTCACCATCGAATCCGAAGCCGAGCCTTCCGGCTCGGAGAAGCGGATCGCAACCTGGGCCATAGCCTGCGCGACCGAGCTCATTTGCTGGCCGCGCCAGACGAGGCTCGCCAGGAAGAAGAACAGCATGATCGGCGCGAAGAACATCGTGACGAGGCCGGCAATGGCCAACACGCCGCCGCTCTGGCCCATCGCCGCCTGGATCGAAGGCAGGAAGCCGACCGTCAGCGCGGCGCAGGCCGCCAGCCAGATGACGGTAAAGATCGTCGCGCCGGTGTAGATGTTGCGGGTCGGGCGTCCGGTCTGCAACGTCTGCAAGAGCTGGCCGATGGTCGCACGGTCGTCATTGGCGGCGCGGCGCGAGGAGCGCGGCTCCTCGACCTGGTCGAACATCGCGCGTTCGTTCGCGGCAGGACGCGGGTCGAAGCTCGGTTCGTCGAACATCGGGGGAGCCGGTGGCGCGACCGGAGGCGGCGTTTCGCTGCGCATCGAGGCGTTGCGGCTGGTGTCCGCCGCCGTGTCGCTGATGTTCAGGGCTTCCTGGATTGCAGAAAGCGCATCTTCTGTGGGGTCTTTGACCTTTTTCGGAGTGTTTGCCATGTTCAGTCCGAGCCCTCGTTACTTGTACGCGTCCCCCCGCGAGCCCTGCGCGCTACGCAAGCCCACAGTCCGGATCATGCCGCTTGCGCGGATCTCCGAGCCATCCCCACCCGGACGGCTTGTCCGCCAATTTCTCCAACATCCTATTGGCAGAGCGTCGCGAATGAAATGCCCGCGATTAAGACATTCTTAATCATCGTTAACAGGATCGCGCCGTAAGGCCTTAGCAATAAATGCAATTCTCCACCGGACTCGCCGGATTGCGGCAACATTTCGTCAATAAACCGGCAGATTTGCGCCAAACGGCCGGAACATTTCGTTAACCATTTCCGTGCTTGGGTGGAGCGAACTTGACCGCCGGACCGGCGGACATCGCGCGATGCCGGGGCCTGCGCCATGACTCCTGAACTGCAACGGATGGACTGGATGCCCTCGCCCCCGCTTGCACCCATCGATAGCCCGCTCGACCTCGATCATCTCTCCCGCATGACGCTCGGTGATTCCGAGCTGGAACAGGAGGTGCTGACGATGTTTGCCGAGCAGGCGGTGCGCCTGATCGCGGCAATGGCCGCGCTGCCGGCCGAGGCTGGCGCACTCGCCCACAAGCTCAAGGGCTCGGCGCGCGGGATCGGCGCCTTTGCGGTGGCGGATGCCGCAGCCAGCCTGGAGACCGCGATCCAGACCGGCCAGGGCCGGCCTCACGCCTTCGCCGCGCTGAAAGAGGCGGTGACCGAGGCTCGCGTCGCCATCGAGGCGATCCTCAACCCTTAGGGCGACAGCACCGGACCCGTGCTCTAGTCTTTGTTTTGACGGGTTTTCTTCCCGCGCAACGGTATTCGCGACTGAATCAAAACGCTATGGCGCCGGGCTGACCGACCCGTTATAGGACAGCCCGGACCCTCCTTCATTCCCTAGATCGCGGCAGCACGAGCACACATGGCCAAAATTCACTTTGTCGATCACAAGGGCGAAACCCGTACGGTGGACGTCGAGAACGGCGCGACTGTGATGGAAGCCGCCATCCGCAACAGCATTCCCGGCATCGAGGCCGAATGCGGCGGCGCCTGCGCATGCGCCACCTGCCATGTCTATGTCGACGAAGCGTGGCGCGAGAAGGTCGGCAGCCCGACGCCGATGGAAGAGGACATGCTCGATTTCGGCTTCGACGTGCGCCCGAACTCGCGCCTGTCCTGCCAGATCAAGGTCTCCGACGATCTCGATGGCCTGGTGGTGGCGACGCCGGAACGGCAGGCCTAACTCTCTTAGCTATCATGTGCTCGGCGGCGCGACTTCGATGCCGCGCTTGTGCCAGGGCCTGAGCTTCTCGAGCACTTCCGCGATCAGCGGCGTTGGCCGACGCGACGCTTCGTCGATCATCACGGCGACCGATGTCGCCGATGCAATGCACTTCCCTTCCGAAAACACCACCTGCTCGAAGGTCACCGACGTTCGTCCCAGCTTCGCGACGCCGAGGCCGAGCTCGATCGTGTTCGGCCAGTGCAGCTCCGCGCGAAAATGGATGTCGAGCCGCACCATGATCCAGGCAAGTCCGGGCGGCGTCAGGCCGTATTCCGGGAACTTCATCAGCGTGACACGGCCGGTCTCGAAATAGGTGGCGTAGACCGCGTTGTTGACGTGCTGGTTGGGGTCGAGATCGCCGAAGCGGACATTGTCGCTGAGGCGAAAAGGATAGTCCTCCAGGCGCGGCGTCGTATCGAGGCGGCTTGGTGCGTTCACCGATTGATCTCCGTCATATCGTTGCTGGTTACAGCCCAGTTATCCTGACCCGGCAAGTGGGCGCGGCTGCGGGGCGCTCCCGCTTTTATGCCTTCCCTGATCCATCCCCGTTGGCTAGACAGGCAGGGTCACCTCGGCCCACAGGGCGCCGTCCACCAAACGACCGACAAAGAGACGACATGAGCGACGCGATCAAAACCGATGTGCTGATTATTGGCGCCGGCCCCTGCGGTCTGTTCGCCGCTTTCGAGCTGGGCCTTCTCGACATGAAGACGCATTTCGTCGACATCCTCGACAAGGTCGGCGGTCAGTGCGCAGAACTCTATCCGGAAAAACCGATCTACGACATTCCCGGCATTCCGCAGGTTTCCGGACAGGGCCTCACCGACGCGCTGATGGAGCAGATCAAGCCGTTCCATCCGACTTTCCATCTCGGCGAGATGATCGAGACCGTGGAGAAGATCGGCGATCCCCTGTTCCGCTGCACCACGGACGCCGGCAAGGTGTTCGAATGCAAGGTGCTGGTGATCGCTGCCGGCGGCGGCTCGTTTCAGCCCAAGCGTCCACCGGTACCGGGGATCGAAGCCTATGAAGGAAGCTCGGTGCACTACGCCGTGCGCAAGATGGAAACGTTCCGCGACAAGAACGTGTTGATCGTGGGCGGCGGCGATTCCGCGCTCGACTGGACGCTCAATCTGCATCCGATCGCCAAGCGCATCACGCTCTTGCACCGTCGCGACGACTTTCGCGCCGCCCCCCACAGCGTCGAGCAGATGCGCGCGCTGGTCGCGGCCGGCAAGATGGACCTGCGGCTCGGCCAGGTCACCGCGCTGTCGGGCAACGAGGGCAAGCTGAGCGGCGCCACCGTCAAAGGCAACGACAACAGCGTGAACGAAATCACCTGCGACACCATGCTGCCGTTCTTCGGGCTGACCATGAAGCTCGGTCCGGTCGCAAACTGGGGCATCGCGCTGGAGAACAATCTGGTGCCGGTCGAGACATCCGCGTTCGAGACCAACGTGCCAGGCATCTTCGCGATCGGCGACATCAACACCTATCCCGGCAAGATCAAGCTGATCCTGTGCGGTTTCCACGAGGGCGCGCTGATGTCGCAAAAAGCCCATCGCTACGTCTATCCGGAGAAGCGGCTCGTGTTCCAGTACACGACCTCGTCCTCCAGCCTGCAAAAGAAGCTCGGCGTCAACTGACGGCGGCGGGCGATGCCCCATGTTTCTGGTGCTGGAACAGTTCGCGAAATCGCCGTAGTCTGCGGCCATTGCGGTAGGCGGCTTAGCAAGGCGATTGGCTCAGCAAGGTGATGATAATGCGGACTCTCTTTTCCAGCTTTCGGCTGTTCTCATTCCTCGCGCTCGCGATGGCGCTCGGTGCGGTGAGCCCCGTTGTGGCGCAAGTGCAGCAGCCGACCGCCGCGGGCCTGTGGCAGAAGGTCGAAGACGGCAAGACGGTGGGCTGGTTTCTCTTCATCGACCACAACGGCATCTTCGAAGGCGTCATCGCGAAAACCTTTCCGCGGCCCGGCGACGACCCGAACGAGATCTGCGCGAAATGCACGGACGATCGCAAGAACGCGCCGGTGCTCGGGCTCTCCTTCATCCGCGACATGAAGCGCGACGGCTTGAAGTATGACGGCGGCAACGTGGTCAATCCGCGCGACGGCAACATCTGGAAGGCCAAGATGACGGTCAGTCCGGATGGGCAGACGCTGACGATGCGCGGCTTCCTCGGCATTTCCCTGTTCGGCAAGGACGAGACCTGGACGCGTCTTCCCGACGCCAACATCGCACAGGTCGATCCCGCCATCGTCGCGAAATATCTCCCGGCGCCAACGACCGCCGCGACCAAGCCCGTGCCCGTGCCCGCGGCGAAGAAGGGCGGCGCGATGATGGCGCCGGCGCCGAAGCAGTAGGATCTACGTCGCGCGCCATGGTGCCCGTACTTCCGTAGCTCCACACATTGCCGTCATTGCCCGCCAAGGCGGGGGACTCCAGTACGCCGCAGCCTCTCCGCGTTGTTGCGCGGTGTCCCCCCGTGCGCAATCGCGCATGCGGCCGGCTGAGACAGCGGAGATCTTGGCGCGCGCGTAGCGATCATACCCCTCGAAAGACGAACGGTGCTGGACGCGCGCCAGTAGTTCCCCGGAATGCGCGCTGGCGCCAGATTTGCATAGCTATCCGCAAAGCTGTTGGGGGATGAGTCGCCGTCCTTGACGCCTTCGCCAAGTCGCGGAAGGCGGACGGCAACTATCGCCCCGCGGCGATGACCTCGATCCGCGGAGACGACATGAGACGTGCAATATCGCGTGCCGCCATGCTGCTGGTCCCGACGGTGCTGCTGACCGCCCCGACGATGGCGCGTGATGACGGCCGCTACGCCAACTCGCCGTTAAAACCCTGGTTCGAGAGCCTGCACAGCGAATACGGCCAATGCTGCTCGGATGCCGATGGCTACGTGGTCGCCGATGTCGACTGGGAATCCGACAAGGGCCGCTATCGCGTGCATCTCGAGGGCGAATGGGTCATCGTGCCCGACGGCGCCGTCATCACCGTGCCGAACAAGATCGGCCGCACCATGGTGTGGAAGCACTACATCGACGGCCATCCGCGCGTGCGCTGCTTCATGCCGGGCAGCATGACGTAAACGGAAGCGTCATCCCGGGCGACGCGTCGCGCCGAAACGAGACTCTCGCACCAGCGCATCCGGGCGGCGAGGCAGTGTCCGCGCGCAGCGCTCAGGTCACCGGCGCCGGATTGAACAGCGTCAAATCGTTGTGGATGCCCCAGCGATCCGACCAGGGTTGCGTGCGGCCGCTGGCGACGTCGAGGATCAGGCGGAACAGGTCCCAGCCGGTCTCCTCGATGGTCTTCTCGCCGGTGGCGATGCCGCCGGCATCGAAATCGATCAGGTCCTTCCAGCGTCGCGCGAGCTCGCTGCGGGTGGCGACCTTGATCACGGGCGCAGCGGCAAGGCCATAGGGCGTACCGCGGCCGGTGGTGAACACCTGCAGCGTCATGCCGGAGGCGAGCTGGAGCGTGCCGCAGATGAAGTCGGACGCCGGCGTTGCCGCAAACAGCATGCCCTTCTGCGTCGCCTTTTCGCCGGGCGAGAGGACGCCGGTGATGGCGCTTGATCCGGACTTGACGATCGAGCCGAGTGACTTCTCGACGATATTCGCCAAGCCGCCCTTCTTGTTGCCCGGCGTGGTGTTGGCGCTGCGGTCCGCGCCGCCGCGGGCCAGATAGGAATCGTACCAGGCCATCTCGCGGACCAGCGCGCGGCCGACGTCCTCGTTGATGGCGCGCCGCGTGAGCAGCTGGATCGCGTCGCGCACTTCGGTGACTTCCGAGAACATCACGGTGGCGCCGGCGCGCACCAGCAGGTCTGCGGCGAAGCCGACGGCAGGATTCGCGGTGACGCCGGAGAAGGCGTCGCTGCCACCGCATTGCAGGCCGATGACGAGATCGGCGGCCGGGCAGGTCTCGCGGGTGCGCTTGTTGAGGATCTTCAGGCGGGCCTCTGCCTGGGTCATGATCGCGTCGACGATGGCGCCAAAACCGTCGAAGGCTTCGTCCTGCATGCGCACGATGGCATTGCTGACGCCTTCCGGCACCAGACGCTCGGGCGCGAGCTTCTCGCAACCGAGGCTGATGACCAGGATCTCGCCGCCGAAATTCGGGTTCTGCGCGATGTTTTGCAGCGTGCGGATCGGAATCACAGCATCAGGCGCGTTGATGGCGACGCCACAGCCATAGGCATGCGTCAGCGGCACGACGTCGTCGACATTCGGGTATTTCGGCAGCAGTTCGGCGCGGATGCGCTTCACGGCATATTCCATCGTGCCCTTGACGCATTGCACGGAGGAGGAGATGCCGAGGATATTTTTAGTTCCAACGGAGCCGTCGGAATTGCGAAAGCCTTCGAACGTGAAACCTTCCAGCGGCGGCAGCGGCGCGGGAACGGCGGTCGAGATTTCCAGCTTGTCGAGGGCAGGGGCCTCCGGCATGCGGATGCGCGCTTCGTCCACCCATTCGCCGGCCAGGATCGGCGCGAGCGCATGGCCGATCACCTCGCCATAGCGGATGATCGGGGCGTCCTGCGGGATGTCGACCAGCGCCGTCTTGTGTCCCTGCGGCACGAAGGCGCGCAGCGTCAGCCCGCTGGCGAAGCGGGAGCCGGCAGGAAGCCCGAAATCATTGACCACGATCGCGACGTTGTCGCGCTCGTTGAGCTTGATGTAGCGGGGCTGCTCTTTCGCTGCGACTGACTGGTCCATGGAAGGACTCCGAAGTGTAGGGTGGGTTAGCGCAGCGTAACCCACCACCGTCTACATCCGTCGAACCACAAGAGGTGGGTTACGCTGCGCTAACCCACCCTACGACACCTACGATCCATCAACCGGGATAGGTATAGGCGGTCTTCACCGTGGTGTAGAACTCGCGGGCATAGGAGCCCTGCTCGCGGGCGCCGTAGCTCGAACCCTTCCGGCCGCCGAACGGCACGTGATAGTCGACGCCGGCGGTCGGCAGATTGACCATCACCATGCCGGACTCGCTGTTGCGCTTGTAATGCGAGGCGTATTTCAGGCTGGTGGTGCAGATGCCGGAGGCGAGGCCGAACTCGGTGTCGTTGGAGATCGCCAGCGCCTCCTCGTAGTTCTTGGCGCGAATGACGGTCGCCACCGGGCCGAAGATTTCTTCGCGCGCGATCCGCATGTTGTTGTTGGCCTCGGTGAACAGCGCCGGCTGCAGGTAGTGGCCGGGCGTTTCGCGCTTGAGCAACTCGCCACCCCAGGCGAGCTTGGCACCCTCGTCCTGGCCGATCTTGATGTAGCGCAGGTCCTGGTCGAGCTGGCTCTGATCGACAACCGGGCCGATATGCACGCCGGGCTTGAGCGCGTCGTCCACCGTCAGGCTGTTCAGGCGCTCGGCCACAGCCGCAACGAAGCGGTCATGGATGCCTTCGGTAACGATCAGGCGCGAGGAGGCGGTGCAGCGCTGGCCGGTGGAGAAATAGGCGCCGTTGACGGCGACTTCGACGGCGGTCTTGAGATCGGCGTCGTCGAGCACCACCAGCGGGTTCTTGCCGCCCATCTCGAGCTGGAACTTCTTCATGTTGCTCGAGGTCACGCAGGCTTGCGCGATCTTGCGGCCGGTCTGCACCGAGCCGGTGAAGGTGATCGCGGCGACGTCGGGATGCTCGATCAGGGTCTGGCCGACCACGGAGCCCGAGCCGACAACGAGGTTGAACACGCCGGACGGGATGCCGGAGCGGGTGATGATCTCGGACAGCGCATGCGCCGAGCCCGGCACCAGCTCGGCAGGCTTGAACACCACGGTGTTGCCATAGCAGAGCGCGGGCGCGATCTTCCAGGCGGGGATCGCGATCGGGAAATTCCAGGGCGTGATCATGCCGACGACGCCCATCGGCTCACGGGTCAGCTCGACGTCGATGCCGGGACGCACCGAGGCACCCTTCTCGCCGATCATGCGCAGCGCCTCGCCGGCGAAGAATGCGAAGATCTGGCCTGCGCGCGCGACCTCGCCGATGCCTTCGGGCAGCGTCTTGCCTTCCTCGCGGGCGAGCAGGCGGCCAAGCTCTTCCTTGCGGGCGATGATCTCGAGCGAAATCTTGTTCAGCGCGTCGTAGCGCGCCTGCGGCGTCGACTGCGCCCAGGCGGGGAAGGCGGCCTTGGCGGCTGCGATGGCCTTCTCGGTCTGCGCCTTGTCGGCCTTGGCGTATTCACCGACGACGTCGTTGGTGTTGGAGGGGTTGATGTTCTTGGTGACGGCGGAGCCATCGACCCATTCGCCGCCGATGAAGTTCTTCAGGATCGCAGTCATATCTCTTCCTCCGAATTTTCTAACGCACGAGGCAGGGACGCTTGTCGTCGAAGGTCCAGCCGGGGATCAGGTCCTGCATGGCAATAGCGTCATCGCGGGCGCCGAGTCCATGCTGCTTGTAGAGGTCATGCGCGGCGTCGATGGCGGCCCTGTCGATTTCGATACCCAGGCCCGGCCTCTCAGGCACGGCGATCTTGCCGCCCTTGATCTGGAGTGGCTCCTTGGTCAGGGCCTGGCCATCCTGCCAGATCCAGTGCGTGTCGATCGCGGTGACCTTGCCGGGGGCGGCGGCGCCGACATGGGTGAACATGGCGAGCGAGATGTCGAAATGGTTGTTGGAGTGCGAACCCCAGGTCAGGCCGTTGTCGCGGCAGGTCTGGGCCACGCGCACCGAGCCTTGCATGGTCCAGAAATGGGGGTCGGCCAGCGGAATGTCCACCGCGCCGAGGCGCAGCGCATGGGACAATTGCCGCCAGTCGGTCGCGATCATGTTTGTTGCGGTCGGCAGGCCCGTTGCATGGCGGAACTCGGCCATGATCTCACGGCCGGAGAAGCCACCTTCGGCGCCGCAGGGGTCCTCGGCATAGGCGAGGATGCCGTGCATGTCCTTGCAGAGGCTGACGGCCTCCTCGAGCGACCAAGCGCCGTTCGGGTCCAGGGTCACGCGCGCATTCGGAAAGCGCCTGGCGATCGCGGTGACGGCCTCGATCTCCTGCTCGCCGCGCAGCACGCCGCCCTTGAGCTTGAAATCGGCGAAGCCGTAATGGTCGTGGGTGGCTTCCGCGAGCCGCACCACGGTTTCCGGCGTCATCGCCTGCTGATGGCGGAGGTTGAACCATTCGGGCTTGCCGGTCTCGCCGCTGACATAGTCGAGCTTGCTCTTGCGGCGGTCGCCGACGAAGAAGAGATAGCCCAGCGTCTCGACGCTGTTGCGCTGCTGACCCTCGCCGAGCAGGGCTGCGACCGGCAGGTTGAGATGTTGACCGAGCAGATCGAGCAGCGCCGACTCCACGGCCGTGACGGCGTGGATCATGACGCGGAGATCGAAAGTCTGCTTGCCGCGGCCGCCGGCATCGCGATCGGCGAAGGCGGTCCTGATATCGGCGAGGATGTTGTTCATCGCGCCGACGGTCTTGCCGATCACGAGATCACGGGCGTCCTGCAGCGTCTGCCAGATCTTCTGCCCGCCAGGCACCTCGCCGACGCCGGTGTGACCGGCATTGTCGGTGAGGATGACGATGTTGCGGGTGAAGAACGGCGCATGCGCGCCGCTCAGATTGAGGAGCATGCTGTCACGACCTGCAACCGGGATCACCTGCATCGCGGTGACGACCGGTGCGCCAGTGATCTCGGTCTTGACCATCGCAGGCTCCTCCCTGTGTCGTCCGTTATTCTGCAGCCTGTTGTGACGATCGGATGGCGGGCAGATTTTTCACCAGCGCCGTGACTTCCGCGATCTCCTGCTCGGTGAGATCGGTCAGCGGCGGGCGGACGGGGCCGGAATCGCGGCCGATCACCTTCATGCCGGCCTTGATGATCGAGACGGCATAGCCCTTCTTGCGGTTGCGGATCGCGATCAGCGGCAGGATGAAGTCCTTCAGCCCGGCGTGGATCGTCGCGTGGTCGCGCTTGCGCACGGCGGCATAGAAATTGGTGGCGAATTCCGGAACGAAGTTGAAGACCGCCGAGGAGTAAGTGGTCACGCCCATGTCGAGATAGGGCAGCGCGAAGGTCTCCGCCGTCGGCAGGCCGCCGATATAGGTCAGGCGGTCGCCGAGCTTGGTGTAGACGCGGGTCATCAGCTCGATGTCGCCGATGCCGTCCTTGTAGCCGACGAGGTTGGGGCAGCGTTCCGCGAGGCGGGCGAGCGTATCGGGCTGGAGGATGGCGTTGTCGCGGTTGTAGACGATGACGCCGATCTTCACGGAGGCGCAGATCGCTTCCACGTGGGCAGCAAGGCCGTCCTGCTCGGCATGGGTGAGATAGGGCGGCAGCAGCAGCAGGCCGTCGGCGCCGGCCTTCTCCGCACCGATCGCGATCTCGCGCGCGGTGGCGGTGCCGTAGCCGGTGCCTGCGAGCACGGGCACGCGGCCCTTGGTCTCGTCCACGGCGATCTTGACCACCTGCGGAACCTCGGCGGCCGTCAGCGAGAAGAACTCGCCGGTGCCGCCGGCGGCGAACAGGCCCGCGACGTCATAGCCGCAGAGCCAGTCCATGTTGGCGCGGTAGGTCGTCTCGTCGAAGGAGTAATCCGCCTTGAACGGGGTGACGGGGAAAGACAGCAGGCCGGATCCGATCTTCTGGGCCATTTCCTGCGGGGTCATCTTGCTCATGGGCGCTGCTCCCTGGTCTCGTGTTGTGGAGGACGCAAAGGCTGCGCGTCCATGCGCCGTGGTTTAGGAGACCGTTCGATGCGGGTCCAAGCCAAAGCCTATATCGACCGATGCGAAATCAGCATCAATCTTCCATCACCTCCGCCGAGGACAATTCGCTCGCGATTTTGACGAGGGCCGACAGCAGCGGGTTCTCGTCGTCGCGGCGCCAGACCATGAACAGCTCGACCGGGACGCGGGTGCGCAGCTTCAGCGGCCGCAGGCGGACGTCCGCGATTTTCAGGCTCGCCGCCGCCGCCGGCACGATGGCAAGGCCAAGGCCGGCGCGCACCATGGCGAGGATCGAGTGGATCTGGCTCAGGTGCTGGACATAGCGCGGCAGGATGTCGGCGCGGGTGAACAGCGCCACCAGCACGTCGTGAAAGTAGCGGCTCTCATAGGGCGAATACATCACGAAGGGCTGGTTGTCGAAATCCTTGATCGTGATGGTCTCGGCATTCGCCAGCGGATGCTTTTTCGGGATCGCGGCGAGCAGGGGCTCGGCGACGACGCGGCGGCTGGCGATTTCGGGGCGCGCGATCGGAGGCCTGAGCAGGCCGGCGTCGATCTGGCCCGAGGTCAGCGCCTCGAACTGGTCGCCCGACACCATCTCCTTCAGTGAGAAGTCCACCTCGGGCAGCTTGGCGCGGCAGGCGGCGACGAGCTCGGGGAGGAAGCCGTAGGCGGCGGCCGCGGTGAAGCCGATTTTGAGCGAGCCGGACTTGCCGAGCGCGATACGGCGGGCGACCTGCGAGGCGCTTTCCGCAAGCTTCAGGATGCGCCGCGCTTCCGGCAGGAAGCTGCGCCCGGCCGGCGTCAGGCGTACCGAGCGGCTGGTACGCTCCAGCAGCGGCGCATCGATGATGTGCTCGAGCACCTGGATCTGCCGGGACAGCGGCGGCTGGGTCATGTTCAGCCGCGCGGCGGCGCGGCCGAAGTGCAATTCCTCCGCCACCGTGACGAAACAGCGGAGCTGGTTGAGGTCGAACATCGATACATGCCTTAGATGGATAAGGCGTTTCCCCGGCGCTTCTAGCATCGATTACTCCCAAAACAAAGACGGCGGCCGTGAAGCCGCCGTTAAGTTGCCTGGTCAAGCTCCCATGGGAGCCCTCAGGAGGAACGTTTGAGCACCACGCGCTCGATCTTGCCGACGACCACGAGATAGGCGAATGCGGCCACCAGCGCATTGGCGCCGACGAAGATCAGCGCCCCGTTGAACGAGCCGGTCGCGGCCAGGATGTAGCCGATCACGATCGGGGTGCTGATCGAGGAGAGATTGCCGAAGGTGTTGAACAGGCCGCCCGAGACGCCGCCGGCTTCCTTGGGCGAGGTGTCGGAGACGACAGCCCAGCCGAGCGCGCCGATGCCCTTGCCGAAGAAGGCGAGCGCCATGAAGCCGACCACAAGCGCCTGGCCGTCGACATAGTTGCAGGCGATGATCGACATCGACAGCAGCATACCGCCGACGATCGGGATCTTGCGCGCCATCGTCAGCGAGCCGGTCTTGCGCAGGATCGCGTCGGAGATGACGCCGCCGAGCACGCCGCCGATGAAGCCGCACAGCGCCGGCAGTGTCGCGACGAAGCCGGCTTGCAGGATCGACAGACCGCGCTCCTTGACGAGGTAGACCGGGAACCAGGTCAGGAAGAAATAGGTCAGCGTGTTGATGCAATACTGGCCGAGATAGACGCCGAGCATCATGCGGTTGGAGAGCAGCTGGCGGATGTGGTCCCACCCGGAGCCGGCCTCGGGCGCGCGCTCTTGCTTCAGATCGTCTTTGGGCGCGTCGAGATCGACCAGCGCGCCGCCGTCCTTGATGTAGTCGAACTCGGCCTCGTTGATGCCGGGGTGCTCTTTCGGCCCGTAGACGGTCTTGATCCAGACCAGGCCCATGACGATTCCGAGCGCGCCCATCACGAAGAACACGTAGCGCCAGCCGTAGTCGTGCGCGATCCAGCCCATCAAGGGTGCGAAGATCACGGTCGCGAAATACTGCCCGGAATTGAAGAACGCAGAGGCGGTGCCGCGCTCGTTGCTCGGAAACCAGGCAGCGACGATGCGGGCGTTGGCGGGGAACGAGGGCGCTTCGGCGATACCGACCAGGAAACGCAGGCCGAACAGCACGGTGATCGCGGTGCCGGCGCTGAAGAAGCCGACCCAGCCCTGCAGCGTCGTGAACAGCGACCAGACGATGATGCTGAAGGCATAGACGAGGCGGGAGCCGTAGCGGTCGAGCAGCCAGCCGCCCGGCACCTGCGCGATCACATAGGACCATCCGAACGCCGAGAAGATGTAGCCCATCGCGACCGGATCGAGATGCAGCTCCTTGGAGAGCGCGGGGCCCGCGATCGACAGCGTGGCGCGATCGGCATAATTGACGGTCGTGACCAGGAACAACATGGTCACGATGAACAGCCTGACGCGAGACCTCCTCACATCCGCTGCGGACATCACTGCGCTCATTGCGCGCCTCCTTAGAACTCGAAACGTTTCCCCACTGCGACTCCTAGAGGTGCGCGCGGCAAAGTGTCCAAGTTCAAGGCAGTATCGATCGATGCTGATTTTAGATGGATGGAACGGGAGGTGGGAGGAACGATTGTGAGAGAGTGCCGAGACGTGAGCTCCAATCTCGTCATTGCGAGCGCAGCGAAGCAATCCAGAATTCCACCGCGGAAAGACTCTGGATTGCTTCGCTGCGCTCGCAATGACGATGTGGAGAGAGCCCGCTTTGCGCCTACTGCCGCGCGCCCGGCAGCAGCGGCGCGAGCAGCCCGCGTGTGACGCCGGGCGGTGCCGCATCCAGTCCCAGCACGGCGCTTGCGGCCGGCAGCGCCGCGTCCGCCATCGCGGCGTGGCCTTCGGCGCTCGGATGCACGGCGCCGCCATAGACGGCGGAGAGCACGCCCCAGGTGGCGTCGTGGATGTCGGTCGGCTGGCTGGCTGCCGGCAGGCCTTGCGGATAGGTCATCGCGGCGAAATAGCTGTCATTGGCGTCGCGGATCCAGCGCGCGCGCGGCTGATAGGCGCGGAATTCGGAGGCGCCGCGGCCGCACAGCATCGGCTGGCTCGCCGCGCTCACGATGTCGGGATTGAAGCTCTGGCCGTTCTCGGCAAAGCAGGTGCGGTCGAATTCGGGGTCGTTGCCCGAATGCGCGCAGAAGCCGTGATCGGCGAACGCCGCCTGATGCGAATCCACGAAGGTCATGCGGTCGGCCTCTGGATCGCGGCACAGCGCGCCGCGGGTGCAGGTGGCGAGCCCCTTCAGTTGCGGCAGGAATTCGGTGTCGACGAAGGTCGAAACGCGGGCGAGGCGCTGCGGATCGGCGTTGAAGGACGGATGGATGTCGAAGCCGGCGCGGCCGCCGCGGCAGGGCACGCCGCCATCGGCGAGCGCCGGGTTGGCGTAGGAAACGTAGACCACATGCGAGAGGTCGCCGCCGACCAGCGGCTTCAGCGCCTCGCGCAGCTTGACGAAATTCTGCGGCAGCTCGCGCGCCAGCGCATCGCGGGAATCATCGACGCTCGCCATCACGCCGGAGCGCCGGAATATCGCGCGCTCGGTTGCGGTCTCGACGATCACGTCGGCGACGAGGCCGGAGAAATAGACGTCGTTGGCGCCGACCGAGAGCAGCACGAGGTCGAGTGTGCGCTCGGGCTGGCGTTTCCTCGCGGCGGTCAGCGCCTCGCGCAGCTCGGCGACCTGCGCGTTCACGCTGATGTTGCAGACGCCGGTTTTGCCGGGCGGGCATTCGCGGGCGCGCTGCGAGCCGAGCAGGCCGTCGCTGATGCTGGCGCCGGTGCAGGCGAGCGGCAGAAAGGTTACGGCGACGTGGGTGTAGCGTACCGCGAGCGCCAGCGCGGTGCGGGCCTGGTAGCTGTAGAGCGATCGGTGGCACGGCGAGTTGAACCAGAGCGCGCTGTAGCGCTGCCAGTTGGCAAGCGTATCCGGAGCTTCGCAGGCGCGGCCGCCCTTGAAGCCGGCCCGGCTCGGCCGGTAATACTGCGCGCCGGCGGTGCCGAGATAGGAGCGGAAGCAAAAACCTTCGTCCGACAGCGCCAGCGGCCGGTCCGGATTGCCTTCGCCCGAGGCGATGCTGTCTCCGAGGCCAGCGACGAAGATGTCGCGGACCTGGATCTCGGTCTGGACCCGCTGGGTCGGATCGGAGCCGGAGGAGACGTCGACGCTCGCGACCGTCTGCTTGCCGTAGCGGACCCGCAGATTGATCGGCTCGGCGCAGTCGAAGGTGGATTGTTGCGGCCCGTCGCCGTCGTCGAACGACCAGGCGCAGGTGGCGCCGACCGGCACCGCGCCGGCGAGGCGCACAGTGACGGGATGGTCGAGGGGGGTGAGGTAGTTTTCCTTGGTGTTGTCGCGGGTGCAGGGCTGGTTGACCCGTCCCTGAAGGTCGATGCAGAGCCGGTTGACCATGTTGCGGGCCCAGCCGCGGCCCTCGCTCTGGAGCTCCAGCGATTGCTCGGCGGCGAGGATGCTGCGGTTACGCGCGTTCTCGACGTGGAGCAGGAAGTCGCGCTCCTCGCGGAACAGCCGGAAGCGGTTGCGTACCTCCCAGCTGATCTGCATGGCGCCCGCGTCCTGCGCGGCCGCCCGCTCCGGCGGCACGACGGTGAGGAGCCCGGCGAGCAGCAGGGCACCAGCGAGGAAACGGCGAAGGGATACAGGGATCATGGCCCGCATTTTCAACGGCAAAGTTGAGGCGGAAATAAGAGAGCTGCTCTCCGCCTGCAACATTGGTCTGACGGTTTTGCCGGCCGGCGTCTAGCGGACTATCGTTCGAGCATGACCTTTCCGGAAAACCGCTTCGCACTTTTTCCGGATCATGCTCAGCGTTTGCTGGCCTGCCGCAGCGACCGCTCGCGCTCCATCGCCGCCACCTGCTTGGGCAGGTTGGCCTGCGCGCAGGCCTCCGCCAGCCTTCGGCGCTCCTGCCAGGGCTCCACCACATTC
The DNA here is from genome assembly GCF_055807515.1 of Bradyrhizobium sp. Kon69. Taxonomy (NCBI): domain Bacteria; kingdom Pseudomonadati; phylum Pseudomonadota; class Alphaproteobacteria; order Hyphomicrobiales; family Nitrobacteraceae; genus Bradyrhizobium; species Bradyrhizobium sp. Kon69. The sequence continues at coordinate 26,435 of NZ_JBVVOS010000035.1, read as the reverse complement.
ATCCAGAGCTCGCGTGTGCCCATGATGGAGATGGCCAGTCCGAACGGGATCACGAAATAGAGGATGCGGAAGACAAGGAGCGTGGCCAGAAGCTGCTCGCGGCCGAACTCCGGCAGCGCCACCAGCATGGCGGCGTCGAACACGCCGAGCGAACCGGGGGCGTGGCTGGCAAAGCCGAGCAATGTCGCCAAAATGAACACCACGGAAAGCGACAGGAAGTCGATCTGCGGCGTGGCCGGCACCAGAAGGTACATCGCCAGCGCGCAGAATCCGAGATCGACGACGCCGATCAGGATCTGCACCAGCGTCAGCGGCGCTGACGGCAGTACCACCTTCCAGCCCTTCTGGCCCAGCTCGCGGCGCTTCTCGCCCATGCACAGCCAGACCAGATACGCGCCGATCGAGGCGAGGCCGCCGAGCGCAATCAGCCGGTTGATCGACGACGGCAGCTGATCCATGTAGGAGGCGGCATCCGGATGGATGGCCATGCCGATCGAGAGCACGAAGATGTTACCGAGCCAGAAGGTCAGGCCCGACAGGAAGCAGATCTTTGCGACGTCGATCGCATTCAGCCCGTAATCCGAATAGATCCGGAAGCGGATCGCGCCGCCGGTGAAAACGGTGGCGCCGATATTGTGGCCGATCGAATAGGACGTGAAGCTGGAGAGCGCTGCGATGCGATAGGGCACGTGCTTCTTGCCGATCGTTCGCAGTGCAAAAAAATCGTAGAAGGTCAGCGTACAGAACGCGAAGCATACGCAGATCGCCGCCAGCCCGATGTTACCGCGGGGAATCTCGGTCAACGCGGTCAGGATGACCCCGGTGTCGATGCCCTTGAGCGTACGTACCAGCGTAGTGATCGCGAACGTGATGATGAAGACGCTCGCCGCAACGCCGAGTCGCCGCCAGCCGATCCATCTCGTGAAGCCGCGCTTCAGCGCGGTCAGCAGTCCGTGCATTCATCCTCCCGGCGGGGGGCAAGACCGACCAGGCCAGACATTGGCCGGTCGGATGCGATCAGTGCCCGATGTGGGCCTGGATCGCTAGGCATGATGTAGCTCATTTAAGGCAAAAACAGTGACTTGTGCAGCCCTTGACAAGGATAGGTTCTGCCTTGGACCAGCTTGGACCAGCCACTTTGTCATACGCGGTTCACATCGGGCGCGCGTTAAGCATATGAGTCGTGGGATCGGTCGCGTCCGTCCGTGACATGGTCTCAGATCCTGCACGGCCAGCATTGTTCCAGCGCAAGGGATGCGGGCTTTTTTGGAACGACGACGCCCTGCGCTGGTTAGTGCCGCATCAGCAATCGAACATGGCGGAATAACCGGCTTCTCCTGCAAGCCGGTGCCTCCGTGTTCCCACAACCCGAGAGGATCGGACCGATGGGATTGTTCACAAAAGACATCAAAACCATGAACGACCTGTTCGTGCATCAGCTCCAGGACATCTATTACGCCGAGCAGCAGCTCACCAAGGCTCTGCCGAAAATGGCGGATAAAGCGACCGATCCGCAGCTGAAGCAGGGCTTTTTGACGCACCTCGAAGAAACCAGGGAGCACGTCAAGCGCCTCGAGGAAGTTTTCAAGATGCACGGTGCGCAGGTAAAGGCGGTCGATTGCCCGGCGATCGATGGCATCATCGAGGAGGCCGACGAGACCGCCGGCGAAGTCGCCGACAAGGCGGTGCTCGACGCCGCGCTGATCAACGCGGCACAGGCGGCGGAGCACTACGAGATCGTCCGCTACGGCAGCCTGATCGCCTGGGCCAAGCAACTCGGCCGCAATGACTGCGCCAGCGTGCTCGCCAAGACGCTGGAAGAAGAGAAGGCGACCGACAAAAAGCTGACCACGCTCGCCGAGAGCAAGGTGAACCTGCGCGCAGCGAGCTAGGGCCAGGCCCAGCCAGGATCAGGATAGAGCGTCGCGCGGCCGTTCGCGCGACGCTCGCGCATATCCATCACGTCCATCATTCGATCGTTGTCGTAACATGACAGCGAATTGGAAGCGTATCGTTCGCATGGGGCTGCAACCGAGATGGCAGCATGCGAGTAAGCACCGTCAAATACGAAGCCTTCGGAGCCGGCGCGCCGCATACCGGCTCCCGCCTTGCAACATCCCTCACCCTTGCCGCGATGAGCCTTGGTTATGGCGTGGTGCAGCTTGACGTCACCATCGTCAACACCGCGCTCGATGCGATGGGCAGGACGCTCGGAGGCGGCGTCGCCGAGGTGCAATGGGTGGTCAGCGCCTACACCATCGCGTTTGCCGCATTCATCCTGACGGCCGGCGCGCTCGGCGACCGCATCGGGGCCAAGCGCGTCTTCATGGCGGGATTCGCCATCTTCACCGCGGCCTCGCTTGCCTGCGCGTTGTCGCCCAATGCGACCGTGTTGATCGCAGCGCGGCTGGTCCAGGGGCTGGCGGCGGCGATCCTGGTGCCGAATTCTCTTGCGCTGCTCAATCATGCCTATCCGGACGACCGCGAGCGCGGCCGCGCCGTTGCAATCTGGGCCGCCGGTGCGAGCCTCGCACTCACTGCCGGCCCCTTCGTCGGCGGCGCGCTGATCACGCTGGTCGGCTGGCGTGCGATCTTCCTGGTCAATCTGCCGGTCGGGCTCGTCGGCCTGTGGTTAAGCTGGCGTTACGCCGGCGAAACCACGCGGGCGCGCTCGCGCGAGATCGATCTGCCCGGCCAGCTTACCGCGATCGGCGCGCTGGGAGCACTCGCCGGCGCGATCATCGAAGGCGGCGCGCTTGGCTGGGACCACCCAGCCGTGGTCGCGGCCTTTGTCGCAGCCGCAATTCTCGCCGTGCTCTTCGTCTGGCGCGAAAGCCGTGCGGCGCAGCCGATGTTGCCGCTGTCGCTGTTCGGCCACCGGCTGTTCGCGCTGACCTCGCTCGTCGGCCTGCTCGTCAACATCGCGATCTACGGCCTGATCTTCGTGCTCAGCCTGTATTTCCAGAGGATCAACGGGCTGTCGGCATGGTGGACCGGTCTCGCCTTCGTGCCGATGATGGGCGTGGTGCTGCCGGTCAATCTGCTGGCGCCGCGCCTCGCCGAGCGTATCGGCCCGTGCCCGACCATCGTCCTCGGCGCCTGCGTTTCGGCGCTCGGTTGCGTCGGCCTGCTCTGGATCGAAGCCGGCACGAGCTATTGGGCGATCTTTGCGCAGATGATCGCGATCAGCAGCGGACTTGGGCTGCTGGTGCCGCCGCTGACCTCGACCTTGCTGGGCAGCGTCGAGAAGGCGCGCTCCGGTATCGCGGCGGGCGTCTTGAACGCGACGCGACAAACCGGGAGCGTCCTCGGCGTCGCGCTGTTCGGTTCGCTGGTGGCCTCGGAGGGGTCGTTTATGACGGGCCTGCACCTGTCGCTGGTCGTGTCGGCGGCCGTGCTGCTGCTCGCCGCCGCCGTGATCGGCCTCGGCGCGCCTTCGCGCGGATGAACAATCCGAGCGATTGAACACAGCTTCCGTTCACCATCCCCGAAACAGGCACGTAGCCGGTTACCGACTGTCCATCTCTGTCGGTTCAAGTGTGGGTCGATAGGGGCCCGCAATGCATCAAGTTCTCTACTGTCTCACCGAGGAGCACGACTGGCGGCTCGTCGCGCTTGGCGGCGCGGTGTGCCTGCTCGCAAGCGCGGCGGCGATCAGCCTGTTTCACCGGGCGCGCGCGACGCACGGCTCCGGGCGCCTGGTCTGGATCGCCCTGGATGCCGCCGTCAGCGGATGCGGCATCTGGGCGACGCATTTCATTGCGATGCTCGCTTACGGACCGGGCGGCGCCGGCGCCTACAACATCCCGGTGACGATCCTTTCCCTGATCTTCGCGATCTCCTTAACCTTCGTGGGGTTGAGTCTTGCGGCATCCTCCGCGCGTGCGCCGTGGATCGTGCTCGGTGGCGCCATCGTCGGCGCCGCGGTCGCGACGATGCATTATACCGGAATGGCGGCGCTGGAGATGCCTGCCCGGGTCGACTGGATCGGGAGCACGGTTGCCGCCTCGGTGCTGTTCGGAATTGTTTTCGCGGCGCTCGCGCTGTTCGTCGCCGCGCGGCGCGACGACCTCTTCCATGCGCTGACCGCGAGCACACTGCTGACGGTCGCCATCGTCGCACATCATTTCACCGCAATGGGCGCTGTCGTTCTGACGCCGGATCCGACGCTCGCGATCAGCGGGTTATCGATCCCGCCGGCCTCGTTGTCCTTCTTCACCGCGGGTGCCGCAGTTGCGATCATCGCGATTGCGCTCGTGGCCGCGCTGCTCGATCGCCGCGCCAAGGGCGAACTGGGACGCCAGCAGGTCGTGCTGGATACCGCGCTCGAGAATATGTCGCAGGGACTGTGCATGTTCGACGCGGACGGCAAGATCATCCTGTTCAACGAGCGTTATGCCGCGATGCTTGGCCGCACCGACATCCTGCTCACCGGCCGACTGCTGGTCGACGTGCTGCGGGAGGAGCAGGCGAAGGGTCAGTGGCAGGGCGATGCCGGCGAATTCTTCGCGCGCCTCGTCGCCGACGCGCGCGAGAGCCGCACCACGACCGACATCGTGACCAGGTTCGGCCGCTCCATCCGGGTCGTGAACCAGCCGATGCAGGGCGGCGGATGGGTCGCGACCTTCGAGGACATCACCGAATGGCTGGAGGCCCAGGCCAAGATCTCGCACATGGCGCGCCATGACGCGCTGACCAGCCTGCCGAACCGCGTGCTGTTCCACGAGCAGCTCGTGCAGGGACTGCGCCGGACCAGATCGGGCGACCAGCTCGCGGTGCTTTGTCTCGATCTCGATCACTTCAAGGACATCAACGACTCGCTCGGCCATCCCATCGGCGACGCGCTGCTCAAGGAGGTCGGGCGCAGGCTGAAGGCCACCGTCGGTGAGAGCGACACGGTGGCGCGGCTCGGTGGCGACGAGTTCGCCGTGGTCCAGATCGGACGTTCGGAGGAAACCGCGGCAAGGTCCCTTGCCAGCCGCCTGGTCGAGGTGATCTCGGCGCCCTACGAGATCGACGACCATCAGATCATCATCGGCGTCTCGATCGGCATCTCGCTGTCGCCGCAGGACGGCAGCAATCCCGACGAGCTGTTGAAGAACGCCGACCTCGCGCTGTATCGCGCCAAGGCTGACGGCCGCGGCACCTATCGGTTCTTCGAGACCGGCATGGATGCGCGCGCGCAGGCGCGGCGTCTGCTGGAGATGGACCTGCGCGCCGCCCTGCAACGCGACGAGTTCGAGGCGTACTATCAGCCGATCCGCGACGTCGTCAGCGGTCGCGTCGTCGCGTTCGAGGCGCTGCTGCGCTGGAACCATCCGGAGCGCGGCCTGATCGCGCCGATGAACTTCATTCCGCTGGCCGAAGAGACCGGACTGATCATCCAGCTCGGCGAATTCGTGCTGCGCTCCGCCTGCACCGACGCGGCCACCTGGCCCGACGACGTCGACGTCGCCGTCAACCTGTCGCCGGTGCAATTCAAGAATCCGAACCTGATCGCATCCGTGACCGAGGCGCTGGTCGCCTCCAGACTCGACGCGCGCCGTCTCGAGCTCGAGATCACCGAATCCGTGCTGCTTCAGAACAGCGAGGCGACGCTGGCCACGCTGCATGACCTCCGCGCCATGGGCGTACGCATCTCGCTCGACGATTTCGGCACCGGCTATTCTTCGCTGAGTTATCTGCGCAGCTTCCCCTTCGACAAGATCAAGATCGACCGCTCCTTCGTGTCGGAACTCGCGACGCGTGAGGATTCCATGGCGATCATCCGTGCCGTGACTGGGCTGGGCCGGAGCCTCGGCATCGTCACCACGGCAGAGGGGGTCGAGAACGACGCGCAGCTCGAGCTGCTCCGGCGCGAAGGCTGCACCCAGGCGCAGGGCTATCTGTTCAGCAAACCGCGGCCCGCTGCCGATGTCGCGATCATGCTGGACCGGCCGCCGTTGCGCGCGACCGCCTGAGGTTAGCCGCGGCGCAGTGCGAAATGCGCGCCGCAGAACGCCATCACGGCACCGAGGCCCAGCGCCGCAATCCCGGCCAGCACACCCGAGATCGTCGGCACCGGGCTCGGCGCCGAGGCCACCTGGCCCGCGCCCGCAAGCAGCAGCACGCCGACCGCGATCAGGAATTGCCGCATCCGTTGCGGGATCTGGCCCGAGACGGCGCTCTGCATCAAGCTCGCCGTGAAATAGCCGCCGGAGAAGCCGACGGAGGCGATCAGCCACCAGGCGATCGCCGCGCCCGCCGGTATGAACTCGTGGGTGTCCGAGTGCCAGAGGCCGCCGAGGTCGAGCCCGTAGCGCGCGCCCAGCATGTGCACGGCGAGCGCGAGCAGCACGCCGGAGATCACGGCGGCGCCGAGAATCAGGCGGCGCGGAAAAAAAATCGTCTCAGCCATGTCCCGCTTGTAGGATGGGGCAGGGCGCTCACGCAAGCGGATCGCAGACTGGATCGCCCGGATTGGATCGATTGTGAAGATGCAGGATTCGGGAGCCGAGATGGCTGCGGGCGCGAGCTATGCCTACAAGGCGTCGCTGATCGGTTCGGCGCATCGCTTCGAGCTGACGGAGGAGGGGCTGTCCTGGCAGATCGGCGGCCGTTCGGGTCTGTGGCGTTATGATGAGATCAGTGCAATCCGGCTGTCGTTCCGCCCGGTGTCGATGCAGCAGCACCGCTTTCGCGCCGATGTCAGCCACACCGGTGGCGGCCGTATCGCGATCCTGTCGACGAGCTGGCAGACCGCGGCCCTGATGGCGCCGCAGGACAATGGCTTTCGCAATTTCATTGTCGCGTTGCACGCGCGCATGGCGCAGGCCGGCAGCCGCGCCGAGTTGACCGCGGGCCTCGGCCGAAGGACCTATGCGGTGGTGTTGGCTTTCCTCGCGGTGCTTGCAGTGGCGATGACGGGGCTCCTGATCCGCGCGCTCGCGATCGGCGAATTCGCCGGGGCGCTGTTCATCATCGGCTTTGCCGCGCTGTTCGCCTGGCAGATCGGCGGCTTCGTCCGGCGTAACCAGCCGCGGAGCTATAGCTTCGATTGCGTGCCGAGCGCCTTGCTGCCCTAAATGGCCTTGCTGCCTTGGACGGCGCGTTACTCCGTCGAGTCAAAGTCCTCTTCCTTGGTGCCGAGCAGCGATGCGATCGTGCGCAGGCCGGAATCGAGCTGCTCAAACGAAGGCGGGGCGAGCGCGAGCCGCACTGCGTTCGGTGCGTGGCCATGGGCGATCGCGAAGGTCGAGGACGGTGTCAGCGCGATGCCGCGCCGGGCTGCTGCGGCGACGAAGGTCTGCGAGCGCCAGTGTGCCGGCAGCGTGAGCCAGAGGTGATAGGAGCGTGGATCGGCGGAGAGCTGGTAGCCGGCGAGCAGCCTTGCCGCGGCCTGTTGGCGGCGCGCGGCGTCGACGCGTTTCAGCCGCGTCAGCTCGGCGACGGTGCCGTCTGCCATCAGCCGCTGCCCGGACGCCAGCGCATGGCCGGACGCGATCCAGCCGCCGGTGCGGACCGCGCACATCACGCTCTCGCGCAATCGCGGCGGCGCGACCAGGATGCCGAGCGCCAGGCCCGGCGCGACCTTCTTGGATAGGCTGTCGATCACGATGCAGCGGTCGGGGTCGAGCGCGGCCAGCGGCGTGTCGTCGGCCAGGAAGCCGTAGACGGCGTCCTCGATGATGGTGAGATCGAGTTTCTCGGCGACGCGCATGATGTCCGCGCGCCGTGTTGCGTTCATGGTGACGCCGAGCGGGTTCTGGATGATGGGCTGGAGATACAGCGCCGACAGATGCGCCTCGCGATGCGCCTTTTGGATGGCGTCGGGGCGCGCGCCAAATTCGTCGATCGGAATCGGGACGAGCGTCACGCCGAGCCGCGCGGCGATGCTCTTGACATAAGGATAGGTCAGCGCCTCGACGCCGCAGCGGCCGCCGGTGGGAACGAGGGCTGCGAGGGCGGCCGCGAGCGACTGCTTGCCGTTGGCGGTGAAGACGATCTGCTCGGCCTGCGGCGCGAAATCCTTGCGTGCGAGATAGGCGGCGGCTGCATTGCGCGCGCTTTTGGTGCCGGTGCTGGTGGAGACGCGCAGCGCGGATTCGAGCGCGTCGACGCGCTCGAGGCCTGCAAGGCTCTTGGCGATCATCGCCCATTGCTGCGGCAGCAGCGGGTAATTGACCTCGAAATCGATCCGCGCGTCGCGCGGCTCGCTCAGCGCCTCGACCTCGCGCCTGATGGCGCCGGAGATGAAGGTGCCGCGGCCGACCTCGCCGACGACGAGGCCGCGGCGGAGCAACTCCGTATAAACCCGGCTCGCGGTCGAGACCGCAATGCCACGGTCATAGGCAAAATTGCGCTGCGGCGGCAGCCGGTCGCCGGGCCTTAACGTGCCGTTAGAGATATCGAGAGCAATGGCATCGGCAAGCTTCACGTATTCGAACTTGGACATTATTGCACCGAGAGCAATGTTTCACTTGCTCCGAGTAGTGTACTGGAGCATTTAAGTTCCATCAAGCTTCACGATTGAGCCGAGGAGAGCGAGAGCAATCCGACGCAAATGAGGTGCAGGCGCTCGGGCGCTTGCGCCAACGGCATCCGCTTCGCCGCGTGGACAACAGGCCGGAGAAGGACAATGACCACGATCTCGCAGACCGCCGGGCGGAGTTTACGCTCATCCTCGTCAGACGGATTTTTCCGCAAGCTGGCCAACGGCGCCTATGCGCTGTTCGACCGCCTGGAGCAACGCTCCGCCGTCAAGACGCTGAACGACCTCGATGACCGCGCCTTGCGCGACATCGGCATCACGCGCAGCCAGATCGAGGACGCGGTCTACGGTCAGGCCAAAGCAGAGCTGACTCGGTATCTGTAAAGCGCTTCGCTCTTGTCCCGGACGCGCTGCGTCCGGGGCACCACACTGAGTTTTCAGGCCCACCTGCTTCAACATCGTCATTGCGAGCGCAGCGAAGCAATCCAGAATCCCTCCGCGGAAAGACTCTGGATTGCTTCCGCCTTCGCTAAAGCTTCGGCGGACAAGTCGCTGCGCTCGCAATGACGGCGTTTGTGGGTAGCACTGTCGCTCCTTGAGCTCGCATCTCGCTCGCAGACACACCTTCGCATCCTCGCGGCGCATTTCGCCCGAGCTTTGCTTCGCCGTCTCACCCTCAGTTGAAAGAGAGCGCAGGGAAGACCGGGCGCCGGCTGGCACCCGCGGTCCACTGTGCGAAGTTGCAGTAAGGAATTTGCACAGCGGCATACAGGTGAAGCCAAAACGTCCGGCCTTCCCTGCGCAGCGGTTTTACGGCTTATGCCGTGCTCTCCCCGGGGAGCGATGCACTATTGCCCCCGTCGCCTTGCGGATGGCTGATGCGAATGCCCGGTCGGGCCGCCCACATCACCACAAGACTTGACGCACAGACCCCGGGCGTCAGGACGACACGGTTTTGCCGTACGCTGATCACATCGGTCGTATGCGCGACGCCTTCGCTCACGGTTGCCCGCCCTGCGAAGCCATTCGCGCCGGTGTGGCCCAGCGTCCGCCGCTGTCCGGCCCGCGTTCGTGACGATCGCGATACGCCCCTCTTCCTTGGGCCGGGTTGCCGCGAGACATACGTGATTTCCGAATTTCGGTAAAGTGGAATATTTTCAGCGGCGGGCGTTGACCTGCAGTTTGGGTATTTTGTCCGACGGCTACGCAAGGGCTTGTAGCCCGGATGAGCGAAGCGATATCCGGGAATCGTGATACGAGCTGTCCCGGGTATCGCTTCGCTCACTCGGGCTACGAGCTTGTATATGGCTCAGGCGAAGGCGGCCTGGTCCCAAACACCGCCGAGAGCTCGATCGTCTTCGGAGCGCTCGGGCTTGCGGTGAGGTCGTGTCGCTGCGCCGCCTTGGCGCCGATGCCGGACATCCCGGCGCGGCAAATGTGCAGCGACGTTGCCGGCGAACTTGGCGATACGTGCGGCGGCCTGTTTAACGACGAACAGCATCGTCGTGACGCGGCTAAGCACGCCGAGCAGGATCAGCACCGAGAAGATGTCGATATAGGCGAGGAAGTCGCCGACCAGCATCAATTCCGGCGGGATTGGGATCCTGTGGTAGTAAGCCAGTACGAGGATCACGACGGGGATGAAGGCGATTACCTTCCGCACCGTCAGCCTGTCCAGCAGTGCGGCCAGTTGCACGACCAGCACCTCCCATAAAGCATCGCCGATCGCGAGCGGGATCTCGTACGTCCATCTCCGCCACCATTGCTTCACGACATTGCTCCGAGCTCAGTGCCTCACCACCAGCACAGAGCATTTGGCGTAGCGCACGACATGCCCGGCATTGGAGCCGAGGAAATAGGTGCGCATCGCCGGCCGGTGCGAGGTCATCACGATCAGCTCGGCCTTCATGTGCACGGCTTCCTCCAGGATCTCGTGGTAGATGCCGCCCTGGCGCACCACGCTGGAGATGCGGGATGGCTCGATGCCGGACTCGCGTGCGACGATGGCGAGGGCTTCTTCCGAGGTCTGGCGCTGCTGTTCGTCGAAATCGGCCGGCACGTATTCGGCCAGCATCACCGGCGTCATCGGCAGCACGTTGAGCAGGCGCACTACGCCGCTCCAGGTCTGTGACAGCGTTGCCGCGGTCGCGATCGCCGGCTTGGCCAAATCGGTGTCGGCGAGGTCGATGGGCACGAGGATGGACTTGAACATCTGCGCCTCCAAATCTTCCAGTCAGGACGTCTTGCCGGCACGTCGCGCGATCAACCCGATCGAAGCAGCCTTAGCTTCGAAGCAGCCTTAACTTCGAAGCAACCTCGGACTGACGAACAGCACCAGCTTGCCGCGACGGTAGGCTACGTCGCCCCAATCCTTGACGTCAAAGTCGAAGATCGCAAGCCCCGACGTGGGCAGGTTGTCGGCGAGCGCCTTGGCGCCGGCCGGATCGCCGCCGCCCGTCAGCATCAGGGCGATCTCGTGCATGCCCGGATTGTGGCCGACCAGCAGCAACTGCTTCGGGTCGGCCGGGACGGTTGCAGTGCGAATGGATTCCAGGATCTGGGCGGGATCGGCGGCGTAGAGTTCCGGCAGGATCTCGACCTGCGGCGCGGCTACGCGGTCCTTCATGGTCTCCCAGGCAATGTCCCAGGTCTGCCGGGCCCGGACGGCATGCGATACCAGTACGGCCTCGGGAAAGGGGGGATGGGAGGCCATCCAGTCGCCGATCTCGGCGGCATCCTTGTGGCCGCGGTCGTCGAGCCGGCGGTCCTGGTCGCGGCCGCTCGGCGCGTCGGTCTCGGTCTTGGCGTGACGCAGCAGCAGCAAACGGCGCATGGCATTCTCGAATCGTTACACGACCAGGATAATCTACAGGCGCTGGTCGAGGACAAGGTGACAAGCGGCCGCTCAGTCCTTTAAGAAACGACATGAGCGAGACTTTCACAAGCGTGTCCCAGGAAGAAGCCGGCTTTCGCGACCGGGCGCGGCTGTCGTTCGACCTCGATGCGGACATTTGCGTCATCGGGGCCGGGCTTGCCGGACTGTCCATCGCGCTCGAGGCGGCCCGGCTGGGGGCCAGCGTCGCGGTGCTCGAGGGCCGCCACATCGGCTGGAACGCTTCCGGCAATCAACTCGGCACCGTGATGCCGGGCTTCGCGCTGCCGCTCGCCGAGCTGATCGAGCGCATCGGCTTCGAGGACGCGCGGGAATTGTGGACGCTGTCGAAAGCGGGCGCCGAGTTCGTCCGGGCCAACGCCACGGAAGAGAACATGCCGGGGATCGGCCCGACCGACGGTGTGCTCGAGGTCTCCAACGTCGATGCCGGCGACCGGCTGATCAGCCGCTTGCAGATGCTGAACGAGGATTTCGACACCGAGGCCGAGGGCTGGCAGGTCGATCGCGTCCGCGAGGTGCTCAAGACCGATCACTACTTCCATGGCGTGTATTATCCGAAGGCGTTCCAGGTCGACGGCCGCAAATATGTGCACGGCCTTGCAGCGCTGGCGCGGCGGGCGGGAGCGCGTATCTTCGAGGATACGCCGGTCGTCAGCATCGATCATTCCGGCATCCGCAAGCGCATCGTCACGCCCTCGGCGCGGCTGCGCGCCACCCATATCGTGCTCGCCGGCAACATCCATCTCGGCGCGCCGTTGCGGCGCCTGTCGGAAACGCTGCTGCCGGTCTGGCGCTATGCCGGCATCACCGCGCCGCTCGGCGAGCGCGTGCACGAGATCATCGCCTTCAAGGGATCGGTGATGGATTCCGACGGCGTCGATCATTTCCGGATCGTCGATGGCGACCGCCTGATGTGGGAGAGCCCGGAGACCACGTGGGCGGCGCGCCCGCAACGCTTTGCGGGCGCCGTCAGGCGGCGGATCCGGTCGATCTTTCCCCAACTCGGCAATGTCGAGATCACCGAGACCTTCGGCGGCGCCACCGGCCAGACCGTGCATGGCATGCCGCAGATCGGCCAGTTGCGCAAAGGCCTGTGGGTGGCCAGCGGGTTCGGCCGCCAGGGCATGAACACCTCGGCCATGGCCGGGCAGATGATCGCGCGCAGCATCCTGTGGGGCGACGAGCGCTGGAAGCTGTTCTCACCGTTCGAGCTGGTCTGGGCGGGGGGAACGACGGGGCGGGTTGCCGGCCAACTGGTCGGAATCTGGGGCAGGGCGAGTTCCGCTGCCGCAGGCTCGCTTGCCCGCTATCGGGAGCGCGCCAGGATCAAGGACCGGGAACGCGAGACACGCCTCGCCGAAGCCAACCGGGCCGCCGGCACCGGCCCGCGCCGTCCGGCGCCCGGGATTCGGCCCCGGCCGGCCCCACCGCCGAAGCCTGTGGCAGAAGCCGTGGAACCGGTCCCGCAGGACGAGAGCGCCTCGCGATAAGGTGAGAAAAACTCGGCCCGGAAGTGTAACGTCGCCGGTTAGAGCCCGTATCTCAGGGCGTAGACGCTCCCGCATGGAGAATGAGATGTTTGACCGCCGCATCCTGTTGACGACCGTCGCCGGCCTGTTCTGCCTTGCGGCCTTCCGCTGGCTCAGAGCATCGCCGGCGGAGGCTGGAGAGAAAGCCGCGCAGAAATTCGAGATCGAGAAGACGGACGCCGAATGGCGTGCCCAGCTCACGCCGCAGCAATATGAGATCCTGCGCAAGGAAGGCACCGAGCGGCCGGGCTCCAGCCCGCTGCTCAAGGAGCACCGCAAGGGCGTCTTCGCCTGCGCCGGCTGCGACCTGCCGCTGTTCGCCTCCGACACCAAATTCGAGAGCGGCACGGGCTGGCCGAGCTTCTACCAGCCGATCGAGGGCAATGTCGGCAAGACCGAGGATCGCACCTTTGGCATGCTCCGCACCGAGGTGCATTGCCGGCGCTGCGGCGGCCATCTCGGCCACGTCTTCGACGACGGTCCCAAGCCAACCGGATTGCGCTACTGCATCGACGGTTTCGGGCTGGTCTTCCATCCCGCGGCGGCGTCCGCAACCTAGGTTTCGTCCCGGCAATTGTTGCCGGTCCCGGCAAATGTGCCCCGGTCATCAGACCGGGGCTTTTTCATTAAGTCATTGATTTCGTGAAAGTACCCGCATTGGCATAGCCCTTGCGACAGTCTCCTCCGACTGCGGCCATGGTCGACCGGCCGCCGAGATCGGATCTGGAGACAAAGTTATGGGTATCTTCGATGCAATGAACACCTCGGTGGGTGGCCTGCAGGCGCAGTCCTACGCGCTGCAGAACATTTCCGGCAACATCGCGAACTCATCCACCACCGCGTACAAGGGCATCGGCACCAGCTTCGTCGATCTCATTCCCGACTCGTCGGTCCCGAGCAAGCAGGTCGCGGGCGGTGTGACCGCCAACGCCAAGGCCACCATCACCACGCAGGGCACAATCTCGGGCTCCAGCGTCGCCACCAACATGGCGATCACCGGTGATGGCTTCTTCTCGATCCAGAAGGCCACGGGCGTCGTCGACAACGCGCCGGTGTTCAGCGGCGTCACTTATTACACGCGGCGTGGCGACTTCCAGCTCAATGCCAACGGCAATCTGGTCAACGGCGCCGGCTACTATTTGATGGGTGTCACGGTCGACCCGAAGACCGGCAACCCGCAAGGCAACGTCGCGACAGTCCTGAAATTCCAGAACAACTTCATCCCGGCGCAGGCGACCACCTCGATCCAGTACGCGGCGAACCTGCCGACCCAGCCGAACACCGTGGCGAGCACGACGGCGGCGACCAAGACGCTGCTGGCGGCCGGCGGACTGAACCCGTCGGACTTCGCGGCCAACCCGCTGCCGGTCGGCACGCCGCCTCCACCATATGCAAACGCCACAACGTCCGGCGCTGCCGCAACCGGCAACATCCGCTCGCCGTACTCGTCGACCACTACGACCGGCACAACGGCGCTCCAGAACAACTCTGCAGCGGTGGCATCGACCACAACTTCGCTCGACAACGCCCTGGGTACGCATCTCGCCTCCACCACCCTCACCGCGCTCAGCGGCCAGGTGCTGACCATCAACGGCAACACCATCACGTTCAACGGCGGCACCACCGTCGTGACGGCCGGCAGCAACACCACGATCGGTCTCGGCGCGGGCACGACGGCCACGGTGGCCAGCATCATCTCCGCCATCCAGTTGGCCGGCGGCGCCGGCGTTACCGCATCGCTCAATCCCAGCGGCAACATCGTGATCTCCAGCGGCACCAGCACCGACGTACCGGTTGGTAGCGGCCAGGCGGCCACGGCGCTCGGCATCAGCAGCGTAACGCGCGGCGGCAACGTGCTGTCCTCCCCAGCGATCTCGGGCGCCACGGTGCTGAGCGGCGCGGCGGCGGCCGGCGGCGCCGAGGTGATCACATCGGGCTTCTCCGCCGGCGACGTCATCACGGTCAATGGTCAGCCGCTGACCTTCATGGCCGCCGGCGCCTCAGGCCCGAACCAAATCAACGTCACCGACAACATCACGATGCTGCTCGGCAAGATCGACGCGCTCTCCGGTGCAACGGGGTCGTCGGTCAGCAGTGGCGGCGTGATCACGCTGAACACCGGCACATCCTCCAACCTGTCGGTGGCGAGCTCCAACAGCGCGGCCTTCGCCGCGCTCGGCTTCACCTCGACCATCACCAAGAATCGTGACGGTGGTGGCGTTGCCGGTACCGGCGGCGTGATCGGCAATGACATCGCCACCTTCACCAAGGAATCGATCAGCGGTGGCGCGGTGACCGCCTACAACGCGGCCGGCACGCCGGTGAACCTGCAATTGCGCTGGGCCAAGACCGACAGCGCCTCGCTGGGCGCGGGCCATGCCGATAGCTGGAACATGTTCTACCAGACCGACCCGAATGCGACCGGCACGACGGTCGGCTGGGTCAATACCGGCCAGGCCTTCACCTTTGCCGCCGACGGCTCGCTGACCTCGCCGAGCGGCTCGGGTATCACCATCAACAACGTCAGCGTCAGCGGCCAATCGCTGGGCTCGGTCTCTTTCAACATCTCCTCGGGCGGACTGACGCAATATGCCAGCACCAGCGGCGCGGTCACCATCAACACCATCACCCAGAACGGCTATGCCGCCGGTCAGCTTCGCTCGGTCGCCGTCAACAACAACGGCCTCGTGGTTGGGACCTTCTCGAACGGCCAGAACCTCGATCTCGCACAGGTCTCGTTGTCGCACTTCAACGGCACCAACTACCTGAAGGCGCAGGACGGCGGCGCTTACTCAGCGACCGAACAGTCGGGCGCCGCGATCGATGGCGCTTCCGGTTCGATCAGCGGCTCGTCGCTGGAAGGCTCGAACACCGACATCGCCGACGAATTCACCAAGCTGATCGTGACCCAGCAGGCCTATTCGGCCAACACCAAGGTGATCACGACGGCGAATACGATGGTGCAGGACCTCTTGAACGTGTTGCGCTGATTGGGGCGTGACGTAACCAAAGGCGGCAAGTCAACATGGGTTTGAGTTCAGCCCTCGCCAGTGCGATGAGCGGTCTGCGTGCCAATCAGGCTGCGCTCTCGATCGTTTCCTCGAACGTCGCCAACTCGCAGACGCCGGGTTACGTCGTCCAGACGCCGAACCAGATCGAGGTCACCACCGGCGACTTCGGCTCGACGGTGACGACGACCGGCGTCAGCCGCGAGCTCGACACCTATGTGCAGAAGCAGCTGCGCACCGAGACCGGCGGCGGCGGCTACGCCGACCAGATGGCCAACATTCTGAAGCAGCTTCAGAATGTCTATGGCACGCCCGGCAACAGCGGTACGCTCGAAACCGCGCTGAACAGTTTCACCACGGCGCTGCAGGCGTTGTCGACCAACGCGGGCTCGTCGTCGGCGCAAACGGTTGCGCTCGGCGCCGCGCAGACGCTGGCGCAGCAGCTCAACCTCACCACCAAGGGCATCCAGTCGCTGCGCTCCAACGTCGAGCAGGATCTCAGCACCTCGGCGCTAGCTGCCAACGCGGCGATGCAGCAGGTCGCCGACATCAACGGAAGGCTGCAGGGCCTGTCGGAACACGACCCCTCGGCTGCGACACTGATGGACCAGCGCGACCAGGCCATCAACACGCTGTCGAAATATGTCGACGTCCACGTCACCACCGACGGGTCCAATCAGGCCAACATCTACACCACCACCGGTATCCAGCTGGTCGGCGCCGGGCTGGCCTCGCAATTCACCTTCGCGTCCGCCGGTGCGCTGTCGGCGACTTCGCTCTACAACATCGATCCGGCCAAATCCGGCGTCGGCGCGTTCAACATCAAGCTCCCGAACGGATCCTCGGTCGACGTCATCGCCAACAACGTGGTGTCTTCGGGCCAGATCGCGGCCGATCTGAAGCTGCGCGACCAGACGCTGGTGCAGGCGCAGAACCAGATCGACCAGTTCGCCGCAACGATGTCGAGCGCGTTGTCGGACAAGACCACGGCCGGCAGCACGGTCACCGGCCCGCCGGCCGGCTTCGATCTCGACCTTGCCGGGGCAGCGCCGGGCAACAGCGTCAACTTCAGCTACACCGACACGACCACCAACACGAAGCGACAGGTCACGCTGGTCAACGTGACCGATCCGGCGGCGCTGCCGCTGCAGAACCCCACCAACGCCAATCCGATGCAGATCGGGGTGAACTTCTCCGGCGGCATGAGCGCGATCGCCTCGGCGCTCAACACCGCACTTTCCGGCTCGCATCTGTCGTTCGCCGCCGCCCCGTCGCCGGCGACGGCCACCACATTGCGGGTGACCGACGACAACAGCGGCCTCGCCAAGGTCAATTCGGCCTCGATCACCAAGACGATCTCGTCGCTGACCTCGGGCAATCCGCAACTGCCGCTGTTCACCGATGGCGGGCAGGCGCTCTACACCGGCGCGATCACGGCATCGGGTTTGCAGATGACCGGCCTTGCCGGGCGCATCGCCGTGAACACGCAGCTCACCACCGACCCGACCCGGCTGTCGATCTACAACACCTCGCCGGTGACCCCCACCGGCGACACCACGCGCTCGGACTATCTCTATTCGCAGCTCACCTCGGCGGTGTTCTCCTATTCGCCGCAATCCGGTCTGGGCTCGGCGAGCCAGCCCTTCACCGGCAGCGTCTCGAACTACCTCCAGCAGTTCCTGAGCGTTCAGGGCAATGCCGCGACCCAGGCGACCCAGCTTCAGCAGGGCCAGAGCGTCGTGGTCTCGACGCTGCAGGCCAAGTTCAACTCGACCTCCAGCGTCAACCTGGACTCGGAGATGTCGAACCTGATCCAGCTCCAGAATGCCTATGCCGCCAACGCTCATGTCATGTCGGTGGTGCAGAGCATGATGAATACGCTGCTCCAGGCTCAAGTGTAACAAGTAACAGGGCTCTGAAACATGTCGATCAGCAGCATCAACTACTCCTCGTCGGTTCTCGGCTCGCAGATCCGCAACATCAACCAGCAGCTCACCGATTTGTCGACGCAGCTCTCGACCGGCAAGCTGTCGCAGAACTATTCCGGGATGGGCACCAACGAGGGCTTTGCGATCGCCGGGCGCGCGCAGCTCTCCAACATCGCCGCCTATACCGACACGATGACCAACGTCAACGTCAGCATCAATCTCGCCAATACCGCCCTGCAGGCGCTGACTACGATCCGCAACACGGTGCAGACGGGCTCGGCCAACACCGCGCAGGATCTCAACGTCAACGGCCAGACGGTGGCGCAGAACACCGCAGCCGCGCAATTCGGCTCGATGGTCGGCGTTCTCAACACGCAATCCGGCAATCGCTATCTGTTCTCCGGAACCGCCTTCAACACGCCGTCCGTCGCGAATGCCGGCGACATCATCAACGGCACCACGACGCAGGCGGGCTTCAAGACCGTCATGGCGGAGCGCCAGGCCGCCGACCTCGGTGCCAACGGCATGGGCCGGCTGGTGCTGGCGACGCCACAGCCGACGCCGAGCTCGGTGATGGTATCGGAGGACGCGGCCGCGTCGCCATTCGGCCTGAAGATCGCCGCAGTCTCCTCGACGCTGACCGGCGCGACGGTCACCGGCCCGAGCGGCTCGCCGGTGTCGTTCTCGGTCGACCTCAACGGCGTCAATCCGAAAAATGGCGACAAGCTCAGCGTGCAGTTCACGCTGCCCGATGGCTCGACCGAGCAGATCGACCTGACGGCGTCCAGCGCGACACCGACGCCCGTCGGCAGCTTTGCGATCGATGCAAGCGTCCCGGTCAACCCGAACAACACGGCGACGAACCTCAACACCGCGCTGAATACCGCGATCAAGAAGCTCGCCGGCACCTCGCTGGTGGCGGCCTCCGCCGTCACCGCCGGCGACAATTTCTTCAACACGGCGGGATCCGCCACCGCGAATGTGGCGGCCACAGGCAATCTGCGCTCCTATACCTCGACGACCGGGACGGGCTCGGTCGCGTTGCAGGACAGCGCATTGGCGATTGCGTCTACGACCACGTCGCTCGATTCTTCGGCGACACCCCATCTCAACGGGACCATTCTCACCGCGCTCGCCAACTCTCCGACCGGTACCACCCTGACCATCACCGGCGCGAGCGGCGCCCACACGATCACCTTCGACCCTACCGTCACCACTGTCACGACGGCCAGCGGCAATACCACGATCGGATTGGCTTCGGGCAGCGCCGCGAAGGTGTCTGATATCTTGAATGCAATCGCGACGGCCGCCGGCATCCCCGCCGCCAACGTGACTCTGAGCGCCGGCGGCAATATCCAGATCGCGACCGGCACCGGCACGGACGTGGCGGTCACCGGCGGCGCGGCGGCCACGGCGCTCGGTCTCAGCAACGTGACGCGCGGCAGCGTGGCGTCGACGCCTCAGATCACCGGTTCAACTGTGCTGAGCGGCACTGCGACCACGGGCGGCCCGGAAGTCCTCTCAGCGGCGTTCCAGGCGCCCGATACGATCACGGTGAACGGTCAGACGCTGACTTTTGTCGCCTCGGGTGCCGCCGGCCCAAACCAGATCAACATTACCGACGACATCACAACTCTCCTTGGCAAGATCGATCAGATCACCGGCACCACGAAGCCGTCGACCATCCATGGCGGCGTGATCACGATCAACACGGACGATCCCGGGAGCCTCAACATCACGAGCTCGAACAGCACGGCGTTCGCGGCGCTCGGCTTCACGACCTCCCCGGTCACGGCGGCAAAGGCTCCGCTGCGCGTCGGCTCTTCGCCCCTCGGCTCAGCGACGACGCTGGTGAACGGCTCGGCCACCACCGTGCAATGGTACCTGGGCAATGACGGGCCCGGCTCGCCGCGCTCCACCGCGATGGCCCGGGTCGACGATTCCGTCACGGTGCAGTATGGCGCGCAGGCGAACGAGGACGCGATCCGCAAGGAGCTGCAGGCGGTCGCCGTGTTCGGGACGTTCTCGACCTCGCCGACCGGGCAGTATGCGGGCGGGCAGGTCGCCGCGCTGAGCCTGCGGGTGACGCAGGCCCTGACCAAGCAGCCCGGCCAGCAGCGCATCGAGGACATCCAGACCGACATCGCGATGGCCCAGAACACCATGAAGGACGCGGGTACGCGCCAGACCCAGGCCAAGGCGCAGCTCCAGACCATCATCGACCAGGCGGAATCGGCGCCGCCGGACCAGGTCGCGAGCGAGATCCTGTCGCTCCAGAACGCGCTCCAGGCGTCCTACCAGGTGACCTCGAACCTCGCGCAGCTCTCGCTCGTCAAGTTCCTGTAAGCGGGCGTTAAGGCGCCGTTAACCATGCCTCTTTACCTCTTGGTGAGGATTGCAGCGGGGCGGAGCTGACGATGTCGGAGAAGATGAAACTGGTGGTGGCCACGCCATGTTTCGGCGGGCAGGTGACGAGCATCTATGCGAGCTCGATCTTCGCGCTCCAGCGCGCCGTGCACGGCATGGCCAATCTCGAGCTCAAGGTGCTGCTGCGCGACGGCGATGCGCTGATCACGCGCGCGCGGGCCAATCTGGCCGCGATGTTCCTGGACGATCCCGAAGCGACGCATTTCCTGTTCATCGATGCCGACATCGGCTTCAAGCCGGAGCAGGTGTTCCGGCTGATCGAGTGCGGCGCGGACGTCGTCGCCGGCTGCTATCCGATCAAGCGGATCAACTGGGACAAGGCCGCGCGGGCGATCCAGTCCGGCCGCGCCGACGTGCCGGCCGCATCGCTCGACTACGTGCTCGAGATCGAGGACCCCGACCGCATCGTGGTGGTGAACGGATTCACCCGTGTGCGCTACGCCGGCACCGGCTTCCTGATGATCCGGCGCTCCGTGCTCGAGGCGATGTGCCGCCATCCGGACTACGCGGCCTTGCAATTCTTCCGCGAGCATTCGCACGATACGCTGGCGGCGAGCCAGAACCGGTTTGCCTTGTTCGAATGCATGATCGACCCGGCGACCGGCACCTATCTGTCCGAGGATTTCGCGTTCTGCAAGCGCTGGACCGACATCGGCGGCGAGATCTGGGCCGACATCGAAAGTTCGCTCGATCACGTCGGACCGTCGGTGTTCCACGGCGACATTACCTCGCAATTCGCACCGGCGCCCGCGGCGGCGGCCGATGCGGCGTGAGCCTTTCGGGATGAGCGCCGGCGCATCCCCTCTCTCAGCCAGCGAGCGCGCGTCCGACGGCGGCTCGCGCTATCGCCTGCGCGATCTCTTCACACCGCTGGATACGCTGCTCGCCTCCGGCGGAGATCCGCGGCTGGCGCTCGATCCGAACGACCGTGTCAACGCCTATGGCTGCGCGGCGTCGCCGGAGCCGGAGCTCTGGAATTTTGCTTCCGCGACCGCGTCGACGATCTCGCAGATGGCTTATGACCGTGCCGCGTTGGCGCGCGAAGAGCTGATGCACAAGTGCCTGTTCGACGAGGTCGAAATCGCCTTCGACGCCCGCTGCCAGGACATGCGCGAGGAGCTGCGCGGTCACCTTGCGCTCTCGTCGCGCATCGACGTCGTGTTCTCGCCGTCCGGCACGGACTCCCAGCTTCACGCCCTGTTCGTGGCGCGCGCTGTGCTCGGCGCGGCGCCGGTGACGATCGTGGTCGGCGCCGACCAGACCGGAAGCGGAACGCCGCATACTGCACGCGGCCACCATTTCAGCACGATGACCGCAGGCGGCATGGCCGTGCGCAAGGACGGCGCGGTGACGGGGCTCGCCGGCGACAGCATTGCTGTGCCGCTGATCGAGATGGCGGCCGGCATTGCGATGCGCACCGATGCCGATGCCGCGGTGCTGCGCGCGGTCGAGACCAGCCTCGCGCAAGGCCGCCGCGTTTTGTTGCAGATCATGGATTCGTCAAAACTCGGTTGGCGCGCCCCAAGCGAGGCCTGTCTCGATGAGATCGCGCGGCGCTGGCCGCGCAAGGTTCAAATCGTCGTTGATGCCTGTCAGGCGCGGCTCGGCCGCCGGCGGTTGCGCGCTTATCTCGACCGCGGTTACATGGTGCTGATCACCGGCTCGAAATTCTTCGGCGGACCCGCCTTCAGCGGTGCGCTGCTGTTGCCGAAAGGCCTGTCGCGGTCGATCGACCGGATGGGTGCGATCGCGCCCGGCATCTTCGACTATGCCGGCCGCTGCGACTGGCCGGTGGCGTGGACGACGCTGCGCTCGCGCTTCGAGCGCCGGCCGAATTTCGGTCAATGGCTGCGCTGGGAGGCCGCGCTGGCCGAGATCGGCAGCTACTATGCCGTGCCCGGGGCTTTCCGCGCCAGGATGCTGGCCGAGCTTGCAGCCGGCATCGACAGCATGATCGCGTTGTCGCCGTCGCTTCGCGCCGTTCCCACCGCGATCGAGAAGTCCGGCGCGGACGACGAGGAATTCGCGCAAGCCACGATCTTTCCGTTCACGCTGCTGCGCGGCGGCAAGCCGGTCTCGATCGCCGAGACCAGCGCCGTGCATCGGGCGCTGGCGCGCGACATGGCCGAGGAGATCAGCGGCAGCGCGGCGGACCGGCAAGTGGCCGCCCAGCGCTGTCTCGTGGGCCAGCCGGTCCGACTGGAGCGGCAGGACGGCGCGCCGCAGGCCGTGTTGCGCCTCTGCGTCGGCGCACGATTGGTGACCGAGGCGTGGTCGCCGGATACAATGCAGGCGCAACGCAATGTGCAGCAGGTTCTCGATCGCATCGCCCATGTGCTGGTGAAGATCGAGCTGCTGCTTGACCGTGGCGCAGTTGCGGCCGTGCCGGCAAAGTCCGTGTTCGAGGTGTGAGATGCAACATCCAGTTTCCTTGACGAGCGGTGTGACCGTGCCGAACCATGCCGACCGCATCGGCTTTGCGCAGTTGACGCGCCGCGCCTTCGAGGGCGGCGACCTGCATCCGTTGCGCGAGCGGCTGCTGGCGCGGATCGAGGAGGGGACGGCCGAAGCCGGCGAAGGCCTCGATCTCTCGCTGATTGCCCAGCTTCTCGGCGAGAAGGAGGCCGGGCTGGTGATCCAGACCGAGGTGCTCTCCTTCCACCAATTGTTTCGTACGCCTTGCGCTGCTGCAAAACCCCGGCTGCGCGTGCTCGCGCTCGCCGCCGATATCGACATGGGCGGCAACACGCCGATCGACTTCCTGCTTGAAGATTCCGATATCGAGCTGTTGACGCTCTACGTGGTCAAGGGCATCGGCCTGCCGGAGACTCTGCCCGAGCACGACGTCGCCATCGTGATCGCGTCCGATTCCGAGGAGTGCCGGGAGGCGCTCGCGCTGATCGAGAAGGCCGCGCCGCACTGGCCGAGGCCGCTGCTCAATCGCCCCGATCTCATCGGCAATCTCGATCGCGACAAGCTGTATCGTCTGCTGGCGGGCGTGCCCGGTCTCGACATTCCAGTGACCGCCCCCACGACGCGCGCGCAATTGTCGGAGCTTTCGCAAGGCAAGATCGTCTGCGAGGCGATCACGGGCGAACTGCGCTTTCCGATGATCGTGCGGCCGCGCGGCACGCATGCCGGCGTCGGACTTGCCAAGCTCGACGACGCGGTGGCGCTCGCGGCTTATCTTGCCGAGCGGCAAGAGCAGGACTTCTTCGTCGCGCGCTTCGTCGACTATGCGAGTTCCGACGGACTCTACCGCAAATATCGTCTCGCCATGGTCGACGGCAAACCCTATGCCTGTCACATGGCGATCGCCGATCGCTGGGACATCTGGTATCTCAACGCCTTCATGGCGTTCAGCGAGGAGAAGCGGGCCGAGGAAGCCGTCTTCATGCTCGACTTCGACCATGCGTTCGCGGCGCGCCACAAGATCGCGCTGGACGAAATGAGCAGGCGCGTCGGTCTCGATTACTTCATCGTCGATTGCGCCGAGAACCAGAACCGCGAGCTGCTGGTCTTCGAAGCGGACAACACCGCCGTCGTGCACAACATGGATCCGCCGGCCGTGTTTCCGTACAAGCCGCCGCAGATGCGCAAGATCTTCGCGGCATTCACGACGATGCTGTCGCGACACTCAAGAGCGGACGAGGAGAGTGCAGCATGAACGAGATCATCCGCAACCCGCAAAGTTCCGTCACGCACACCTCACTCGATCCGCAGGACTGGAGCGAGTTTCGCGCGCTAGCCCATCGCATGCTCGACGAGACGATCGACGGCATCGCCAACATTCGCGCGCATCCGGTGTGGCAGCCGATCCCCGACGGCGTCCGTGCGGCATTCAAGGCCGACGTGCCGCGCGAGGCGAGCGATCTCGCCGATGTCTATCGCGACTTCTCCGAACATGTCGCGCCCTATGCGACCGGGAACGTCCATCCCGGTTTCATGGGCTGGGTGCATGGCGGCGGCACCGCGGTCGGCATGGTCGCGGAAATGCTAGCGGCAGGCCTCAACGCCAATCTCGGCGGCCGCGACCATATGCCGATCGAGGTCGAGCGCCAGGTCGTCGACTGGATGCGCCGCCTGTTCGCCTTCCCGGAAAGCGCGAGCGGCATCTTCGTCACGGGCACGTCGATGGCGAATCTGATGGCGGTGCTGGTGGCACGTACGAGCGCGCTCGGCACGCTGGCGCGGCAATACGGCATCGGCAATGATGGTGCGCTTCTCACCGCCTATACGTCGCAGGCCGCGCATGGCTGCGTCTCGAGGGCGATGGACATCGCCGGGCTCGGCACCGACGCGCTGCGCAAGATCGGCGTCGATGCCGATCATCGCATGGACGTTGCCGCGCTACGTGCGCAGATCGCGATCGATCGCGAGGTCGGCTTCAAACCGTTCATGGTCGTCGCATCCGCCGGTACGGTCGATATCGGCGCGGTCGACGATCTCAAGGCGATCACGCAGCTGTGCCGCGAGGAGGGAATCTGGTTTCACGTCGATGGCGCCTTCGGTGCGCTCGCGATCCTGTCGCCCGAACTTGCGCCGCTGCTCGGCGGCATCGAGCTTGCGGATTCCATTGCGCTGGATTTCCACAAATGGGGACAAGTGCCTTATGACGCCGGCTTCCTGCTGGTGCGCGACGGCGAGCAGCATCGGCAGGCCTTTGCGCAGCCCGCGGCCTATCTGCGCCGCGAGGCGAGGGGACTTGCGGCCGGCGCGATCTGGCCCTGCGATCTCGGCCCCGATCTGTCGCGCGGCTTCCGTGCGCTGAAGACGTGGTTCACGCTGAAGACATTCGGCACAAATCGGCTCGGTGCGGTGATCGCGCGAAGCTGTGCGCTGGCGAAATATCTGGAGACGCGCGTTCTCGCCGAGCCGCGGCTGGAATTGCTGGCGTCGGTCAATCTCAACATCGTCTGCTTCCGTTACCGCGCTGCCGACGAGGTCAATCGCGAGATCGTCGCCGACATCCAGGAGTCGGGTATCGCGGCGCCCTCGAGCACGACGCTGGACGGCAGGTTTGCGATCCGCGCCGCGATCGTCAATCACCGTACCGACGAGTCCGACATCGACGCGCTGGTCGCGGCCGTGCTGGAATTCGGCGGACGCCGGAGCGGGGGAGTGATCGAGGTCGAGGCGCCGCCGCTCGCGGCACAGTAGCCTTGATGCTGGCCTGAAACGACAACGGCCCCGGAGGCGATCCGGGGCCGTTGTCGTTTCAGGCCGGTCGTTCGCGCGGCGTGGGCCCGCGAACGCGTGGGATCAGGCGGCGGTGCTGACGTCGTCCTTGTCCGCTTCGGCCTTGGGATGGGTGGCCTCGAACTGGCCGCGCAGCTTCTCCTCATAGGCGATCAGCTTGCGAGCATCCTTCAGGGCGCGATAGAGGTCGCCGTTGAGGATGTTGTTGTTGATGCCCTCGATGATCGGCCAGGAGCTCGGCACCGCGGTGACGATGTCGCGCACCAGGTTGAAATAAGTGCCGTGCTGGGTCTGCGGATCCGGCGAGATGTACATGAGCTGGACCGCCAGATAGACGAGCTTGGCAGGCGAGTCGGCGGTCTCCGGTGTGAGGATGTCGCGCTCGCGCAGGATCGGCACGTTGTCGCCGTCGATCAGAAGGCGGGCGCGCTGGTCGGTGTTGGTTATTACGCAGTTACCGACGATGATGCGTTCGTGCGGTCTGAGCTCGACCTTGAGGGCCATGCCTGTTCTCCATCAACGCTTTCGTAACCGAGCGTGTGTTGCGGCGGATCAGGGCGCAATACTCCATCAAGACTAGTTAACGAGTTGTAAATCCCGGCCGATGCCGCGGAAAAGCTCAATCATATCAAGGCCGAAGTCGCCCAGCTGCGTGGCGTCGCGAGTGTGCGAATGGGCCGAATCGCGCGCCGACTCAGCAAAAGTGCCGATTTCATTTCATGTTTCGTTAGAGGACTCCGCCCCACGGTCCGCCGGTCGCTGGGTCACTCGATCCATGCAGACGCGTAACAGTAAGCGTCGTTTACCAGAAAGGTAACACCCAATGTCCGGTATCGTTCTCTCCTCCTCGGTTCGTCAGAACCTCCTCTCCCTCCAGTCCACCGCTGATCTTCTCGCCACCACGCAGAACCGTCTGTCGACCGGCAAGAGCGTCAACTCGGCCCTGGACAATCCCACCAACTTCTTCACCGCGCAGTCGCT